>NZ_JBWQXL010000001.1:0-489548 GCF_056620565.1 Nostoc sp. LEGE 12454
CCAATTCTAAATTATTGCTGGGATTCAATCAATTAATTAGTGCAATGAATCAATTTAAAACCTGTTATGCTTCTGGATAATTTCACTTTGTTACTACTTGCTTATTTCGGAAAGTGACAGAAGAGGGCTAAGTAAATCGGTAAGAATAAATCAAACTAGATTAAGTAATGTAAAAAATCTTGAGATTATTTTGTAGTGAGGGCTTTAGTCCTCTTCTGAGGGCTTCAGCCCTCACTACAAACCTTGAATTATTCACGCCGTTCTACTTAATATGATGCAGCGTATTGCAGTGTATTAGAAACCGTGCTATTTATTGTTATCAGTCTGGCGGTATTACATCGGCTAAAAGTGATAGAAGCCCGGTTAAACGCAAATTAATTAGATATCTAAAAATTTGGTAAATTTATCAAAATATTATTCATTGCAATATAATGTCTAACCAAGTTGAATTCTGTTATTAAGTAGGTAGGCGGGAAAATTCATAACTACGTTATTACGAGTGGAACAAAGCAACCGCAAAGGTTTTGAGCCTTTTATGCTTAGTTACATAGTTTAAGTTTATTTATCTACACCTACTTACAAACATATCAGTTAATTTTTTAAATTCTTGTCTAAAAATATCTACAAGTTTGATAAATATATCAAAATATTTTTCATTGTGTTTCAAAATTCAATCATATAAATTGTAAGTGTAAATAGGTAGTATTGATTAAGAATTGATTATCTCCACTTAACAAAGATAACCAAGTAATTTAATAGCTACTAACTAGTTTTGCTAACAATAAAGACAACAAAGCAGCCATGAAATAGACTTAATTTTTATCTATTTTATGTTGTGATGCTAGCAAAATCTTTATCCAATAATGAGGATTAATCTAATGGCAGAAAATCCAAGTAATAGTGGTAGCGGTAGCGGTAACTCCTCTACTAGTGGGAACAATTCGATTAGCCAATCACCCTTCGGTCGCTTGGAAGGAGTTGTCGGTAAAGAAGGTCTCACCAAGATATTTAGTGGTGTTGGTAATGGAGAAGGTGGTGGTGCTAGTGGCAGTAGCCCATTTGGTGGTGCCGGTGGTGCTGGTGGCGGTCAGCCTGATTTACCCTATGGTGGCGATCCTTTCGCTGGTGACAACTTCTGGAATATCTTTGCAGGCGGTGTCAACCCATCCAAAGTTGGTGGTAGCTCATCCACAGGCGGTGGTAACTCATCGGCAGGTGGTAGCCCATTTGGAGGCGGTAACTCATCGGCAGGTGGTAGCCCATTGGGAGGCGGTAACTCATCGGCAGGCGGTAACTCATCGGCAGGCGGTAGCTCATCGGCAGGCGGTAGCCCATTTGGAGGCGGTAGCTCATCGGCAGGTGGTAGCCCATTTGGAGGCGGTAGCTCATCGGCAGGCGGTAGCCCATCCCCAGGTAGTAGTAACCAAGGTAGAGACCCTTTGACTGGTGCTGCTGGCCAGACCTATGGTATTAGCACAACTGAAATACCGGACGGGTTAACTTTGAGGGATACTATTGACAAGCTAGTTAACTCAAAGCTTGACAAGGGAGTGGGTAGTGGACAAACCTCGCCATTTCCTACTGGTGGACAAACCTCGCCATTTCCTACTGGTGGACAAACCTCGCTATTTCCTACTGGTGGACAAACCTCGCCATTTCCTACTGATGGACAAACCTCGCCATTTCCTACTGATGGACAAACCTCGGCATTTCCTACTGGTGGACAAAACCCCTTCGCTTAATACAATATTTGCGAAAATCAGCAGATAAATAGAAAGGAACAATGATGAGTTCTTTAGTACGTAGTATGCTAGTACAGCTTGGCGCAAATAAACATATTATTCGATAAACCGGAAAAGCGTGTATTATCGCTGATGTGCCTTCTGCCTTGTTGTACTAGTTTGCTATTTTACGCCCGAAACTCTTCTCAGGTAAAGCTTTAGGCAATATCTTCTGTTAGTTTGACGGTAAGATTATTAAAGCCTTTATTTTAGAGAGATTTTGGGTTTAGCAAATTCATAATTGGTATAAGAAGTACTGAAGACCCCATAATTTTTTAACTAAAAATAGGAGAATTAGTGCTAATGGAAGCGTCTGCTGTCAATCCCATAAATGCTGGATTTAATCCATTAAGTGCAGGTGGCGCTAGCAACCTATATAACAGTAATTCCTTTGCTGCCAATGACAGTTTGTCTGCTGCTAAAGGCAGCCTGTTGACGGGTGGTAGCAATCTGTTATTAGGTAACGGTAACAATCCTATTCCAGGTGGCGGTATTAACCCGTTTGCAGGTGATGGTGGCAGTGGGCTTCAGCAATTAATCTTTGATCGATTAAAGTTAGTTTTGGGTGATAACTTTTTCAAAGGTATTGACAACACATTGGCAGGAGGTAGTAATCCTTTTGCAAACAGTGGTTATCCGATTCCAAGTGGG
This sequence comes from Nostoc sp. LEGE 12454, assembly GCF_056620565.1. Lineage (NCBI taxonomy): Bacteria > Bacillati > Cyanobacteriota > Cyanophyceae > Nostocales > Nostocaceae > Nostoc > Nostoc sp. LEGE 12454. The sequence continues at coordinate 2,433 of NZ_JBWQXL010000001.1, forward strand.
GCTACTAACCCTTTGGCAGGTAACGGTAATGCGATTCCAAGTGGGGCTACTAACCCATTTGCAGGTAACGGTAATGCGATTCTAGGAGGAAGTAACCCATTTGCAGGTGGTAGTAACCCGTTTGTAGGCGGTGGTAATGCGATTCCAGGCGGTGGTAATGCGATTCCAGGTGGTGGTAATGCGATCGCAGGTGCTGGAAGTCTGCTTCAACAATCGCCTTTCGATCCGTTGAAAGAAGTTCTTGGTAACAATATACCTTTTAGTAACACTGGCAATACATCTAATTCAGGTAGCCAAACCTTTAATCAGAGCAACGCACCGGTTGGGAAAGGTAATAAGAACTTTGGTAGTAATAACGCGACTATTGGTAATTTTAACTCGGATTATGGCAGTAACAGTGCAACCATTGGTAATGGTAACTGGAACTTTAATAATGACAACGCAACCATTGGTAATGGCAACTGGCTATTTGGAAAGAGTAACACAACCCTTGGCAATGGCAACTGGGATTGGGACAACGGCAGTAATAATGCAACACTAGGTAATGGAAATTGGCACTTTGGCAGTGACAACGCAACCATTGGAAACGGCAATTGGGACTTCGGCACTGATAACACAATTATTGGTAATGGTAACTGGGTTTTTACCAATGGAAATGAAATTATTGGTAATGGCAATTGGTTAACAAATACTGATAATACAAAGATTGGAAACGTCAATAATATCAGCAGTTTAAAGTTATCCCCATTAGGGATAAAAACTGATGTTAACAATCTGATTGACTCTCTTATAGGTAAAATAGGTCAAAATTTTCTTGGGTTCACAGGAGATTTTGATGAATCGAGTAGCCAAACCTTTAACCGCCTCATCTCTTCTAAAAGTGTTGGTAATGATACTGATATATCTAGCGATATTGAGCAACTTTTGGCATCACTCAGTCCAATTCAAGGAAATTTCATCAATTATCAGCCTGTGCAAAACCCTCAGCCTGTGCCAGAATCTGCTTCTTCAGTGCCATTGGTAGTAATGGGACTCGTGTGTTTGCTGTTGTCACTGTTTAAAAAACAACAATACTGTTAACGTAAATTCAATGTTTCTCAGCTGATTGCGATCGCATTTTCTGTGGGAGCATCCCACTTTTTTGTATGTCATTGCGAGCGAAACAAAGTGAAGCGTTCGCGTAGCGTCTCGTAGAGAAGCGATCGCAAAATCTCCAACTAAGAACTAGTCCATGCAATTGCTTGTCTGTGACACGCTGCGCGATCGCAATGACAGTTATTCTCGCAGTGCAAAATAAAAACTGGGACGCACCCCTTTCTGTTTCTCTACCAGGTTGACTTACAGCAGTAATTAGCGAGAATTGATGCTATCTGCGCCAAGCTATGCTCATGGAGACGGTTTGCGATGTCTACAACGGTCACTGAGCGGCTGGTGAGCGGAGTCGAACCATGCCGTTGGCGCAGCCGAAGTGACGCACTATAGAGCAACTCATAAGTTAATTACAACGATTGCTGCAATGATTTAAACGTTTCTTATAGATAAAGGAGCAATTGTTGCAAAGCATGGAGCCTTTGCAGCAATTGCTTATACATTTCTTGGAAATACTTAAACCTTTCTTATACATGACGCAGCAATTGTTGCAAAGTATGAAGCCTTTGCAGCAACTGTTTATACATTTCTTGGAAATACTTAAGCCTTTCTTATACATGAAAGAGCAATTGTTGCAAACGCTTCAATTTTGGCAACTAGTTTTCAGGGTTAAGCGAGTTATGAGTGCTGATACCAAGGAAAGGGGAGACAACGCATAGCTTTGGCTGTTTGGGATGCAATGAGTGTAGGAATCATAACTAATTTCCTTTCCTTACGCGCGGAGTGTTATGAGTTCTATAGCTGTGTTTGCTAAATTTGATGGGCGATCGCTTAAAATTTAAAAGTTGGTGATTGTTATCTGCTCAAAAGAATGCCTCACTCAAGTTTTCAGCGTGCGAATACTCTTAAAGCGGCTTTTTTAGCTTGTAATGTTGAGCCGCTTGAACCAGCAGAAATGGAACGGTATTATGTCGATCTGTCGCTGGTGCGGAAAACTTCGGCTATTGATAATGTCAGTACAGTTTTGGATTTTCAAGAAGCAGGTGATTTTACAACAATTTTATTTACCGGACATCGCGGTTGTGGTAAAAGTACGGAGTTAAAAAAAATTCAGAGTCTTTGGGAAAATAATTATCGGGTTATTTATTTGGAAGCCAATGAAGAGACAGATATTAATGATACCCGGTATACAGATTTATATTTGATTGTAATTAAACAAGTTGAATTTGAATTACGAAAATTAGGTTTGACTTTTAATCAAGATTTATTAAAAAGTTTTGAATCATGGTTTAAAGACATTACTCAAGAAAACGAGCAAAGTGTCGAAAAATCAGTCAACGTCGAGGCAGAAGCCACTCTCAGCCCTACTGCGCCATTTATCGCCAAACTAATGGTCAAATTGCTGGCACAAATTAAAGGCTCGGACAAGCAAAAGACAACTATTCGGCAAACTCTAGAAAAAGATTTATCTCGCCTCAAATCTGATACTAATCTGTTATTAAGCGACGCTTACGCAAAATTGCGGCAAAAATTTCCTCAATGTAAAGGTTTATTAATTATCTTCGATAATTTGGATCGGGTTCCTCCTGTCGTAGCAGAACATTTGTTCTTTGATTATGCGGCTCAGATGCAAGAATTAAATTGTACAATCATTTATACAGTACCAATTTCAATTCTTTGCTCGCCGAAAAATCCCCTAAATCAATTTGATGGTAATCCTCATATTGTGCCGATGATTAATATCTATGAATTTGAACGGCATAAATGCGATCTAAATTATCATCAGACGGGCTTAGATGCGATGGCAAGTGTAATTGAAAAGCGGGTTGATATTGATGCAATTTTTGAGAGCCGTAATCAATTATTAGAATTAGCAAAAGCAAGTGGTGGCCATGTGCGTCAGTTAATGCAAATGATGCGCTCTGCATGTCAAACAGCGAGTACCAAAAAACACGCAAAAATTATCTCAGAAGATATAGAGTATGCAGTTAAACAGCAACAATTTAGTTTTGAGCGGTTTATTCCTGAAGAACATTACGCTCATTTGGCTCAGGTTTGCTTAACTAAAAATGTCAGTAAAGATGAAATTGGACAATTAATGTTATTTAATACTTCCGTGTTGGAATATAACGGTGATAAACGGTGGAATTATCCAAATCCAGTGGTGAAGCGAAATGAGTTCTTCCAAGAAGCTCTCCAATCAGCACAAAAACAGTGAACTTCAAGCCGAAATAGGTAAATTTATTGCCTATAATCAAGATGAATTCGCTGAATTAGTGACATTTGTCGATTTTGCAGAAAAATTTACATTAGGTTTTATTGAAATTAACTTTACACCCGATATAGACTTATTAATTGCTGGATTGGAACAGAATCCTCAATGTCAAGAAATCCAATTTGTGGTTTTAGATTTTCCTGAGAAGAATTTGCGATTTCTGCGGGATGAGTTGTTGCAGCAATTAGCCAAAATTACTAAAGAAACAAATAAGAAACTTGTTTTATTGATTCTAAATTTAGAAAAATCTATTGGTGTTTTTGGAGATTATCCCCCAGTTTTACAGGATTTAAACTTCGTCCGTGATTCTTATCGTCAAACCGTACCCCATCCGCTTTTATTTATCTTGCCAGATTATGCAATTTCGCGGTTAGCAAAATTTGCACCTGATTTTTGGGCTTGGAAATCAGGTTTATTTCGCTTTAAAACTACAGAATTGACTAGAGATAGGGCAATTGCCAATACTCTGAATACAGACATAAATATAGAACGCTTACCAACACCAGAACAACAAGAACGTATCGACTTATTACATGGCCTGTTGATGGAATATCACCCAACTGGAGAAATACCCAGCCCAGAACATCTCCGCAGTTGCTGTAATATTTTAAATGAATTGGGCAAAGCATATTTAAGCCAGCACAAACCAATCAAAGCTAGAGAATATTTAGAAAAAGCTGGGAAAATTGCCAAGCAATTTCCTGATTATTCCTTAGAAATCGAAGTTATCAATCAGTTAGGTAAAAGCTATCAGCAGCAACGACAGTTTGAAAGTGCAAATAGCTATCATCAACAAGCTTTAGATATTGCCAAAAAGCAAAAAAATCGTTCTGCTGTCGCCAATTCCTTGTTTTATTTAGGTAATGTCTCTCTAAAGATGCGGCAGTTCCACCAGGCACGGGATTATTATCAACAAGCCCTGGAAATCAAAATCGAATTTGGCGATCGCTATTCGAGTGCTAGCACTTACCACCAGTTGGGAATGGTTGCCCAACAGTTGCAGGAATACGGCCAGGCACGGGATTATTATCAACAAGCCCTGGAAATCGAAATCGAATTTGGCGATCGCTATTTGAGTGCTAGCACTTACCACCAGTTGGGAATGGTTGCCCAACAGTTGCGCCAATACGACCAGGCACGGGATTATTATCAACAAGCCCTAGAAATCGAAATCGAATTTGGCGATCGCTATTCGAGTGCTAGCACTTGCCACCAGTTGGGAAGGGTTGCCCAACAGTTGCGCCAATACGACCAAGCACGGGATTATTATCAACAAGCCCTGGAAATCAAAATCGAATTTGGCGCTCGCTATTCGAGTGCTAGCACTTACCACAATTTGGGAGGCGTTGCCCAAAAGTTGCGGGAATACGACCAGGCACAGGATTATTATCAACAAGCTCTGGAAATATATATCGAATTTGGCGATCGCTATTCGCAAGGTCTCACGCTTTATTGTTTAGGAAGGCTTGCACAAGCAGAGCAAAACTATGCAGAGGCTAGGGCTAATTTGCAGACAGCGTTGCAGATATATGTTGAGTATCAAGATGAATATTGGTCTAAGGCAGTACGGGAGATTTTAGAGGGTTTACCGGAGTAAAAGGATCTGGGCGATGTGCGATGTCTAACGACAAGCCGCGTTGCGTCTACGCATTTGGGTTTTGTGGGGAAGGGCGATCGCGTTTGCTTGATTGGTTTGGGAGAGCGATCGCGTTTGGTTTGTGGAGGTGCGATCGCTATTCATTCTATACTTGGTGTAATTTCCTGTGCCCCATGTATAACAGCAAGTACATCAATTTGTTCGGGCTTGATGTAATAGATAATTCGATATGAACCTTCAATAACTTCCCGAATTTGCTCGGTTTCAAACTTTGGTACAATTCGACCAGATATAGGGAATTCGCAAGCTGCTAGGAACGTTTGGTTATACGGTCAATAATCCTGGTTGCGTACCGAGGTGAATTCTGGGCAATGTAAGTATAAATTGCAGATAGGTTTTCTACGGCTGTTTCTGTCCAAAAAACTTTCACTCTGGTAGTCCAAATTTTGCCCTAACTTCCTGTACGGAAATTACTTTACCAGCTTGACTCTCAGCAAGTCCAGCTTCCACAACTTGCCTAACATAAATCTCATACATGAGGTCATCCCATGTTGAGTTAGCAGGTAATTTATCAATTAGCTTTCGAGCTTCTTCTTTAATATTGAGCTTTTCCATAGAGATTACAGATAACTTGCTTTTCTATATTGTATGCTCAACGGGAATCGCGTTTGGGGTTTGTGGAGGTGCGATGTCTAACGACAAGCCGCGTTGCATCTACGGGTATTGGGTTTGTGGGGAGGTGCGATCGCTCTCCAGTTATCCTAAAAAGTTACAATGAGTATGGTATTTACAAGAAAGGTAGAAATGACTGCAAAAGACAAAATTCACGCTGAAATTGATAGCCTTAACGAAGAATATCTAGATGAACTATATCTTTTAATCCAAGATTTTGCCCAATCTAAACAACATCTTAAAAAACCGAGTTTCATGTCAAAATTAAAGCAAATCAAGATAAATGCCCCAGAGGATTTCGCTAGCAATCTTGATTCTTATCTAGCTGGGGATGAGGGTGAGAAATAAAATCTTTGTTGATACGTTATTTGTGGTAGCACTAATTAATCAGCGTGACCAATATCACCAGCGAGCCTCCGAATTAGCCGATAGCTTAGAAACTCAACCCTTAATCACAACTGATGCAGTACTTTTAGAAATTGGTAATGCACTAGCTCGTAACTACAAAAATGAGGCTGTTGAAATTATCGAGCATTTCTTTGGCTCAGATGAAGTAGAAATTGTGCGACTCACTCCAGAATTATTCGCACAAGCATTCACACTTTACAAAACCCATCAAGATAAAGCATGGGGTTTAGTTGATTGTATTTCGTTTGTAGTTATGAAGCAAGCTGAAGTCTCTCAAGCTTTAACTTTTGATCGGCATTTTGTACAAGCAGGTTTTCAAGCTTTAATGAGATAAGTTGGAAACTGAGTTGGTTTTGTTCACCACTAGAAGTATCATATAAAACTCATATTTAATTTTTGAAACACTCCAGTAGTGACGTGTCAAGGCTAAAATGTTGCAATAAATTTTCTTGTGGGGCGGGCAGCGTTCGACTGAGCGCTCACGCCGAAGTCTTGCCCGCAAATTAGGACGGGCTAGAAGCCCATCCCACAAGACTTTGCTAATGCACAAATTTAGTCTTGACACGCCACTACTTCAATTACATTAGTTTAGTTTTGTGGACTCTTTCTCGGACAATTCTTGAATTGAATTTGCAAATAAACCTCAAGTAGCGGCAAATGTCAAGCGATCATTCCCTCTTCGACGTTATCTGTGCCAGTACGAACCTCGTCGAGATTTTCCGGTAGAAATCCACCCGCTTGCATTTTCCATAATCTATAGTAAGCGCCGCCGAGTGATAGCAGTTTGGCGTGGGAACCATCTTCGATAATTCGACCTTTGTCAAACACCAAAATTCTATCTAGATGGACGATGGTAGATAATCGATGAGCTACGACGATGACCGTTTTCCCATTCATTGCTAAGTCGAGGGTATCTTGGATCGCTTTTTCAGTGATTGAATCAAGGCTAGAGGTGGCTTCATCTAAAATCAAAATCGGCGCATCTTTGAGGATTACCCGCGCAATCACAATCCGCTGTCTTTGTCCTCCAGACAACTTGACACCACGTTCGCCCACCAGAGAATTGTAACCATCCTTACTTTGAACGATAAAATCGTGAGCATGAGCCTTTCGCGAAGCCTCGATCGCTTCCTCATCGGTTGCATCCAAGCGTCCGTAACGAATATTTTCCAGCAAAGTGCGATGGAACAGAGATGGATCTTGGGGAATCAAGCTGATCTGAGCGTGTAAAGCATCCTGAGTCATATCTCGAATATCGACCCCATCAATGATAATCTGTCCAGATTGTGGGTCGAATAAACGCAGAATCAGATTGACAAAGGTGGATTTTCCAGAACCGGACAAGCCTACCAGTCCCACACGTTGTCCCGCTTGAATGGTGACAGAAAGGTTGTTGAAAACTTTCTTCTCATCTGTATAGTTGAAATTCACCCGCCGAAACTCAATCTTACCTTGAGTGATTGAGTGGGCGATCGCTTTCTCGCGATCGACCAACTCGTGCGGTTGAACGATGGTGAAGACACCATTGGCGACATTCCCAACATGTTCAAAAAATTCCAGAAAGCGGCGGCTCAAATTGCGAGCTTCACTGATGATCAACAGTGATAAGCTAGTTGCTACAACAAAGTCAGCAGTAGCGATCTTTCCTTGACTCCAGAGAAAGAGCGAGTAATACAAGGTGCTGATTTTCAAAATAGCTGCTGAGATGAACTGAAACCAGCGAATCCGCTCCGAGTACCAGTTGGACTCTCTCACGTGTTTGAGTTCGCGCCTTAATTGCTCATTCAAATAGCGCCGTTCAAAACCAAAGCGAGCAAATAGTCGGCTACTAGTGAGATTTGTGACTGTATCTACGATGATGCCAGTTGTCTCGCTTCTGGCGGCTGCGGCTTTCCGGGAGTAAAATCGGCAGCGAGTTGCCAGCCAAAACGAAATACTGATGAAGAGAACTGCCCATATTCCCACGAGTGCAGCCAGTGGAGGATAGGCGCGATACAGTATCGTCGTGGCGACGGAATACACAACAATTACTGGCATAAATTCAGTAATCATCATTTGCATCGTCTGGGTAACACCCAGAGAAGTTTCGCTAATTCGATGTGCCAATGCCCCGGAAAAACTGCTGCTTAAGTAGCGATGCGAATGGTGTTGTAAATAGGCATATAGCGATCGCACAATGTGCTGTCGGTGAATTGGATGGAGAATCGTTTGCAAGAGTCCAGCCGAGCGCCCAAATACCACTTCACCCACACTCAAGCCGATGAACAACATCAAGGGTTGCTTCATCGCATCAAAAATCGGCTTGCTGTCGCCCGTCGATCGCGCCACGCCCCGAATGATCTCGCCAATAGCATAAGGCAACATGATGCCACAGGTTGCGTGTATTACCTCCAGGATCACCATTAACACATACCACCAGCGAAACTGGTTCACGAAATACAAAATGAACCTGAATGGAGTTGATGGCAAATCTGGTGCATCAGGAGCACGTTGAAAAGATTTGGATTGTCTGGCCTTTTTCGTCATGAAGATTTATCTCGTAGCATCAAGCTGTTCTGCAAAATAAAAATGGACGGCTAGATAAACCGTCCGGTGTTGTTAAATAAAATCATTCCTAACGAAGAGAATCTCCTCTTCGATATTCGGCGGTTAGGTCGTCTAACTTTTGTTTCAAATTGTCGTCAAGTTTTAGTTCTAGCGCCTTGAGGTTGTCAGTAAGTTGTTCTGGACGGCTAGCGCCAATGATGGGGGCAGTGATAATGGGATTAGATAAAACCCAAGCCACTGCTAGGGTGGTGAGGGAAAATCCAGCGAGATCGGCTACTGTGCGTAATTCCTCGACAGTATTGAACTCGCGATCGCGCCAGTAACGCTCTTGATAACGTTCTGCGGCAGCACCTAACGTAAAACGCGTACCTGATGTGGGGCCTTGAGTAAAATTGTGTTTGCCAGTAAGTAGACCACCCGCCAAAGGATTGTAGGAAATTACACCCAGTCCTTCTTCTTTGGCGAGAGGCAATAGTTCTCGCTCAATTTCGCGGAATAACAGGTTGTAACGGGGCTGAATTGAGATGAACTTTGTTAAATTGCGCGTCTCGGCACGACCCAAGGCGCGGGCGAGTCGGTAGGCTAAGAAGTTAGAAACCCCGATGTAGCGCACCTTGCCAGCACGAACTACTGCATCCAGCGCTTCCAGAGTTTCATCGAGAGGGGTTGAAGCATCGTCAGAGTGTAATTGGTACAGGTCGATATAATCGGTTCCCAACCGTCGCAGGGAAGCATCGATCGCATCCAAAATATGTTTCCGCGAAGCACCCCGATCCCAAGGTGCAGGGCCGACCTGGCCGACGCACTTAGTAGCTAAGATAAAATGTTCGCGTTTGCCTTTGAGCCAGCGCCCAACGATTTCTTCGGTGCGTCCCGCAGTGGCAAGCCCGCCGCCAAGGGGATAAACGTCGGCTGTATCCAAAAAGTTGATCCCACCATCGGCGGCGGTGTCGAGGATTTGCCTGGAAGTTTCTTCATCGGTCTGTAAACCAAAGGTCATAGTGCCGAGACAGAGGCGCGAAACGGTCAATCCAGTTTTACCGAGGTTAGTAGTTGGTAAGGTCATAAAGATGTTGTTGATTGAGAAAATGTGGAAATTTTTAAATAGAATGCGATGCGATCGCAAAACTAAAAGCTTATGCAAGACATCGACTAAGCCATGATTAGCCCGATATCGGCATTTTTAAGGTGTGAACCAATTTAACCAACCTTCCCAGTTTTGGACGATCGCAGCAAATTCTGCATAACCATCTGCTTTTGGGTGAGCGCCATCATTGGCTTTTGCTTCTGCTAGCCAGATTGGTGACTTTACCAAACTGGAAAACACATCAAGATACGGAACATCTAGTTCATTACAAACCAACGCGAATTCCTCTGACAGATTGGCAAGAATTTGATTATCACCGCAGGGTGGCGGACTAACCATCAAGATCGGATAGAGTTGCTTTGCTTGACTTAAGATACTGCGAGCATTTGCGATCGACTCTGAAAGTTTGATTCCTTGCTGTTTACCCGCCCATCCTGAATCGTTTGCCCCAAAGGAAAACACTACTCGACCATCGGATTCTTTTGGGAGACGATAGGAAACTTCCGAGTACCAACGTTGTTTGAGATACCGACTTGTCTCTGCCCGCACGCCCAAGTTGTAATGAGTGATAGCGTATCCTCTTGACTCAGCATTGCAGCACGCTCTACCTGTCCAACCCAAAAACTCTGGATCGCCTGTGCCATTGACAAAGGATTCACCAATAAAACAAATTCTGATTTCTTTGCGATAATCTGACATAATTCAACTTAATTTTGCCGAAAAAGTTCGGTTTTGACTTGAGAAGCATTATGTTCATGATTCTAGAAGATATTAATATATTGTTATGTTAGGCAGGCAGAACGCTGCCTACCTCAGAGAATATTGCAAGTTAGTTTTTGAACATTTCACCTCAAGCAACTACAGAAATTTCACGGCGGTTCTGGGAAATTAGCCACTGTTGTAACTTTGGATCGCCGTATACTTCATCTGCAATAAAATGATCGCCTTCCGGTAGCACTGTCAAATCGACTTTCCCCCCAACTTTGCGTAAACGCTCAACAAAATTCTCTGTATCCTCAATCGGCAGATTTTTATCCTGTCCACCTTGGAATATCTGAACGGGAATGTTTTTGAGTGCAGCTAGTTCGCTTTCTGCTAATGTTTTTGGTACACGTCCAGACACAGGTACTAGACCGGCGAAGCGATCGGGATGTAAAGCAGCGATATGCCAGATCCCCGCCGAGCCTAAGCTGAACCCAGCCAATATCACCCGCGCTGGATCGACAGGCTGAGAAACGATCAGTTCATCAAGCAAAGCAAGCACATCATCTGCTCGATCTGCCCAAGTCTGTTCAGCCGGAATCTGGGGTGCGGCGAAGACATAAGGTAAGGAGTTGGATGAATCTACGAAACGAGGTAGACCCCATTTCAGCAGCACATTCAAATCCGTCCCGCGATCGCGTCCTCCATGCAGAAAAAGTACTAAGGGTGCAGGTTTGCTGGCATTGTTAGAAACAGGCGAGAACAGATAAGGCAAGGAACCATTGTTGGTGTCGTGAGAGCGTTGTTCAACAGGCATTGTTATGACTCCTAATTTGATTTGGGCATTGGGCAGAGGGGCAGAGGGGCAGAGGAGAAAAACATTACTCAACTTCTCTTCTGCTCCCTCATCTTGCCTTTTACCCTACTTAGTGCTAATTCCTAAGTCCTGAGTGAATTAAGAAGTACTCAGCACTCTTCATGCCACTACTAGGCTCTTGTCCACTTGTTTAGATTCGGTGTTACTTACCTTAGATTCGATCGCTGTACCCTTGAAGAAATCGGGGTTAGCTTGGGTGTAAAACTTGTAGGGATTAGCAAATACATAGGATTTGAAGTCGGCTTCGGAAATAACGCCTTCTTGTACGAGATCCCAGCTTTCAGCCAAGGGGGAAGTTAAGTCTGGCACATCCCAGTGACCAACATCGGAGGAATAGATGGCGTTGATTTTGACTCCCAAGGGATTGGCTTTGTCGTTGAATGCCGTAGCGATCGTGCGATCGTCGGACTCGGAACCAAAGAAGAAACTATTCACCCAGCGATCGCGGATGTCTTCAATTGTTTCAATGCCTGCGGCGGCAAAATCATCCAATTCGCTACCAATTGGCGCACGGCTATGACGGCTGAATGAAGCTCCTAGTACAGTCTTGGTCAATTCGTCCTTATCGAGGGAATGCCCTTGAGTAACTTCTGCACCGTAGCGCTCAAATATTTCAAACAACTCATCGGCATTCGTCAATGCTGGATTGTAATTTTCCAGTGCCTTGATATTGCGCTTTAAGAACCGATCCACCAAATGAATGTAGACACGCGCACCCCAATCTGCACCACCTTCCAGCATCGCTACGCGCAACTGGGGAAAACGCTTGGTAACACCGCCGAAGAACAACGCCTTCGCAAATGCTTCCGAACCATCGGCGAAGTGACCGATATGGTTGTTCATGTAGTTACTGATGGAGGAGCGACCAGTCCAGCCTTGACTGCCGTAATGGGTAGTAACGGGTACGCCAAGTTCCACGACCTTTGCCCAGAAAGGATCGTAGTCGTATTCACTATCTAATCCGTAGAAGTCGATATAAGAAGCATACTTGGCGATTTCGGGGAATTTATCAGCTGGATATTTATCAGCGATCGCTTTGATTGGCCGTTTCACACCGCCAGTGATATTAATCACCTTTAAACGCAGTGTTTTCACAGCAAACTCTAGCTCTTCAATGCCTTCTTGGGGAGTAGTCAAGGGAATGCCAGCAACCGGTGTCAGGCGATCGCTATATTTCCGGTAGATATCAGCATGATAGTGATTGACTGCACGTTGCAGCGCTTGACGATTCTCTGCACTCGCTCCAGCCGGTGCTAAAACATTGTTGGGAAACAGTACCGAATAGTCCGATCCTTGCTCCGCCTGACGCTCATAGAGGAGTCCGGGGAGGGTGTAAGTAGCGAGATCCAGTGTATTTTTAGTAACTCTAGCCCACCAAGGCGATCGGATTGTCCGGTTGTATTGACGTTCTTCAGGAGTTTGTTGATACCAGTCTTTACCGTTGCTCTTGGAGTTAAGACGGGAAGCTTCCGTCTTACGTAACTCATCTACGAGTTTCACGCCGCCGTACTTAGCGATGTAATCCTCAAAAGCTGGCGTGAAATCATTGGTATGAACATCGGTGTCGATTACCGGATAATCAAGGGTTGCTCTGATTGCAGCAGAGCGTGAGGTCTTCAATCGGCTATATTCAGTCATGTTTTTTCCTTGCCTACGGCACAAAAATTACAGGTTTTTTCAGCATCCAATGCTGCTATTGACAAATACATTTCTTGTAGAGACGGCGATTTATCGCGTCTCTCCTCTCCACAATCGCGTCTCTCGACAATTTTCAAATTCTCTAAGGTGGCGATCTACAGAAAGTGCAATTTAAAAGGTATGGCATAAGCATCCGTGAAAAATTCATTTACACTACAGCACTGTAAGCACAGTGCAGATATGAAAAGTCATTTACGCCAACACCAATCTTTCATCTAATTGTTTAGCGACAAAACGATTGGTTGGACGACGCAATCCCAGATTTTCACGCAAAGTACTGCCTTCGTATTCAGTACGGAACAGTCCCCGTTTCTGTAGAACGGGAACGACTAGGTTAACGAATTCATCCAATCCTGTGGGAAGGATTGGCGGCATGATATTAAAGCCATCGGCTGCACCGTTGTTGAACCATTCTTCTAGCTGGTCGGCAATGGTTTCGGGAGTACCAAGTATGGTGCGATGACCTCGTGCAGTAGCAAGAGAGAGATACAACTGACGCAGCGTAAGACTGCCACGAGTAGCTAAATCTTTGACTAGTTTGAGACGACTTTTGTTAGTGTTGGTGTCGCTGGGTAGTTCGGGAGCTACATCATCTAAAGAATATTTCGACAAATCCACACCCTTGTAATAGTTCTTTAAAATCCCCCAAGCGACATCGGGATGGATTAACGATTGCAGAAATTCGTACTTCTCTTGAGCTTCTGATTCGGTACGGCCAATGATTGGGAAAGCACCAGGCATAATTTTGAGATCCTCTGGCGATCGCCCATATTGTGCTAGCCTACCTTTGATATCAGCATAAAATTCTTGGGCATCGGCTAGGGTTTGATTGGCGGTGAAAATCGCCTCAGCAGTGCGTGCAGCTAAGTCCCGTCCCGATTCTGAGGCTCCAGCCTGAACAATCACCGGGTAGCCTTGGGGCGGACGGCCAACGTTTAAAGGGCCTTTTACAGAGAAATATTTGCCCTTGTGGTTCAATGTATGCAGTTTATCCGGGTCGAAATAGACCCCAGACTCTTTGTCACGGATGAAAGCATCGTCTTCCCAACTATCCCATAGACCTTTCACCACTTCCACAAACTCTTCAGCTCGTTCATAACGCTGGCTGTGTTCGGGGTGATGCTCAAGTCCGAAATTACGTGCAGCATTCTCATTCCCTGTTGTGACTACATTCCACCCCGCCCGGCCCTTACTCAAGTAGTCTAAGGAAGCAAACTTCCGTGCCAGGGTGTAGGGTTCTTCATAAGTGGTCGAAGCGGTGGAGATGAAGCCGATATTTTGGGTTACAGAGGATAAGGCCGAGAAGAGGGTGACAGGCTCAAAATGGGCAATTTTACCATTGCGATGCTGAGTTTCTGGAGCGCCGCCCCAGACTCCTGGACTGTCTGCTAAGAAAACTGCATCGAATAAGCCGCGTTCGGCAGTTTGGGTAATTTCTTTATAATGCTCGAAATTCAGACCAGCATCTGCTTGTGAATCGGGGTGTCGCCAAGAAGAGACATGATGTCCGGTAGCTTGAATGAATGCACCTAAACGAATTTTGCGTGTTGTACTCATGCTTTTTTCTTTTCTTAAAATTGCCTTAGCAGTAGCTCTATGGTTGGTATCGCTGATTTGTATATAGCTACGTCAGTTAGATTTGACTGTTACTACGAGAGGTTGGCTAATTCCTAACTGCTCAAATGCCTGACACATCTCGGTCAAATCCAGATGCCTACATGGCAAGTGACTGATGACAAGACGACAGCATTAGAATTTCAACCGCTGATATAAGTCCAAAAAATACTCGGATAGCATATCGACAAAATCTTTTCCCCATAAAACTTTGAGGTATTCGTGTCAGCTATTCAGGCATTCACCTGTTGCTACACACTGAATGTAATCATGGAATGCTCTCTAATAACTAAACTTACCGTTCAGTTACCTAATAATTGCTCAAAAACCAAATAACCGAATTGTAAGCAACTTTAATAGCACAGCAGAATTAAGGATGCTGCTGCTTGGTGCTCGAATTACCATAAATTTATCTAGTAATTTTACCCAGCAGATATGAGCCTACACGATCAATACAAAAAAAGATGTGCTGGTAATCACAATATCATGGAATACTAATTATTAGTTTTTCGAATATTAAGTATTACAAACTATTTGTTTGCGAACTATATAGTTATGTATAATCCCCAAAGCTGATTAGACAATACTCTAGGTTCGCTTGACCTCTCCCCACGGCTAGAAACTGCGGGTTTTCACTCTGGCAATTGTTCACCCTACTTAGTCCTGAGTAGTGAGTGCCTCAACAAGCGAGTGAATTAAGAATTACTCAGTACTTATGCAGTTGTTAGAGGCTCCGCCCCTTGTGGGCAGTCTTTCTACTCAGCATTCAGCACTCTTCATTGGTTTCAAGATTCTCTTTCATGGCAGCACCGATGGCATGAAGGCGACAAGTTTATCAATGTCATCTTCTCGAAATGCATTTGGGATGTACATAATGCTTTAACCTCAGTCTCATTCATCTGGATATGATAACGAGAGGTGTTATGGTTTTTGCGGTATGGATATAAGTTTAGATTATTCAACCACACTTAGAGATAATAATAGTCTATAAGTGTGATTGAGAAGGCGATCGCATCTGTTGTTAAAGACGGGGTTTAGTAGAAGTTTTAAACCTTGCTCTCAGTACTATGAGTTATTTTTTTAAGCTTCCTAATACTTCCATCACTTCTGCTTCCGGTTTTACCCTAGCTTCTGCTTCCAAAAATTCAGCCACTTGAGCCTCAATTTCATCTCGGACAATTTGGCGATACTCCAAGAAATGCTCAATTTGGGCACAAACGGCTAAGTAGCTACTTACCCCACCCGGATTATGCTGATACATACTCCACAAGTTGCGCCAAAATTGCCACCGCGTCTGACGACGTACACCTTGACGCCAACAAATAATCAGAAATGCTCGGAGTACTTTCCAGTTCAATGGTTTCTTGGCAGCTTTGCCCTTTTTCGGGTAGGTTGCTTCGCCCAAAAGCCGGAAGTGTTTGTATGTACGCTCCAAAAACCGCTCTGGCTCATACAAATCACAAAAGGCCTGCACATATTCACGAGCAATGTCTTCTAAAGGTCGAGTTGGGACAAAGTTCATCAACGTGGTTTGGTTGATGTTGGCAGATTTATTGCGGAGTCTTCCTTCCTTTTCTAATCTATGCCAAAGCGCTGTATCTGGAAGCGCTTGCAGCATACTAAATAACGCTGTGGGAATTGCTGTTTGCTCGACAAACTTGACAATTCGTGCGCCGGCTCCTACTTTCTCGCCATCAAACCCAATGATAAAGCCTGCCATGACTCGCAGCCCTGAGCGGGTAATTTTATTCACCGCCTCACTGAGTGAGTCTCGCGTATTCTGATATTTCTGAGTGAAAGTAAGACTTTCTTCGTCGGGGGTTTCAATTCCTAGAAAAACGGCTCCAAAATTACACGCTACCATCAAATCCATCAGTTCTTGATCTTGGGCTAAATCAACTGAAGCCTCTGTGGCGAAGGAAAAGGGATAGTTATGTTCTACCATCCAGGGCAAAAGGGACTTCAAAAATAATTTGACATTCCGCTTATTGCCGATGAAGTTGTCATCCACCATAAAAATACTACGCCGCCAACCCAGTTTGTAGAGACAATCAAGTTCTGCTAAGAGTTGCTCTGGGTTTTTGGTGCGGGGTTTGCGACCGTATAGCACAATAATGTCGCAAAATTCACACTGGAAGGGACACCCACGGGAAAATTGTACTGACATCTCTGCATAAGCTTCAAACTCTAGCAAGTCAAAGCGAGGAGTTGGAGTGTTGGTGACATCTGGTTTTTCACCGCCAGAGCGAAATATACCTGTGCGATCGCCGCGTGCGATCGCTGCTACAAATAAGGGTAGGGTGATTTCCCCTTCGTCTAATATCAAATAGTCAGCTCCTGCGGATGTCATTTCATTCGGTAGTGCTGTCGGGAAAGGCCCACCCACAGCGACTTGCTTACCTCTCTGCTTTGCTTCCAATATCTGAGAGAGCAAATCTTCTTTTTGCACAATCATCGCTGACATAATAACCAAATCTGCCCAAGCCCATTCTGCTTCTGTACAGACACGAACATTTCGATCTACTAGCTTGAAATTCCATTCTTGTGGTAAAATCGCCGCTACAGTTACTAAGCCTAAAGGCGGTAGCATTGCTTTACGGTCTAATAAAGCCAGTGTTTTTTCAAAAGACCAAAAACTTTTTGGAAAGCGGGGGTATAGAAGTAAAACGTTCATATTTGATGCTTATAAACCTTGATTTTCGTTGCTGGTTGAATTTATGTCAAACTAAACCAGTAGTGATAACACATTAGGGGAACTTCTATATCCACTAGCTGTAACTTCTACTATGACTGATTTAGACAAAGCAATATCTTGTAAGAGCGATTATTACTGTTTTTAGAGCAGGAAGTAGCTGAAAATTGCTCAATCACTGCAAGGAGGGCGATGTCTGGGACGGGCAACTCTTGAAGAGGCTACACCAACGCCTACGCAATTTCCGAAAATCCTCAAACATAGATGGTTAAAGGATTTACCCAGGGTTATAAACAAGTAGCAGTTCAATATCTGTGCTTTTTCTGACTTGGCAAATTGGCAACTCTCAGAAAACTAATTATGTTATTTTCAATACTATACAAGGTGTATTTGCACTTTCAAGCTATTTAGACGGGCTGCAACCCGTCTTTTTTATCCCTGGTCGTTTTAAAATCTCGTTAAATCTTGTTTTTGGGTAGCATTGAAAATGCTCTTTCGTTTCGATGCCGCTAATTTTATGAGCCAGCAGCCCACTAATCGGCATTCCCAGCCGGAGGCTGGGAACGAGGGAAGACATTGCCATGAAAATTAGCTGCCAGTGGAAGCGCTTGCCCTTTCTTTTACAACTTCAGTTTCTTTCTCAACAAAGAGTAACTTTTAACTGATTACTCCTGAAAGTGGGTGCAGTATTGTTAAATGAAAATTATGTCTGGTTTCAGTTTTCAGATACCGTTCTTGCAAAGGTTGCCACTGCTGCCACGATTGGTAACGATTTTCAGTTAACAAATTAGCAAGGGTGGGCAACTCAGTGTGAATTTCTGACTTATATACATCTCCAAGCCAGTCAGTTAAAACGGCACTATCTTGCATCATACCCAAAATTTCTTGGATATTTTTCACTTCTGTAATATAAGCTTCGTAAGAATCGCCATATAAGTCAGTAAACAACTCCATTTGATAGCGTATACGTTTAGCTTCTTTTCGCAAACTATGAAGACTTTCACCTTCTGTTGTCAATTGTTTTTCTATCTTTTTTGGTTTCCAGTTTCTCTGGATCTTCACTTCTGATTCTACAATTTCAGTACCAATTAGCCAACCTGGATGCAATAAGAAGTTACTCACTTCTGGTAAAAGTAAGTCTGGTAGTACTTGCTGAATGGCAATAGATGCCAAAGGTTGATAAGTAGGTTTTTCTAACCACTTATCCAATGCATCTTTTAAAGACTTGTAAGATTCATCGTTTAATGTTTTCTGTACGCTCGATTCTACATCTTCACGTTGTTTCGCCAAAGCTGTAAAAGCTGTTTGCAGCGATTCTTGCTCTTTGCGGGGTAAGTTTGGTTTGTAATTGTTTTCCAAACTTTCTTTGAGTACGTCTAAATCTCGCAGATTACCAAGACGACGGGCTATTTTACCAATATTTTTATCGCTGACTGCTTTCGGCACATCCACTGCTAGCCCAAACCGAGTTACCGCTGTGCGTAGGCGGCGCATTCCCACTCGCATTTGGTGTAGCGCTTCTGGATCTTCATCTTTTTTCACTGATTTTTCCCACTTCAAGGTTTTCTTAAAGTGTTTTTCAATCGCTTGGTAGGCGTAGTCACCAAGAGTTTTTACTGTAGGTTGTGTAGCTAATTTCATAATTGATCTGAATGATTACCTCATGAGGTTATTGCATAATAACAACGTTATTTAAAAATTTGGATCTACTTTTGATATTGTTTTAGCTATGGGATTGTCAGGTATGCTTATGACTATTGATAGTTGCATCCTATTTTATAAATATGCAATATCTGTCAAAGGTTTACAATCATGTCATCCCGTCAATTTGACATGAGCTATAGTTTTTAAAATACGATTTTACATAATAAAATATTATTATAATAGCATGGTTAGGATTTTTGTAAATATCAATATAATTTAAAATGCCAAACTTAGATTTGCTAAATCAAGTTTTATTGACTTTTGTAGATTCTTTTAAAGAGCATAGAGAAGATTTATCAGCACTGCTACTAACACATCAGCAGTATTTATGGTTGGGGTCAGATGAAACTTCAACTATTGAGCGTCTTTCTTTGGTTGATACTGATAAATTTACAGATCATCAACAATTTCGTGTAGCAGAATTTATCGATTTACCTGCACCAGAAGAGGAAGAAATTGATATAGAAGGACTGGCTTACGCTGATAATTACTTATGGTTTGTTGGTTCTCACAGCTACAAACGGAAAAAATCCAAACCCGAAAATACAGATGCCAAAAACTTTAAAAGGCTAGCAAAAATTGAATCAGAACCTAACCGTTACATTTTAGGACGAATTCCTCTGATAGACGGTAAGCTATTCTCATCTTGCCCACATCCCGAAAAGCCAGATGTGCAATTGACTGCCAGTAAATTAGAGGTGACGAATCAGGGTAATTTGCTGATGACAGCTTTAGCAGATGATGCCCATTTAGGCTTGTTTATTCAAGCAGCAATTCCCGGAAAGGATAATGGCTTTGATATTGAAGGTATAGGCATTTATCAAAACCGTGTCTTTCTGGGTTTGCGCGGGCCTGTATTACGAGGTTGGGCTGTGGTGCTGGAAATAGAGTTAGAAGATTCTACCCCTGGACTGATGAAACTAAAGCAAATTGGGGAATTAAAGGAGTTATATAAAAAGCATTTTATCTGGTTGAATGGTTTGGGAATTCGGGATTTGTATGTAGATGATAAAGATTTGTTGATTTTAGCCGGGCCAACGATGGATTTAGATGGCCCCGTGCAAGTTTATCGCTGGGTAAATGGTGTGAATTTGCGAGAAAATGTCTTCAGCAATCCCAGTTTTGTGCAAGATATTCCTTATGGGAATCGGGAAGATCATGCTGAGGGAATGACCCTGTTTCACGATGTAACTGGCATACCTTCGCTATTGGTAGTTTATGACTCTCCAGCAAAAAGTAGGCTGGTGGGTGATGATAGTGTAATGGCGGATGTATTTAAGTTGGGCTAACTTCAATTTTGGATTTGGGATTTTAGATTGTTAAATGTTAGTAGAGATTGCTTGTACGGGACAGGTGGGGATACACTGTTCGCAGACGATACAGCGCGATCGCGTGAATGTCAACTTGTACGTCTCTGGCTGGAGGGTGAGGGCTTCGGTAGGACAAACCCCAGTACACAAGCCACAGTGGACACACACATCCTCGTCGATCGCAATTTCGCCTAACGTCGAAGAAACATTAACATTACGCGATCGCATCCACTCGATCGCCGCATCTAATTGATCGATGTCTCCCGATAATTCCACTACCAGGTTGCCAATTTGATTTGGGGCAACTTGGGCGCGGATAATATTAGCGGCGACGTTGAACTCTTTAGCCAGTACGTAAGTGACTGGCATTTGCACGGCGCGTTTCGGGAAGGTGAGTGTTACTCGTTTTTTCACAGGTTTAGCAGAGGGTTTTTTCTGTTGTAGCGTATTGAGAGTTTCATCAGTCCTTTCCTACGGTAAGTTGCACGAACGAGCAAGGCAAGAGAAGGACACTGCTCCTACCTCAACATACATAGCACTATTTCCAAAAATCTTTGCAACACATAAATCGCCTGTAGGAGCGTACAGATGTCATTGGTGTCAACTTAACCTGAAAGCTCTATAATCTCCTGATATTAAGTCCACTCGCTTACCATCACTATCCGCGTCACCCCACCCCGGTTTTGTCTAAAGCCAAAACCGCCCCTCCCCTTGGCAAGGGGAGGGGTTGGGGGTGGGGTAAAGCGTATGCGGGACAGCGTTTGAGCTGAAGTTGACACCAATGTACATCTGTACGCCCCTACAAGATCGGGATTTCGTGTTATGGCGTTAAACTATAGCAATTCGTGCAGGAGTTACGAACAAAAAGATCCCTGGCTTCTTGAAAAAGTTCGGAATTTGAGCCTCTCTGTACTAGAAAAACTTGTAAGTAAGGTAGTATAAAGCTAGTGTCTGGAAAATGTTTTTTTCTCCATACCATCTGCTCTTGGGCAGGTAGCTAGAAAATCTAATTAAAATTAATCAATATTGATATTTCTTAATGATTTGAAACTGCAAAGATAGACCTTTTGGAAGATGCTTTAAAAATAAGTATTGATATTATATTAGACTTGCCATTTAAGTTAATTACTTGTTATCTGTTATATCCATTTTAACTTGGAAAGCTTTTAACATGAAAATTTTAGTTGTCGAAGATGACGAGTTAAATGCATACTCACTCACCACCGTTTTAACTAACCAAAACTACGCAGTTGAAGTTGCCAGTGATGGTGATACTGCTTGGAATTTTATTCAAACTTACGATTATGATTTAATCCTCCTAGATGTAATGTTGCCCAAACTAGATGGCATTAGTCTTTGTCGTCAAATCCGGTCTAGTGGTCTGCAAATGCCAATATTGTTATTGACAGGGTGCGATAGTAGTCATGAGAAAGCGATCGGACTAGATGCAGGCGCAGATGACTATGTAGTTAAACCCTTTGACGCAGAAGAGTTAATTGCTCGTGTTCGGGCACTGTTGCGTCGCAAAGGCGTAACCTCGCAACCTGTGCTGGAGTATGGTAGGTTGCGGCTAGACCCTAGTAGCTGTGAAGCGATGTATGCTGGAAAGCTACTGCCACTTACTCCCAAAGAGTATGCTCTTTTAGAACTATTCTTGCGAAATACTCGCCGGGTGTTTAGCTGCGGCATGATTTTAGAACATCTGTGGTGTTATGAAGACACTCCACAAGAAGAAGCTGTTCGCACCCATATCAAAGGGTTACGACACAAACTCAAAGCTGTAGGAGCGCCCAGTGATTTGGTTGAAACAGTTTATGGTATTGGCTATCGGCTGAAATTACTGGCAGAAGAGGAGAAGGGTAGCACTTCGGCTACGCTCAGTGACCGAGGGGAAGAGGAGCAGAGGGGCAGGGGGGAAGAGGAGCAGAGGGGCAGAGGGGAATTAGATTGTGAAAAATCCTTGGTTCCTAATCTCAAATCACAACAGCAAACATTAATGGCAGTTGCGGAAATTTGGCAGCGATTTCAAAAGCGGGTAGACGAGCAGGTGAGGGTGCTGGAGGAAGCGATCGCAACTTTAAATCAAAATAGTTTAAATCCCGATTTGCGATCGCTTGCAGTCAAAGAGGCGCATACCTTGGCAGGATCTTTAGGCACTTTTGGCTTGCCTCTTGGCTCAAAATTGGCACGCAATATCGAATTGTTACTGAGTTCTGGTCAAACCCTGAGTCAATCTGAGATTAGCAACCTCGAAAGTTGGGTAAAGTTATTGCGTCGGGAAATTGACGGAAACGACGCAGCGGCAATATCTGCATCATCAACGCCACAGGTATTAGAAACAGTCACACAATCGCTGCAAAATGCTCCATATTCAGAAACTAAAATATTGGTTGTGGATGACGATCCGCAAATTCAGGCATTTTTACAAATCTTACTTAGTCCTTGGGGACTAAAAGCGATCGCTCTTGAAGATCCGCGTCATTTCTGGGAAATCTTGGAAATAGTTACGCCAGATATGCTGATTCTAGATGTGGAATTACCTTATACAAATGGTATAGAACTTTGCCAATTAGTACGCAACGATTCGCGCTGGTGTGAGTTACCCATTCTATTCCTCACCGTCCATAGCGATGCCGAGATCGTAAATCAAGTGTTTAGCATTGGTGCTGATGACTTTGTAAGTAAGCCCATCGTCGGCCCAGAACTAGTAACCCGGATCGTTAATCGCTTAGAACGGATGAAATTGCGGCAGCGCGTCGTGCAGGGAGGCAGGGAGGCAGGGAGGCAGGGGAGCAGGGGAGCAGGGGAGCAGGGGGGCAGGAGGGCAGGGGAAGATAGGGAAGTGAATTCTTCCTTGCCTGGCTCATCTCTTAATTTACAAGCCATCAACGAACTGGAATTGCGAGTAGCAGAACGCACTGCTGAGTTAATTCGGGTGAATCAACAATTGCAGTCACAACTTGATGAACGTCAACGAACACAGGGAGAATTACGGTTCTCTCAAGCCCGATTTGCACGAATTTTAGATATTGCTGATGATGCAATTATTTCTATTAACGGGTTCCAAAGCATCACTTTGTTTAATCAAGGAGCAGAAAAGATTTTCGGCTACTCTGCCCAGGAAGTGATTGGACAGGGCCTTGATTTACTCTTACCGCAGCGCTTTTTTCAAGCGCATCGTCAACATGTGGTTGACTTTGGCCAATCTCCCAATGTTGCCCGTCGGATGGGAGAACGGCGTGAAATCTATGGACGCCGTAAGGATGGTACTGAATTTCCAGCGGAGGCTTCTATCTCCAAGATAGAGATGGCTGAAGAAATATTTTATACGGTTATTTTACGAGATATCACAGAGCGCAAACTAATTGAACGCATGAAAGATGAATTTGTCTCTGTTGTTAGTCATGAACTCCGCACACCTTTAACTTCGATTCACGGCTCTCTAGGAATGCTAGCCAGTGGTTTGCTAGCAACAAACTCAGAGCAGGGAAAACGCCTACTGCAAATTGCGACTGATAGCAGCGAACGCCTAGTACGTTTAATCAACGACATCCTAGACATTGAGCGCATCGAGTCGGGTAAGGCAAAGATGGAACCAGAAATCTGCAATATTGTTGACTTGATCGTTCAAGCAGTAAATGTCATGCAGCCTCTGGCTGACAAAGCAGAAGTGAAAGTATCTGTTTCTGCTATATCTGCCCAAATATTGGCAGATTCCGATCGCATTGTCCAAACATTGACCAATCTATTGAGTAACGCCATTAAATTCTCATCTGCTGGATCTACGGTTTGGTTGGGGGCGAAACCACAAGGAAATGAAGTTTTGTTGACAGTCAAAGATATCGGACGCGGTATCCCAACAGACAAACTTGAGAGTATCTTTGAGCGCTTTCAACAAGTTGACTCTTCAGATTCACGTAACCATGATGGGACTGGTTTAGGTTTGGCAATTTGCAAGAGCATTATGCAACAACACGGCGGACGCATCTGGGCTGAAAGTAAATTAGGTGAAGGTAGCACTTTTTACATCACTCTGCCATTAATTAGGGCTTTCCAAAATCCTGATTTAGAAGACTCTTCCAACATTCCCTTAGTTCATAGTAGTTACGAGCCAACTACAAATAGTCAACTAAGTCCAGATGCAGAATTTTTGAGCAATGGGCGTGTGACTACCAAGGAATTTGAACAACAGGTGATGAAATTACTTCAGAGCATTACCCCGAACCAACAAGAGGATAGCAGCGATGACAACAAAGCGAATTCTAGTGGTTGATAACGAGCAGTATATTCAAGAAGTTGCCAAGATTTGCTTGGAAACAGTTGCAGGCTGGAAAGTAGTAACTGCGAGTTCTGGTCAAGAGGGCATAATTAAAGCTGAGACTTACCAACCAGATGCAATTTTACTAGATGTGATGATGCCAGAGATGGATGGCATCACTACTTTTGAAAAGTTACAAGCCAATCCATTAACCAAAGCGATTCCAGTAATTTTGTTAACTGCTAAAATCCAAGCTTCCGATCGCCGTCGCTATAATCAGATGGGAATGATTAGTGCGATCGCTAAACCATTCAATCCTCTAGAATTAGCTGCTGAAGTAGCCGTAGCCTTGGGCTGGAGTCTAGAAAAGTAGAACAAAATCTATAGCAAATTAATTTATAAAATATAGACGTAGCGAAAAGTGATTTAAACGTTTTTTAGGTGTTAAAGAACACAATGGGTAAAATCAATTCAATTGTTGTTGAAATACCTCATAGAAACGAACGACTTAAATAAATTGTAACTAAGTTACAAAATTAGCTATTTACTACAATTTCAGTCAACCAAGAACCTTTTTTATGAATAGTAATAATTTATATTTATATATGCAATAAAATTAGTTCAATTTTTATTAACAAAAATTAATATATATTATCTGAACTACTTGATGTTGTAAAATAAGCAGTGGATTTTGTCGATTAACAAATTAAATCTTAATTTGGTTATTTTTGGTAATGAAGACCAAAAAAATTGGACATAATCAGCATTTTCATTTCACCAAATTAATCTTACGGATGGGTCTAATTGACGAATCACTCATTTTGGTATTATTGCTTTTTCTTTTTCGGTATCACTCTTGCCCGATACTTTCTGATTGCTGGCGGAGCATACTTGCTGTTTTATTTAATTTTAGGAAAGTCTCTTGCCAACAAGAGTTTGCGTTTGAAACCGTTGATGAATTCTTCCATTAAAAAGGATATTGAATTATCAGTAATCTCCACAGTAGTTTTTGCTATTTCTGGAGCATTTATGATCTCAGAGTATAATTTGGGGGCAACCCTGCTATACGCTGACATCTGGAAATACGGACTGTGGTATTTAATAGTTAGCTTTATTGCAGTACTAATTCTTCAAGATACTTACTTTTATTTTATCCATCGGATGTTTCACCATCCTCGAATTTTTAGATGGATGCATTTTGGACACCACCGTTCAGGAGAACCAACGCCCTGGAGTTCTTCTGCCTTCGACTTACCAGAAGCAATTGTACAAGCACTTTTTTTTGTAGGTGTAAGCTTCATAGTTCCCCTGCATTTCGTCACCTTAGTTGCCGCACTTATAACGATGACAGTATGGGCAGTGTTTACTCATCTCGGATTTGAGCTATTTCCCTCCTCATCTAAAAGTTACTGGATTGGAAAGTGGCTTATTGGTTCTATGCATCATTCCATACATCATCGTAAGTATAAAGTACACTACGGTTTGTATTTTACGTTCTGGGACAAACTGCTTGGTACTGAAGATCCTAATTATGAAAACGAAACCCACATAAGGGAGTTTTAACTATAGCAGTCCTAAATCATTTTTTTCTGTTGCCTGTCATTAGTCATTTGTCCTTTGTAATCACAAATGACTCTTGACAAATGACCACTGACTATTTAATTTTGGTCGAATTCTCAAGCTTGTTTGGATTCACCCAACGGCTGACAAATTCGTTGTTATGTTTGTACACCTTGATTTGCACTTGCTTGGAACTTAACTTGACTATTTCGGCGGGAATTCTTTGGACATCGCTAGAATCCGTGCGCGGCTTGTAAAGCCAAATCACTTTTTGCCCAACTTGAAAGCTGTTAGGATGATTAGTGAAAGAAGGCGTACTGTCTGCCCAAGAGGGGAAAGCAACTGCTAAGTTGATCAAAAGTACTAAGACCACTAGAGTGATTTGAAAAAGTTTCATAATCATCGCACTTGTCTTAGGTTTGATGGGGCAATCAATCTGCTGCTCTAGCATTTAGTTATTATCCTTCTTTAGATTCTCAGAGTTGAAAGATCGGTATACTAAAACTTCTTTGGGCGATTTAGTAAAATTTAAAATATCTACTGATTTCAGGATAAAACGACTTAGAGAATAAAATCAAATAGTCTTATTTGTTAAAACGATAACTTAGATTTATATAAAAGATTGTGTTACAAAAATACGTTTGAGAACAAATGCAATAGCTGAAGTAACAAGTTTATTTTACGAAAGCGATCGCTGTTTGCCATCAACCCAAAATAAATCTTTTGGCTGAGATATTGAAGCGATGCCTACGGCGGTAAACAACGCTTGAAGCTGAAATTTAAGCAGCCCAAAAAATCGGGGCAGGTTCCAAACCCGCCCCAACATCTGGTATAATACGCCCAACAGCTGTTGCCACAGGCTTTAAACTATCAACTAAATGCACCATATCTTCTAAAGAAAGCGCTTGACGGGCATCAGAAACGGATTTTTCTGGTTCTGGGTGACATTCAATAATTAATCCATCTGCACCACAAGCGATCGCAGCCCTAGCCACAGGTGCGACCAACTCCCGTTTACCGACGGCATGGGAAGGATCTACAATTACAGGCAAGTGAGTTATTTGCTTGAGTGCTGCCACTGCCCCTAAATCTAGGACGTTACGGGTGTAATCATCGAAACTACGAATACCTCTTTCGCACAACACCACATCAGGATTCCCGTGGCTGAGGATATATTCAGCAGCCATGACAAATTCTTCAATAGTCGCTGCTAAACCACGTTTGAGCAGTATTGGTTTACCAGCTTGTCCCAAAGCTTTGAGCAAATCAAAGTTTTGCATATTGCGGCTACCAACTTGCAGCATATCAGCGTGGGCGGCGACTACCTCAATTTGGGAAATTGACATCACCTCCGTGACAACTGGCATATTGTAATGCAATCGCACCCTGGCTAAAATCTCTAATCCTGACTCTCCCATACCTTGGAAAGCGTAGGGAGATGTGCGGGGTTTGTAGACACCGCCACGCAACCCCTGTACTGATGCAGTAGATAGCCTTTGGGCGACTATCTCCATTTGTTCTAAGCTTTCAACAGTGCAGGGCCCGCCGATAATTACCAGTTCTTTACCGCCGAAAGCGACTTCTTTCGAGATTTTAACGATTGTCTGGTGGTTGAGATGGGCTTGTGCAGCAAGTTTGGCATTAATCATGGTTATATTCTCCTGAAAAATTAAGTATTGGGAAAGAGAGGGCGGGGGGAAGGAGGCAGGGGGCAGAAGGCAGGAGGCAGAAGTTCTTTAATTTTGAATTTTGAATTGATTTCTCCCTTGTGCCTCTATTTTGCATTCTCAAATAACAACAAAAAAGCCCGAAACCAAGAGTTCCGGGCGCGTTCTGATTCATTGGCATGACGCTATTTACCCGGAATTTATTCTGGGCCAAAAGTAAAAGCCATAAAACCAACTAATGAAATAAGTCATGACAATGAAATTCTCCTTAAAAAAACAAAAACCGCAGAGTTTGCTCTGCGGTTCACCGGGCGGTTTCCATTAGGAAACTTAATTCACCCCCGGTGAACCACCCTAAACCAAAAATAAAAGTAGGAATTTGTGTTAAGCATTTGCGGGCTTTTTGCTGGAAAAATTAAGAAATATACCTATCTATTGTAAACCATAGCAGGAATAGTAAGCTTTGTCAAGACCTGCACAAACTATAAAAAAACGATAGACTCAGTACAACTCTGGGGATTAAGACTAATAACGCTTTGCACAATTCAAAATCACGCCCTGTTCTGATTATACTAGTTGCTTATTTGCGTAGACGAAAAAAGCGCCTTGTCATTAAACATCATAATAGTTGTATAACCTCAGAAGAAAAAGCCAGGATTGAGAAGTTGAAGAAGGCAGGAGGCAGGAGGCAGAGGGCAGAAGGAACAAGTAAAAAGGGGATTCAACCCCTCCTGACTTGAAACCACTGAACGTGAGTTCAGTGGGGGACTCAAACCCATGTTCCCTTTGGTCACAGGCTTCAGCGCAAAACAGTATTCCTTCTGCCTCCTGCCTTCTGCCCTCTGCCTTTCTTGTTAAAATATATAATTCTCCTGACTTCATCTTACGAAAGCTTATTGCAGGGAATTGACAACCGCCATACATTACTGCCCAAGTTCTCATTGACCAGATCAATTTTTTAGGATCATCTGTCTGATTATGCCCAGTTCCAAAATCTTAACCCAATCTTTCGACTATTATGGAGCTTACCCCTGCCCAGTCTGTCGAATAGGTAAGATTTCTCACATGCCATTGATGGAAGCTATGGCTTGTGACTTTTGCCAAGAGATTTTTACAGTCAACTTAGAGCAACAGCAAATCAAAATGCCTTCTAGGCAACCACCTTTAACATGGCGTTGGAATGGGTTTAGTTGGACAGAAGGCCAGTTGGAAGGTATGGAATTAGGTTGGGGTTATGGATTAGCAGCAGCAGTTTTTGTAATTCTTCCCACTACTCTAATTGGCATAGTAGCTTACTATTTTCCTGCTAATCTGAAGGAACCCATTACCTGGATGCCATATATTTGGACGATATTAACCTTCTTATCACATTTATCAATTATTGTTTGGATTTATATTGAAGTCTATCAGATTCCAGTTGCAGCATATTTTCGAGCGATCGCTCGATGGAGAAATGGAGAGATGGGGAGATGAGAAATCAATTAAAAATTAAAAATTAAAAATTAAAAACTTCTGCCCCCTGCCCCCTGCCTCCTGCCCCCTGCCTTTCCCAATGCCCCATAATCCATAACAAATGATGCAGCGTATAAATGACTCCATCACTCATAATTAAGTTGATTGTCCACCAAAATATCGTATGAGCGATCTGGAGCGGTACTATAGAGTTTTGGAATTAGAGCCTGGAGCTACACTTGAAGAAGTGAACCAGGCTTACAAAGATTTAGTCTTTGTTTGGCATCCCGATCGCATTCCCAAAGACAATCTCCGTTTACAGCAGAAAGCACAAGACAAGCTGAAAGCCATAAATGAAGCTCGTGAAAAGTTGCGTTCTCTAAAAACCAAACATCAAACCACACATCACTCACCGCCACCTCAACAGGAAAAACCATCTCAAACAATCCAGAAACCACCAAAGCAAAACTCAGACTTGAGTGGCAAAGACTACAGTCGGGCAAATTTGAGCAATAAAGACTTATCTGGCAGAAATCTAAGTTATGCCAATTTGAGCGGTGCTAATCTCAGCGACACTTTTATGCACAAAGTCAACCTCAGAGGTGCAAATTTATCTGAAGCAAATTTATTTCGGGCAAATCTACTTTTAGCCGATCTCAGGGAAGCGAATTTACGCGCTGCTAATTTGATTGGAGCGGATCTCAGTGGAGCCGACTTGCGAGGAGCCGACTTGACGGGAGCGCGGATTCGCTCTGGTGAGCGGCTTCTGGTTAAATTAGTTGGGACTAACTTAGCAGGGGCAATTATGCCTGATGGTTCAATTTATCAATAACTGAGGTTGCGCTAAAACATCAAAACCCTCATGTAGAGACGCGATTTATCGCGTCTAAAAAACCAATTATCCACACTACCTGTTTGCTTGCCTAAAACACTACAATGAGTACGCGATCTACTGAAAAGAGAAAGCAATATGCCTTTTTGCTTGCTGAATTTACCGAAATGAGAAAGCAATCAGGCATTTTCAGAAAGCAATATACCTTTTTACTTGCTGAATCTACCGAAATGAGAAAGCAATCAAGCATTTTGAGAAAGCAATATACCTTTTTACTTGCTGAATCTACCGAAATGAGAAAGCAATCAAGCATTTTGAGAAAGCAATATACCTTTTTACTTGCTAAATCTACCGAAATGAGAAAGCAATCAAGCATTTTGATAAAAAATCTATGATTTTTTTTTAACAAGTCGGTAATTTGACTTAGCTTTATCAATCCCTACAACCTGCGTGTAAAATTGAATATGATACATCAAGGCTTTTAGGCATTGTGAACTTTTTTATCGGTTGTGCTGTTTGGGCATATAAAGGTTGGGTAGGCGAACTCTATCCCCAAGGCACTCGCACTGCCGATTTTCTGAATCTCTACAGTCGTCGCTTCACCACTGTAGAAGGTAACACTACCTTTTATGCCGTGCCTAACCAAGAAACTGTAACTCGTTGGGCTGCCGAAACACCAACAGGTTTTGAATTTTGTCTAAAATTACCGCGAGATATTACCCATCAAGGGTTGCTAAAACCTTATATACCAGCTGCTTTAAAATTTCTGGAGGGGATGCGCCCTTTAGGTAAGCATCTTGGCCCAATGTTTGCCCAGTTACCACCCAGTTATACACCTGCATTACTTGACGATTTGACCAACTTTCTAGAAGCTTGGCCGCATACAGAAGCACCCCTAGCAGTGGAAGTTCGGCATCCCGACTGGTTCAAAGAACCCCATGCTAGTAATTTGACGGCACTTTTAGAAAATTTAGGTGTCGGAAGGGTACTGTTAGACTCGCGCCCCATTTACACTGGAGATGATGACCCCCAGTTGCAATCGGAACGGCGAAAACCTAAATTACCGTTGCAATTGAGTGTGACAGCACCTTTTACTCTGATTCGGTTTATTTCTCATCCGAATTTATCAGTGAATCAGCCATTTATGGAAGAGTGGGTGATGCAGATTCAGCAATGGTTACAGATGGGAGTGCGAATTTATTTCTTTGTCCATTGTCCAATAGAAGCGCGATCGCCCAGTACGGCTCGTCATTTCCAACAGCTATTGGAACAAAGTGGTACATTAATTCCACCCCTACCTTGGAATAACCTTGAGCATCCCCCCAATCAACTCAGTTTATGGTGAGCGTATTTAGTAGATAATTGGGGTTGTAATACTTTTCTGTTAAAGAAAAATTTTTAGAGTAGTTCTACCAAAGGAGGTTGAGATGAGTCGTCTTCTTTATGAAAACTCAGTTTCATATAAAGGATATCTCATAATTCCATTTGTTTTTGGCAAGGCGGATAATTACGAAATTTATTCGTATAAAATGCTATCTGAAATTGGGCACAAAAGCAAATTTCACAAAGCAGAAAATCCAGCAGAAATCTATGGAAGTGACGTTAGTAACATCATTGATATTGCTAAAGAGCATATCGATAAAAATTCAGAGTTTGTTCCTCGCGGGGATAGTTTTAAGTCTCGCTATGTTTATCGGAACAATTTGATTATTATCTTCCAAGAAGGAGACAAATATTTTTATGACCATTACCCACCAGAGTTATTGAATAATATTGCAGCTCCAAAGTTATTCAAATCTGAATATGAATGTCTGAATTGGATTAAGCAAGGGTTTGATGGGCGATATGTACGGCAAAGAGCGGTTTGAAGCAGGTACTGACTTTTCACGGTATCTGGAAAACCTCTCTCTAAATCTCTCTCCTAAAAGGAGAGAGACTTTAAATTTTCCCCCTTCCCTACGAGGGAAGGGGGTTAGGGGGTTAGGTCAATCGTTAGCTTTTCCACATAACGTGAAAAGTCAGGAAGCAGGTAGGAGTATTTGCATTTGTGTATTACAGCTATTTACTTGAAAATAGCTGTAATTTGGAATTTTGCCTTGCAGTATTATTTAGATGTCTGCAATTAACCTTGATTTATTGCGCTTGGCTCCATGTAGATAATTTCCCAAATGTGGCCATCTAAGTCAGCAAATCCATGTCCATACATAAAACCGTGATCTTGCGGTTCATTGTAGGTTGTTCCACCAGCAGCGACAGCCTTGCGAATCATTTCATCAACTTGTTCTCGGCTCTCAGAAGATAAACACACAAGCACTTCTGTGCTTTTTGTGGCATCACAAATTTCTTTGGGAGTAAACGTCTTAAACTTCTCATAGGTCAAGAGCATGACGAAAATGTTTTCGGACACAATCATACAGGTGGCAGTTTCGTCAGTAAATTGAGGATTAAACTCAAAGCCGAGTTGAGTAAAGAACTCGATCGATTGATTGAGGTTTTTAACTGGCAGATTAACGAAAATTTGAGTACTCATGGGTTCTTCTTTTGAATTATTGCACAGTGAAAGATCGGCGAAGCGCTGAGGTTTTACAGGGAAGACGCCCATAAGCGCCTCCCCACAAGTCAAGAAGTTTTCTGGCAGTTGACCATCCAGGGAATGCCGAATCGATCGACCAACATACCAAAGCGGACAGACCAAAAGGTTTGATCGATTGGCATCTTCACTTTTCCGTTTTCTGCTAGGGTATGAAAAATGCGTTCTGCCTCCGCTGGCTCGTCAACGCTGATTTGCACGGAAAAGCCTTGGGGTGTTTCAAAATATCCAGGCGGACTGTCAGACCCCATCAAGAGGCGATCGCCCAGATCGAGGCAGACGTGCATGATTTTGTCATGCCATTCGGCAGGTATATGCTCGGCTGAGGGCGCATCTCCGTGGGTCATCATCATGACAATTTTGCCGCCAAGACAGTGTTCATAGAACTTGAACGCGGCTTCACAGTTGCCGTTGAACATGAGATAAGGATTGAGTTTCATGGCGTTGCCTCAGTAGATTAGCCTATGGGTTGAGCGTAAATACAGCTTGAGAAGTCTCTGGATCGAATGGAACCGAGAGATGTTCGTGTAATATCTGCCATTCGCCTTGATTTTTCTGGCAGACAGCGGTGACGCGCATCCAGGTCTGCATTGCCGGATGGTCTTGGCTTCCTGTGAAGCGAAATAGCCAATGTGCAACCGCTAAGTCTTCACTGGCGGTAATCTTCAGGTCTCGTGTTTCAATCTCAAAGGTGTCGGGGAAGTAAGGCAAACATTCTGACCACACTTGACGCCAAGCATCTTTTCCTTGGGTTTGGAAAGGAGGTTTAACATCGAAGACGATAACCTCGTTGGCATAGTGGGACATGATTTGCTCAACATCCTTGGCACAGATAGCGCGTTGTTGCTCGGCAATTAGTTGGCGAATCTGAACTTCATTAGTTGCGATCGCGCTTTTGGTTGTCATTGTCATCTCTCCTTTTAGGTTGAGGTTGAATGCAGTTACGAATTTTCTGGCAAGCCTGCAACTTCAATCACAGGTCGAATTTCAACGGTGCCGACGTGCGCGCCTGGAATCCGCGCGGCGATCGCGATCGCTTCGTCGAGATCCTGAGCATTAATTAGAAAAAAACCGCCTAATTGTTCGCGAGTTTCTGCAAACGGCCCGTCAGTTATTAATGGTTTGCCGTCGCGCACCCGAACGCTGGTTGCAGTGGCCACAGGGTGGAGTGGGGCGGTTGCGAGATACTGCCCCTTCGAGTTGAGTTGTTGTGCCAGTTGCGCGGATTCTAGATAACAATGTTCCCGTTCAGTTTGGCTCAGGGCATTTTCTTCCAGGTAAATCAGCAGCAAATATTTCATGGGGTTGTTTCCTTTATTTCCCTTTGCCAGTAAGTCGAACCGTGCTGACTCAAATCGACACTCCACCAAAAATTTTTATCGTTTAGTACGATCTGGGTATACCTCCCTTGTTTCCCTTTGTTATTAAGTCGAACGGTGCTAACTCAAATCGACACCTCGCCAAAAATTTTTTATGTCAGGTATAATCCCAAACGGAAAAACAGACGTAAAGCAAGCGATCGCCTCCCTTTATCAGGCTGAATGGGGGCGAATCGTCGCCATCCTCATCCGGTTGATGGGGGATTTCGATGTGGCTGAAGAAGCGGTACAGGAAGCCTTTATAGCCGCCGTGAATCAATGGCAGTCGAGCGGCGTGCCCGATCTCCCCCGTGCGTGGATCGTCAAAACAGCCCGATACAAAGCCATCGATCGCCTCCGACGGCGGACACGGCTGACGGAAAAATTGGAATGGTACGCCGCCTCCGGGTTAATCCCAACCCGCGAGGAGCCAACTTACGATACAGACGAAATTCCAGACGATCGACTGCGGCTGATCTTTACTTGCTGCCACCCAGCACTGGCGATCGAGGCGCAAGTAGCTTTGACGCTGCGGATGCTGGGCGGACTTGAAACAGATGAAATTGCGCGGGCGTTTCTCGTGCCCACGGCAACGATGGCGCAACGGCTGGTGCGTGCCAAACGCAAGATTCGGGATGCAGGTATTCCCTATAAAGTGCCGGACACAACCGATCTGTCTGTGCGGGTAGACGCAGTGCTGACGGCGATCTATTTGATTTTCAATGAGGGCTACGCGACGACTAGGGGCGAGACGATGATGAGGGCTGACCTCTGCACAGAAGCGATTCGGCTGAGTCGCCTCGTGAGGATGTTGATGGCACCGCAACCGCCCTCAGAAGTGACTGCACTCTTGGCGTTGATGTTGCTGCACGATTCCCGACGCGATGCCCGTCTGGATGAGGCAGGCGATCTGGTGTTGCTCGAAGATCAGGATCGTAGTCGCTGGAATCAACAACAGATTGCTGAAGCGCTACCGCTTGTTGAAGAGGCACTGCGGGGCGAGATTGGTTCGTTTGCAGTGCAAGCAGCGATCGCGGCACTACATTGTCAAGCAGCACAAGCAGAAGAAACGGACTGGTTACAAATTGTCCGCCTCTATGATTTGCTCGAACGCTTGCAGCCCTCGCCGATTGTCTCGCTGAATCGGGCGGTGGCAATCTCAATGATAGAGACTCCTCAGACAGCTCTCGAACTCATTGATGGGCTTGCTCCCCAACTTAATGACTATCATCTATTTCACGCCACCCGTGCCGAGATGCTGCGCCGCATCGGAGCCTCAGCGGCAGCCGCAGAGAGTTACGCGATCGCGCTCATGCTGGTTACAAATGATAGCGAACGCCGCTTTCTGGAGCGTCGGCGGCGCGAAGTTCAGCCCTAACGTCCAGCATCACCGGACACGCGAAGAATTATTGATTTTATTGACAAAAACGTTCTGCTTTTGCTGGCTATCCTCTACTGCAATGCGATCGCAGAGTGAAGATAGATACAAATCTAAAGACTTTATTAAATAGCTACCCAGGTAGAAAACGGGTAGTTCTCCGCTATCTTTAAGCAAGCGATTCAGGGATGATTAATTCTATAGAAAAGCGCTAGCACAAATTTTAGGCTGGCATTTAATAAACCGCATATAAATCAAAGCCCTGAACTTTTATCAGGGCTTTTTAAATTTAAGCCGAGCGATCGCAGCCTTTTGAGTCTGATTATTTCGTTGAAGCGATCGATTATTTATACAGTAGTGCTAAAAGACTGATAGCAATACTGGAAAAATTGATGCTGCGAGAAAACTGTGATTTTCATGTAATTCAAAAAATAGAAGCTGCTTTTCGTCAGTATTCTTTCCTCGGTCAAAGCATTTGCATTTTAGGCGAAAGCACCCTACAAAAATTGCTTTATAAATAGTCTACAGAATAAACTACGATAAAGCTATCGGAATAGTGCCTTTAAAAATTATGAGCAACACTAAAAAAGTTAGTGACGACTTGAGCGCTGCCGGACAACTAACTTCTGAAGAGTTAAAACAGGCAGCCCAAGAGGGATTTAAGTCAGTGCTGAACCTGCGTTCTCCCGATGAAGCAGGTTTTCTTAGTGACGAACAGCAGCAAGCTCAAGCGGCTGGACTACAATATGCCAATGTCCCATTAAAGCCTTCAGAAGCAAATCAAGAGCAAACAGAGTTAGCAATTCAGGAGATTGAGAACTTACCCAAACCAATTTTAATTCACTGTGCTGCTGGAGCAAGGGCTGGTGGTATTGCCTTGATCGCCAATGCGATTAGTGAAGGTCTGACTTATGAGGAAATTAGTCAGAAGGCTCAAGAGCTTGGTTTAAATTTAGAACAACCTCACCTGAAGCAATTCCTACTTGAAAAGTATATTGCCAAGCAAAAATGACTAACTCAGCACCAAGTCGTTTGGGCGAACTCGCCAACCTGTTTTTTAAACTGGGCGTCATCGGCTTTGGGGGGCCGGTTGCCCATATAGCCATGATTGAAGATGAAGTGGTTAAGCGGCGTCAGTGGTTGACAAGGGAGCATTTTCTAGATTTGCTGGGCGCAACTAACCTAATTCCTGGGCCAAATTCTACAGAAATGGCTATCCATATAGGATACATCTATGCAGGATGGCTGGGGCTGATTGTGTCAGGTGTCTGTTTTGTCTTACCTGCGGTTCTAATTACTGGCGGGTTTGCTTGGGTTTATGTTGCCTACGGTACTCTACCCCAAGTCGCTCCTTTGCTTTATGGCATTAAACCGGCTGTTTTAGCAATCATCATCAATGCTCTGTGGGGCTTGGCCAAAAAGGCTGTGAAAACTCGCCAATTGCTAGTAATTGCTTTCGCTGTGGCATTGCTGACATTGTTATTCAAATTAAATGAAGTAATTGCCCTATTAATTGGGGGATTGCTGGGGATGGTTTGGTTACATTCTGGCGATAAACACGACAAACCAGGAGATAAAGCTAACTTTCTGATTGCTAGTCTCAGCACAGGTGCGACTTTGAAAGCATCGGCTGTACTTGCGGCATCGGTAGCTACTGCATCTACTGTAGCCAATGTTTCCTTATGGCAATTGGGTTGGTTTTTTCTCAAAGTTGGTAGTGTCTTGTTTGGTGGTGGCTACCTTTTGGTGGCTTTTCTGCAAGGGGGATTAGTTCAAGAATATGGCTGGCTGACACAACAACAGTTATTAGATGCGATCGCAATTGGTCAATTTACCCCTGGGCCAGTACTTTCCACTGCTACGTTTATCGGTTATGTCATTGCTGGCATACCTGGCGCAATTGTTGCCACAATCGGAATTTTTCTACCTTCTTTTGTTTTCGTTGCTGCCCTGAATCCTCTAATTCCACG
Organism: Nostoc sp. LEGE 12454; assembly: GCF_056620565.1. NCBI lineage: Bacteria > Bacillati > Cyanobacteriota > Cyanophyceae > Nostocales > Nostocaceae > Nostoc > Nostoc sp. LEGE 12454. The sequence continues at coordinate 39,770 of NZ_JBWQXL010000001.1, forward strand.
CTTACGAGCCTCTTCTTGGACTAGAGCATTTTTGGATGCTGTGAATGTTAGTGCTGTAGCCTTAATGGTTGTTACTACTCTGCAACTGGGAGCAGCGACTTTAACATTACCACAAGCCCCATTTGTAGATTTTCTCGGTTTAGCGATCGCGATCGTCTCAGCCATTCTAGCTATTCACTTTCGCATCAATGCTGCATGGCTAGTTTTTGGTAGCGCCTTTATTGGATGGGGTGCTTCACTCTTGGGCTACACTCGATGAAGTCGTAGGGGCGCAAAGCCTTGCGCTCCTACCGCGTCGTCTATTTACCTGAAAATAGCTGTAAGCTTTTTATCCTCTCGAATTGATAAAGATTTTTCTGATTTTGACAGCTTAAGTAAGTCAAAAAATAGATACATTAAATCTTGCTTTCAAACTACTTTCATGTGATAATCACCATTAACTACTGTAAATTTATAGATTTACAGTAGTTAATGGACAAGGTTCAAAAATTTAGCTTTTTATCTATTTAAAAATAGATGTAGGTTGGGTTGAGCAAAGCGAAACCCAACATTGATAGAGGTGTTGGGTTCCGTTCCTCAACCATCCTACAATTTTTTTGCAACAATGTAGCCTTGCTACGCCAGTATTTATATTTACTTTATAAATTAGCTCGGACTCATTTGTGGAAATAAACTTAACTTAAACCAAGGTGAAATATGTCAATTCAAGACACAGTATCTAGTTGGGAAAAACTGTTAGAAATTGCCCAACAAAATACCCCGGCTCGACGGGTGCGTAGACCAGGGCAATCTCCTTCTACTGCCCCCATTCCTAGCAGTCTTCATAAACTGCCACCAGATACAGAACCGCCAGTACTGCTCTACCGCGATACCAACTCTTGGTGTCCATTTTGCGAACGGGTTTGGTTTGCTCTTGAAGAAAAAGAAATTCCCTTTGCAACAGAGTTTATCGATTTGACTAATAAGCCTAAATGGTATACCGATATAGTTCCTACAACCCTTGTCCCAGCAGCGAAAATTGAGGACAAGTTAGTTTATGAATCCAAAGATATTCTGTTAGCCTTAGAAGAACGATTTGGGCCAACCTTGCTTCCTGAAGACCCAAAAGAAAACGCTGTTGCTAGGCAGTGGCTTGATGATGCTGAAACCAATGGTGTGAGAGATATCGCCTACCAATTTCTCAGACAACCCCCAGAAGATCCGAATGAATTAGCAAGTTTACAGGCAGCTTTTGAAGCGAAATTAGACGAGCTGGAGCAACTTCTCGGAAAGTATCCCGGCCCCTACTTTTTATCAACATTTAGCGTCGTAGATATTACTTATAGTCCCCATTTAGACAGATTGGCGGCTAACTTACCCGTTTATCGCGGATATCAACTCAAGGGAAATCCCCGCTATCCTCGGATCAACGCCTGGTTTGAAGCGCTCAAACAGCGTCCCGCTTATCACCGCGTCAAATCGGATGATATCACCAACAATTTACTTTTGCGTCGCCGATGGGGCGTGACTCCAATCGGCAATCCCTTACCTCTTGACTCAGCAGTTAGCCAAGAAATCCAATTTCGGGCGGAAGCGGCTGAGAGGTTGACTGATAACCGAGAAGTTGCTTTAGGAGATATTCTGAAAAACTCCGGGGTGCAAGCATTAGCAGTCAATGGCGACACCACAGCCGTTAAAGAGGCGGTTGATTTTCACCTCAGATTGCTGGCTGACTATCTCATCAATGGCAATGGTGCAGCATTACCGTGGGGTCGCGTGGGTGGTAAAGACAATGCCGATCCGACTGCGGCTGCGGTTGGTGCCATCACACTCGCCTATGTGAGAAATCGCATCTGTGCGCCACGGGACATGAGCGCTGGTGCTGCAACTGCATTCCGGGCAGCAGCTGATAAAGTGTTGGCATCTCTTTATTAGCGATCGCATTTCCAAGTCATTTGCAAAAAAATGTAGAGACGTAGCAGTGATACGTCTCTACAAAGGTTTTAGATGGAGATATTTTATCGATAATCTTGACTTTGAATGCTCCTTAAACGAGCAGCATCACGAATATCGTAGTCAGCACGAGTAAAGCGATTTAGCTGCATTTCAAAAAAGTCTCGATTAGCTTGTAAATGCTTGGGATTTTCGTCATCTAAAGGATATAAAAGTGCAGTTCGCAAAGCTTGAATTACCGCAGAAGTGACACAGTACATTGAGCGTTGAAAACTCACTCCTAACTGAATCAACATATCTTCTTCACCCCGGCAATGTTGGCTGTAGTAATCCACAAGATATGGTGGCAAAAAATGCAACATATCTTGCATTAATAATGTCGGGGGAATGCCAGCAGTACCCACTGGGAATACATCAGCGTAAAGAATGCCATAGTGAAAGTCCTTTTGGTCTTCCGGCACTTGACGCGCTTGAGCATTATAAGATTTTGTGCCTCGGAAGGGTGCAGTGCGGTAGAAAACTGCTTCTACATAAGGTAATGCAGCTTCATATAGCCACATGAAACCCTTGGATTTGGGGACAATTTCGTAGCATTCGCCACGAATATAAACGTGATGGTAAATGGGACGACCTGCGATCGCAAATATACCATTAACTAAGAAACTCATCGCCTCTGGGACGCTGCTAATGGTACCTTCATCATAGCGATCGGACATTTCAAAAAATACTGGGGCCATGACTTCCCAGAATAAGCCCAGGTTGGCGTAGTATGACATTTGGCGGCACTGTTCCAAAAACATATCGGGGAACAGCTTGTAAAGCCCCAGCATGACGGGGTTCCCTTGGAAGTAAGCTTTAATTGCTCTGTCGGCGTTGGCTTTGTATTCGTCTGAATCGAGGTAAGGGTCAAATTGTCCACCCATCCCTCTGTGCCACAACATCGCCCGCATACAAGCTTCTGCAAATTCCATGTTAATGCGATCGTGCAACAAGTGATGCAACAACTTCGGCATTTTAAAGGTTTCACCCTTTTCAATAAATGCCAAAAGTTCTGGATGTGCAGTAGCTTCGCCGCGCCAAATTCGTAAATCGGCATCGTCGCCGGCGTAATGATTATGCAGTTCTAAATACTCTTTGGGCAAGAAGTATTTAAAGAAGGGAAGCGGGTTTAAAAATTCGCGTTCGGCAATATAAAGTAGGTCACGCCAGTAAAAATCCATCGGCACAGCATAAGCTTTATATAAACCGATGATTTGCATCAAATTTTCTGGAGTATCGGGTAACATTGCACCGCCTGCTTCTAAGCGGTGGATTACTTCGGCAAATTCATGCGTTGAAGGGGGTAATTTAATTGCTGTTTTAATTGCTGTCATGATAATCGTAAATTGGTAGAGACGCGATTTATCGCGTCTGGGGGATAGGTTTTGAAACGCAATTTATCGCGTTTGGGGAGATAGATTTTGAGACGCGATTTATCGCCGTCTCTACAAGTGTTTTGATGTATTTTTTATTTCAGCGCTACTTCAGAGATTACGGTTTTTTCTAAGGGGGGAATTGCAGCCACCATTGTTGTAGTTGTGGATTCACTCCAACGCACTAACCAAGTGGGTTGTACTCCTAAAAAGATGATGAAAGCTGCCAAAATTAAAGCGGGGATTTTTTCAGGCCAAAGGACTTTGGGATAGTAGGCAAAGTTATCGAGTCTGCCAAAACAAGTGCGGTTGAGGAGGATGACAAAATAAACTGCGGTTAATCCACTAGCCACTACACACAAAATTGTCGGGATGGGAAAAGCAGAGAAACTACCTTGAAAGACGAGAAATTCGGCAATAAATCCTGTTAAACCGGGAATACCTGCGCTAGCCATCCCACTTAAAACTAATAAAGCGCTAATTAAGGGTATACCGCGTATAGGACTCATTAAACCATTGAGTTTATCTAACTCGCGGGTGCCAACTTTGGCTTCTACAACTCCCACCAAGTGAAAGAGAATCGCCAAAATGATACCGTGGCTGAACATTTGGGCGACTGCACCAACGAGTGCTAAGGGAGTACTAGCGGCACCAGCTAGCAAGATATAGCCCATGTGACCAACGGAACTGTATGCTACCATGCGCTTGATATCTTTTTGAGCGATCGCAATTACTGCCCCATAGATGGCGCTGATTGCTCCCCAAATTGCTAAAGTCGGTGCAATAATGCTCCAAGCATGAGGAAACATACCCAACCCAAATCGCAGCAATCCATAAGTTCCCAGCTTTGCTAACACGCCACCGAGAAGAATGGCAATTGGTGCTGAAGCCTCAACGTAAGCATCGGGTAGCCAAGTATGGAAGGGAATTAAGGGAATTTTAATCCCAAAACCTAATACTATTCCTGCTAGTAAAAGGATTTGCTTTGTTGTTGACAGATTTTCTGTAGAGACTGCATCAAAAGCAAAATTGGTAGAACCACTAAGCCATACCATACCCAAGAATGTCGCCAGAATTAAGGCTCCTGAAACAGCAGTATAAATCAGGAATTTCATCCCAGCATAACCCCGTTTTGCCCCTCCCCAAATAGAAATTAGCAAATAGAAGGGGATTAATTCTAGTTCGTAAAATAGGAAGAATAGCAGCAAATTCTCTGCTAAAAAAGCACCTGCAACTCCTCCACTAACTAATAAAATCATGGAGTAGAACAGCCGGGGGCGTTCAGTTTCTTGACTACTGCTGTAAATAGCAATCCAGGTAAGCAGGCTATTTAACACCAACATCAAGATAGAAAGCCCATCAACACCTATTTGATAGCTCAAGCCAAGGGTTTCGTTCCAGGGTAAATACTCTTTAAATTGCATTCCTGGATTGCTGATATCAAATTTTAGTAGGATAAACAGGTTCCAGAAGAGAACTATTCCGGAAAATATTAATGCTATTAAACGAATGCGATGCTTAGGTATACTTCCAGGTAATATTGCTATGATAATAGCAACGAAAATCGGGAGCCAAATCAAGACACTTAACATGGGAATTTTGTCCTTTGTTCTTTGTCATTTGTCTTTTGTCCTTTGTCCTTTGTCCTTTATGACTCAATACGCTTCAGTAGGATAATTTTTAGGCTTAACTGAACTGTATTTCTTGATGACTTACTTATTCTTAGCCAATGACTAATGACAAAGGACAAAGGACAAAAAAGCTAACTTACTACACTGATTCTTCCAGTATCTAAATCGTAATAACTACCGACTATTTTCAGTTTTTCTGCTTTGATTAACTCCGATAAAACTGTCGATGATTTCAATTTTTCAACTTGCGCCAAAATATTTGCTTTACAAGCATTTGCTAATTTATCTCCTGATTGATCTTTTGAGCTTTCTACACTTGGTTTAATTGCTTCAAGTAAAGTTCCAATTCGCCCTGGCACTTGAGCGCCTTTGATTGCAGCCTCTACCGCACCACATCTTTCATGTCCCATTACCATGATCACTTTAGTACCTAATACTAAGCTACCAAATTCTAAGCTACCAATTTGCTGTGTCGTGGCAATATTACCAGCTATCCGGCAGACAAATAAATCTCCAAGTCCTTGATCGAAGACAATCTCTGAAGGAACCCGTGAATCTGCACAACCGAGAATAGAAGCAAAGGGCTTTTGACCTTTGGCAATTTCGACTAAACGTGATTGAGTTTGGTTAGGATTGCGACGTTTTGCTTTAACAAACCTATCATTTCCATCTAATAACTCTTGCAGTGCCTTATCGGGTGTAATATCATCTGGTACTGATTTTGTTTCGGCTGCAAGTAAGTTTGAGCTAAGTCCGGCTGTCAATACACCTGTACCGATCGCACCTGCACCAAACTTCAATAAACCTCTTCTGGAAAGATTGATTTGGGGATGTTGTATGCTCATGAAATTCTCCTCACAATATTAAACTGTTAACTTTTAGTAGGATTGTTACTGCTATCCAATTGTCGAGATTTGAAAAACCATATTTAAAAATTGCATTCCCCAAAATGGCCAAGTTACCCACATTCCTAAAAGACTTACTCCTAGAAGAACAGTGAGTGCATAAAACTGGGTTTGCCCAGAGTTGCTATATTTAAGACCTTCGCCACCTAATAGCGAAAATAAACCAACGAAATTAACGATGCCATCGACTACAAAGCGGTCAATCATATCGGCAAGTTGGGAAATTTTGGCAACTCCAAAAATTATGGTCATTTTATAGAGTTTGGGGGTATAAAAATCGTATGCGATTAAGTCTTGTAAACCTTTCCAAGGCAGGCGAATCGGTTTGGGAATATTGCTGAAATAAATCACACCAGTGATACCGCAACCGAAAATACTTGACAAATTTAAAAGTAGTGCGACATCTTTATTTAGGCTTGCCCAATCTGGTAAAAGTGATAAATTTTGCAAGATGAAAGGAAGATGTAGATTAAAGCCAAGTAAAATCATTGTTGGCAAAATCATCGGCCAGTGAGCTTCAGGCGATCGCTGTGTCATTTGTGTAGCTTTACCGCCAAAAAGTAAAGCGAATTCTCTGGTCAAACTCACGGCTGTCAAAGCATTTACCGCGATTATTACTCCCACTAACCAAGGTTGAGTTTCCCACAGCTCATCTGCTAATTCCATCAGCGCCCAAAAGCTACCCAGTGGTGGAAAACCAATTAATCCCAAACTGCCTACAATAAAGGCGATTCCGGAAATCGGGCGACGCTTCCACAATCCACCCATTTGGGTTACGTCTTGGGTGATGCTATTCCAGATAATTCCGCCCGTACTCATTACCAATAGTGCTGCGGATATGGCGTGGGTGAGGACTAATAATAGCGCCGCTTCGTCTTGTTGCACTCCCACCGCGATGAATACTAAACCCATGTATGCGCTGACAGAATAGGATTGACAGCGTTTCATATCGATTTGAGCGATCGCAATTAAAGAAGCACCCACGGCTGTCACCGCACCAATGGCAACCATCGCCGAGGAAGCTATGGGCGAGATGGTTAACACTGGTTGCAATTTAATCAGCACCCATGCACCACTAGCTACTACTACCGAGTTCCGCAAAATGGTACTGGGAACCGGGCCTTCCATCGCTTCATCTAGCCATAAATGCAGGGGAAATTGGGCACATTTACCCATCGGCCCAGCAATTAAAGCTAAACTTACCAATGCCATAGTTGTCGGGTTGACGTTAGCAGTAGCCGCCCACTCAGCTAATTCTGTATAATTCCAAGTTCCAGCTAAAGGCCATAATGCCAACACGCCCATCAGCAAGAATAAGTCTCCCACCCGCTTGGTTAAAAACGCATCTCTTGCACCTGAAACTACCAATGGCTGGCTAAACCATAAGCCAACTAGTAGATAGGTTCCCAGCGTCAGTACTTCCAGAATTACATAGCTGAAGAACAAGTTATTACACAAAGCAAGGGCACATAATCCCGCTTCAAATAATCCCAATAATGAATAGAAGCGTCCCCAACCCCAATCCATTTCCATGTAACCGATCGCATAAATTTGCGCCAGCAAATTCAAGCCAGTAATCACAACCAAAGCACCGACACTGACTGAGGATATATCCAAAGCAATGGTTAAGTCTAAACCAGCTGTAGATAACCAAGGAATAAATACTTCTTGGGCTGGATAATTCCAAGTTGCTTGTAAGGCGATCGCACTATGTACAAACGCCAAAAATGTCATTACCAAATTTACGTAACCTGCCGGTCTTGGCCCTGTTTTCCGAATGATCCCTGGCGACCAAGGGACAGCTAACAAGCCACCTATTAAGGCATAGCACGGAACTAGCCAAACAGTCTCTAGTAGAAACTGAGCCATCTAACTCACCTCTATAATTGTCATTAAAAATTTGTGGTTTTGAGTCAACTGGCGTTGATCCCTGTTAACCCAGCGACGATCTACGACGGACTACGCCTACGCAGAACATACAAATTTATGTTTATTTAATTTTGTTAAAAACAGCTTACCGTTATATCTGTCAAAAGGGAATTAGTTAATTAAATAAATTTAGGATAATAACTCTAATTATTTCTTATATAATCAACTATTTCAACAAGAAATAATAGGTATTTATTCTTATCTATGTATCGAATGAGGGATGAATCAATAGTTATCATTAGTTTTATCAATTCATATAAATGACAAGAGACGCGATTGATTGCGTCTCTACAAATCGACTAAATGTGATTTATATTTGGGTGATTTTGTCAACCTGCCAGTGAGAGATAGTAATGGCAGGTGGTGAATTAACTTGGCTGATGGGGGCGGGTTTCATATCTCGGTAGTCCAGGAGTTGGACTACGATGAGGTAGGCGATCGCTAAAATCACCGAAATCGCACCTGTAAGAATGGCAATTATTTTCGAGCGTTCCATCAGTATTCCCTGTAATGCAAGTTATTGTGCAGTGTCTATATCCACATAATAGACTTGGCTATAGTTTCTGGGTGTGAGCGAACCGCAGTTTAGCAGATAAAATATTAACAAGCTGAAAGTGACATTGAGCGATCGCTATGACAACGAAACAAGCTATCTTTGACGCTATTGAACAAAGCGAACGCTATTACCAAGAAGCCACAGAAGCTTACCAATATGCGTAGACGCATTCGCAAAGCGTCTCCAAGAGTTGCGGCTTGTCGTCAGACATCGCTGAAAATGGGCAAATTTATACAACAGACTTATGTTCTTGACGAAACGATTACTTTCTCGCTGTTAAAATACCACCAGTCCGCTAAATTAAACGAGACATACAGCTTATGATTACTCAAATGATGGTTCAACCTTCATTCTGGGTAGATTCTGGAATCAAACTCAGTAAAGTTAGGGACATATATTTGTTTAAATTTACTGAAGAATTACAGTCTCGACTCGAAGAATTGTCTGAGAAAAAGAAAGCTGGATTGCTAACAAGCGAGGAAGATGCTGAATTGGCAGGCATCTTGGAACTTGATAGAATTTTTACCTTGCTTAATGCCAAAATCATTTCTCAATCATGACAGTTAATGATTCCACCAAAAAATTAGTCAGACAAAGAGCGAAATTTCTTTGTGAATACTGTCATTCTTCAGAAGAAGCAAGTGCTGCTTTATTTTCTATTGACCATATTACACCGCAGTCTCTTAAAGGTTCGGATGACCCTGATAATTTGGCATTAGCTTGTCAGCGTTGCAATGGATATCGCTACAATTTCACCACTGGAATTGATCCAGATACAGGACAGATGCTACCTCTATTTAATCCACGCCAGCAAAAGTGGTCTGACCACTTTATTTGGTCAGCAGATGGTCTAACAATTATTGGCATTACTTCTGTAGGACGAGCTACAAGTAATCGTTTAGACCTCAATGATGAACGTCATAATGAAGGCTCTATTGTCAAAGCTCGTCGTCTTTGGATCAAAGGTGGTTGGCATCCACCTGATGAAGACGCGCAACAAGTAAAAAAGTATTGATCGCTAAAATAACAGAAATCGCACCTGTAAACTGTTATAGAATTTTTAGCCGCCAATTCATCCCGCATTATTTATGCAACGCCGAGCATTTTAGTTATGTAGAGAATCTCATAGTAGAACAGTGGTAATCAGTGGCTGTAGTTCAGCATTGAACCTTTGAAGCTCAACGTTGACCTTCTGAGGCTCGACGTTGACCTTCCGAGGCTCGACGTTGACCTTCCGAGGCTCAACGTTGGCCTTCTGAGGCTCGACGTTGACCTTTCGAGGCTCAACGTTGACCTTCTGAGGCTCGACGTTGACCTTTTGAGGCTCAACGATGACCTTCTGAGCCTCGAAGTTGCGCCTTTTATCCTCGAAGTTGCACCTTTTAGCCTCAACTAACAAATATATCTAACCATTGCTGAATATACAGGGGTAAGGGTGTAGTAAAATTTGCTCACCTCTGTAAAGTGGAACATGGCTTTAGACTTCTCCGGTCAAAATCTCCGAGGACGCAACTTCAAAGGTAGACAAGACCTTGCGGGTGCAAACTTTAGCTATGCCGACATCCGAGGGGCAAACTTCACTAACGCCAACCTGACAGGTGTAAACTTCAGTTATGCACAAGCTGGATTGCAACAAACTTGGAAAATAACTTACATAGCCCTTTTCTCGTTGCTGTTTTTATTACTATCAGGATTTTTCTTATATTTAATTGATTATTTTGTGCCATTAATATTTAAAGCCTCCAGTTTAGAAAAGCAGATTGCAAGCTGCACTACTTTAATCCTATTGATTGCCTTCTTTTTAAGTACGATTTTTCAAGGAGTAGGATCTGGTTTAGAAGCCTTCGCTTTCGCTTTTACCGGAGCTGTAGGCGTGGCTGCCTCTGTCAAAGGCGGAACCGTAGCTGCTTTTACTGGAGCGGCAGTTGGAGGCTTAAGTGTAGCAGTAGTTGTAATCGTAGCCGTAGCCTTCGCTGGAGCCGTAGCTGCTTTTACCGAAACTGTAGCCGCAACCGGAGCAATAGCCATAATTGTAACCTTGTCCTCAGCAGTGGCTGTATCCTTTGCCAAACCTACTTCTGGCAAAATCATAGCAGTAATCGTAATCATAAGTGGAGCCTTAGCTTTAGCCTTTGCCGTAGCCTTATTTAGCATTTACATCGGTTGGCGAGCAATGAAAGGAGACGAAAAATACGCTTTGATTCGCAATATCGCTGTTCGCTTTGCTGCAATAGAAGGTACAAATTTTTGTGGCGCTAACTTGACTAATGCTGATTTCACTGCTGCGACGCTTAAAAGTACAGATTTCCGAAACACTATACTTACTAATACCTGTTGGCATCAAGCCAAAATGCTTGACCGTGTTCGTCCTGGTTTAACTTACCTTCAAGACTCACAAGTACGTCAACTGCTGGTTACAGGACAAGGACAAGACAAAAATTTTGACCGTCAAAACCTGCAAGGTGTGAACTTACAAAAAGCTAACTTAGCAGATACTAGTTTTATCGGCGCTGATCTTAGTGAAGCCAATTTGCAAGATGCCGATTTGTCAAGAGCAAAGCTCAAGCAAACCCAACTAGACGGCACAGATTTAACAGGTGCAACCCTGACCGGAGCCTTCATTGAAGATTGGGGCATTACAAATACAACTAAATTGCATGGGGTGAGGTGTGAATATATCTTCATGCGCTTACCAACCAAAGAAGACCCCGACCCCCTCCGCAAACCTGATAATAAACGAGAGGTATTTGCAGACGGGGATTTTGCCGACTTTATCAAGCCAATTTTTGACACCCTCGATCTTTACCACAATCAGGGCGTTGACCCCCGTGCTGTTGCCATAGCCTTCAAAAACCTTGCCGAAAAACATCCCGAAGCCGAGTTAGAAATCGTGGCAATGGAGAAACGCGGCGATGATAAAATCTTGCTCAGAGCCAAAACCGCCGCAGGTAGCGATAAATCTCAACTGAGTGCAGAATATTTTGATGACTATAATCAACTCAAAGCTTTATCGCAGAGTCAGCAATTATTGCTGGTAGAAAAAGATCAGCGCATTATTAGTTTAGAAAATATGGTAGATACTGCTCTCAAGCAGCCGAAATTTTATACTCAAGGAGATACAAATATGTCTGATATCAGTGGCATCAATATTGAAGGCAGCAGTAATGTTAGCGGTATCGCAGGCAATAATTCTATTGCTAATCTAGGAACCATTAGCGGTAACGTGAGTATTGCCCTCAATCAGTTACCTGATGCAACCGATGCCGAGAAACCAGGAATCAAAGAATTATTGTCGCAGTTGCAAGATGCGATCGTCCAATCCACATATTTGTCAGAAGAAGACAAAGCCGAAGCGCTAGAACAGGTGAACGCTTTGGCAGAAGCGGGTAAAAATCCTCAAGAATCCACCAAGCAAAAGACGGCGAAAACTGCAATCACCATGTTGAAAGGGATATTTACAGGCTTACCTGCTGTTGCTTCTCTGGTTGAATCGACTAATAAATTATTGCCTGCGATCGCAAAACTATTTGGTTTGGGATAAAGGCGTTGTTCCAGCAAAGATACGATCGATACTAGTAACTCTGCTGGAATTAAACCCGATGTCTTTAACTGAAGAAATTCTTTCCCAATTACCCGGCGATGTTTTAGGAGGATTGCGCCAAGGCGATCGCATCCTCGCATCTCTGCGAGAAAACACCGCACCAGTGCCAACGCTAGTTAAAGAAAGTCAACAGTCTTTAGGCGATATCGACTTCGATGTAATTATCTGCGGTGGCACTTTGGGCATTTTAATTGGTTGCGCCTTGGCGGTGAAGGGACTGCGGGTAGCATTGCTGGAACGGGGAATTCTGCGGGGGAGGGAACAAGAGTGGAATATTTCTCGCAAAGAATTAGATGTATTTGTGGAATTAAACTTGCTGACTGAGGAAGAATTAGCAAGTGCGATCGCCACTCAATATAACCCAGCGCGAGTAAGTTTTGCTGGCGGTACAGAAGTTTGGGTAGAGGATGTCTTGAATATCGGCGTAGATCCAGTTTATCTACTTGCTACTTTGAAAACCCGATTTCTCGCCGCCGGGGGAAAGTTATTAGAAAACACACCCTTTACCGAAGCAGTGGTTCATCCCGATGGGGTGATGGTAAATAACCAATTCAAAACTCGCTTATTAATCGATGCGATGGGACATTTTTCACCCATCAGCCAACAAGCACGCCAAGGCAAAAAACCAGACGCGCTGTGTTTGGTGGTGGGAAGTTGCGCTCAAGGTTTTCCAGATAATAACTCAGGCGATTTATTATTATCATTTACATCTTTGCAGAATCAATGTCAGTACTTCTGGGAAGCTTTCCCAGCTAGGGATGGCAGAACCACTTACTTATTTACTTACATGGATGCAGAACCTCAACGTTTGAGTTTAGAAGCTTTATTTGAGGAATATCTGCGTCTTTTACCAGAATATCAGGGAGTGGAATTGAGCAAGCTGAAATTTCAACGGGCACTATTTGGTTTCTTTCCCACCTATCGCCAAAGTCCGCTAAAAACTCCTTGGAGTCGCATTCTACCAGCAGGAGATAGCAGTGGTAATCAATCTCCCTTGAGTTTTGGTGGTTTTGGGGCAATGGTGCGCCACCTGAAGCGTTTAACTTATGGCATTTCCGAAGCGCTGGAAACAGAACAATTATCTGCAAAAGCGCTAACACTGCTGCAACCTTATCAGCCAAGTTTGACTGTCACCTGGTTGTTTCAAAGGGCGATGAGTGTTGGTGTAAATCAGAAAATTGCCCCAGATCAAATTAACCAATTACTCTCAGCAGTATTTCAAGAAATGCAACAGTTGGGTACACCAGTGCTAAAACCATTTTTACAAGATATAGTGCAGTTTTCGGCACTAACGCAAACACTGTTAAAAACTGGTTTATATCATCCTGGAATAGTTGCCAAGATAATTCCGCAAGTAGGTTTGGCAAGTTTGTTAGATTGGATGTTACATTACAGTAATTTAGGTGTATACACTGCCTTGCTTTTGCTAAGTCCGATGCTAGAAACATGGATTAAGAATCAAGCAAATGAACAACAATATTATTGGCATCGTTTGATTGATGCTTGGAAGTATGGTTCTGGCGGTGATTACTTAGATTAAACTTAGAATTTTATCGGTGTGAGGATAATATGATAGAACGGAAATCATCAGGAATAAAATACTTTGCAGTGCTGATTGGATTCTTGCGCGATCGCCAAGGATTTCTAGAGGAAATTCGCCAAGGTACGAGATTACCAAATAAAATCATTTCGCTCTTGGTTTGCAGTTCCTTATTTATTGCTGCTTATGGTGCAATTATTGGTGCATACCATAGTTGGATGCAAGCTATATCTTCCGCCATTAAACTTCCAGCCCTTTATTTAATCACACTTTTGATTTGTATCCCGACGTTGTTCTTTGCTAACATTATTTTTGGTTCAAAGCGGACTTTTGCCCAGCATTTAGCATTAGTATTAACTGCGGTTTCAGTCACGAGCGTACTTTTATTTAGCTTTGCTCCAATCACACTCTTTTTCTTAATTACCACTAATAATTACCAATTTCTAATTCTGTTAAACGTCTTTATCTTTGCTATCACTGGATTTATTGGTGTTTCGTCTTTATACCAAGCCACAAGTTTAGTTTTAGAACAAGATAATGAAGGTAGTAAAACCCGCCAGAAAATTTTACAATTTTGGCTATTTCTTTACGCCTTCGTAGGCAGTCAGTTAGGATGGACTCTCAGACCGTTTTTTGGCACACCTGGTTCTGTGTTTGAACTATTCCGCGAAAGAGAAGGTAATTTCTATTTAAGCGTGATTAAATCTCTTAGCTATCTCTTTGGATTCCGTTAATTAGTCGTTAGTAATTCCATAAAATATACAAACTAAAGAAATATGCTGAAAAAGCAAAATCGCGGAATTCAACAATTTGGAGTTTTAGTTAATTTACTGCGCGATCGCCAGTCATTCTTAGAAGAAATTCGTCTGGGAATCAGATTACAAAATAAAATCACTTCTCTATTCGTATCTAGTTCCATTTTCTTTGCCCTTTATGGAGGAATTATTGGTGCATCTCACAGTTGGGCCCAGGCATTATCGGGTGCTATTAAGCTTCCGGTATTCTATTTAATTACACTGATTATTTGTTTCCCGACGTTATTCTTCTTTAATGTTTTGTTTGGTTCTCGGAGCAGTGTTTTACAGCATTTCGTTGTATTACTCACATCTGTGTCAGTCATTAGCGTACTTTTATTTAGCTTGGCACCCGTTACGCTATTTTTTCTAATAACTACACCCGATTCTTATCAATTTTTTAAACTGCTGAATGTGTTCATTTTTGGCATTACAGGCGTATTTGGCGTGAAGTTCCTGTATGAAGGAATGCAGTTACTTTCTCAACAAGATGAAGTTGGTAAAAAAACCCGCACCACTATTTTAAGATCCTGGTTATTGCTTTACGCCTTTGTTGGTATGCAGTTAGGATGGTTTCTCAGACCGTTTTTTGGTGCCCCTGACTCTAAATTTGAGTTATTTCGGGCGGTGAAAGGAAACTTTTATTTAGATATTGTAGCGGCGATTTCCGAAATTTTAGGTTTGCGTTAATCTCAGAAAAAGATAAATACTCTAGTTACCAGTGACAACTAGTAGTTAAAAACTTTCCTCGTTCCCAGGCTAATGCATTCATTAAGTCTCTGACTCAATAGATTTCTTGCACAAATGCAAATTTCAAAGTCCCTCTCCCAAGCGTGGGAGAGGGATTTAGGGTGAGGGCTTTAAATTCATGCAACAAGTCTAATCTCTAAAAGCTTCTTCTTGCCTGCTTTCAGCTTAAGGGTCAGTTTTCAGATATTCTTGTAATTGTTGGGTACGCAGTTTTGTAGTATCTTCCAAACAACCAAAATAAATGGTAGAGGCAATACTTCCGCCCTCATATCTGCTTCTTTCAAACTCACAATTTGTATCTCGAAACTTTATCCATGCAAGTTGGGCAGCAATCAATTTTTGTTTTCTAGGTCTTTCTAATGAAGATATCAATTGTTGATAAACCTGATTCAGTTTTTTATCTGCATTCTGATAAGACAACTTCGTACATTCATTAATTGCTGCTTGAGTTTGAGGATTATTGCAGTTGAGCTTTTGAACTAAGCGCATCTCAGATAAATCAGGCGTTGTGCCTGCTATTGTCATGGCGAGGGGATTTAAACTGCTGAGAGTTAGTATACTGGACAAAACTAGTAATAATTGACGCATAGCAAAATCTTTGTTATTAAATATAGAAATTCGATCTTTTTGGTGGTCTCGAACTCAGAATCAGAGTAGAAAGTGGTATGCTCCACGAAGAAGTGTCATGGTTTGTGCGAAGCTTTCCCTATTCTGCCTACCAGTAAACTCCAGTGATGGAGTTTTGGTTAAAAGAAGAAGACAGCAATTGCATGGAATCGAAAGAGAATAAGCGATCGCTAGTATATATACTTATTGCATCATCCAGAACAAGGGATGAAATTTTTATTTAAGCAAATAAAATATATTTTTTTGTTAGAAGTATGATATCTGTGTCGAAAATATTTTTATTATACGCCAAATATCGATAAAACTCTTGCATTGATCGTTAAAATAACTGTATTCTTTATATTGTTGAAAATTGTTTTTCACAAAAGCAATAACAAAGCACAATTTCAGCACATCGCAAAAAACATTGACTGGGCAAATCGATAAATGTCGATATCAAACCAAAATCTATGTATGCCGTTGTTGCTGGCATTATGAGTAACAGGAGCAACTCTCGAAATCAAAAATCAAATATTTTGTTTATGCGTGTAGTGTAGCAAGGAATTCAAAATTTTTACTATTCCCTATCTCTTACAGTCCATACCTAATTTGAATAGAGAAGAGTATTGGCTAAATTTTCAATCTTTTCATCTCTCTAATCGAGGCAAGAAATCTATTCTGTGCTGGCTGAGTTTGGGATTTCAAACCCATTTTATCAACGAATCAAGACCAGGAAAATTATGACCTCTTTAGATCCTAATTTTTTTGACATCCCGGACAAAAGCCTAATCATCATCAACCCAGCCGTTGATGACTATAAAAAGCTAAATGGCAACAACTTGGAAGTCATCTTTAAAGACGTAGTAGATACAGAAGTAAGAACGGTAACTTCAAAAGCAGAAAAACTGCTGAAAGCTCCACCAAAGGAATTGTTAGCGCCTCCTGGTGATTTCAATCCTACACTACTACTGTTTTTAGCATCTGTGACAGTACTGGTGTCATCTCATTGCGGTTACTGGCTTTGGCAATGGCCAGACTGGCTGTGTTTTGTTTCTAACACTATTGCTTTGCATTGTGCTGGAACAGTAATTCATGATGCTTGTCACCAATCTGCTCACCGCAATCGAGTCATTAATGCCATATTAGGGCATGGTAGCGCCCTGATGCTAGGGTTCGTTTTTCCAGTGTTTACACGAGTACATTTGCAGCATCATGCTCATGTCAACCATCCCAAAGACGATCCAGATCATTTTGTTTCTACAGGTGGCCCGCTGTGGATGATTGCATTTCGATTCTTGTCGCATGAGGTGTTTTTCTTTCGACGGCGACTGTGGCGCAAATATGAGCTATGGGAATGGTTAATTAGCCGCTTAATTGTTGTTGCAATTTTTTATATCTCAGTTCAATATCATTTTTTAATGTACGTTCTCAATTTTTGGGTTGTACCTTCTGGTATCGTGGGATTAATACTAGGCTTGTTTTTTGATTATTTGCCCCATCGTCCCTTTGTTGAACGCGATCGCTGGAAAAATGCTCGTGTATACCCTAGTCCAATTCTTAACATCCTGATTTTAGGTCAGAACTACCATTTAATTCATCATTTATGGACTTGTATTCCCTGGTATAAATATCAGTCTACATACTATCTAATGAAGCCTTTGTTAGATGAAAAAGGCTGTTATCAAACTTCAGGGTTACTGCAAAAGAAAGACTTTTTAGAGTTTATTTACGACATCTTTGTAGGAATTCGCTTTTTTCATCAAAAAAAATAAAAACCAAGATGAATACCAAAATCGTAAATAAGCATTGACTTGTGAATTAGTCATTAGTTATTGGTCAATAACCAATGATATCAAGTGCGGGTAATGACTTATTAAACCCGAATCACCCCACCCCGCCAAAGCATCGGGGAGGGGTGCAATAAATGTGGGAATTATAACTATTTTATTTTTTGTAAATCAAAAAAACTGAACCAATTGGCCCAAGGTTTTCTACATAAGTTTTCTGGTTGTAATATAATCCTGGAGACATACCTCCATCAAATAAAATCCCTTCTTGAATCTTTCCTAAACAGTTATTGCTAGCAATGCCTTCCAAAACATTATCAAACATATCTGGCAATAACTCTTGATTAAGTTGAGATAATTCAATCTCGGAATTAGCTTTCAAGTCATTAACTAATAAGATTACATAGCCTTGATTCGTAATAGCTGCTAGAGAGCGATTAGTTGCATTTTTACAAGCAAATTCTCCCAAATCTTCACAAATATCTTTAAACTTACCCTGACGATAGAATCTGCCATTACCGCCCACTAAATTGTAATTGAGAATATCGTTTGTTCTTCTGCCAGCTTGAATAGTAGCTTGTCGCTGCTGAGGTGTACCTCCTGATATGCCAAAGGAAGAACGTTTATTTTTAAATGCTCCTGAATACTCTACGCCACGAGAAATATTTAAGCCTTGGGGTTTATCATCAGTATCTATATAGTCGGCATTAATTGCGGCAATAGGTAGCTGTCCGTTTAACTTGGCATTCTCATCAGCGATCAGTTCATGAAACTGTTTTGCTACATATTCTTTACGCAGTTTCCCTCTACTATCTTTGGCGTAAAGTTTATGAGATAGACCAACATTAACTTTGAAATCTAATTCTGCTGATTTGGGATTAAAAATAATTACATTGTTAATACCTTTAGGATTTTTTTTACCTTGATTATTGGCTTTAAAAAAATTAATACTGAACTTGGCATCTTTGCCAGGGCAACTTTTAGACGCTTTTGGGACTAAATTTGCTTCAATCTTTTGACAACCTGATAATAAGCTTGCACTGATTATCAAGATAAATAATAAAAATAATCTTTTTGTAGACATAATAATACAAAAAAAACCGCTACAGAATTACTATAGCGGGGAATAATTTAAAATTTCAGTCTGGAGTCAATCTCAGAGCCAAAATTTAAGAGAACCATTCTAAGACAGCTTCTTCTTTGGTGTTAGTATTCCGAGATGGTGTCTCACGATTAAATTTCATCTGAATCGATCGGGTTTGCTCGCCATCAGCAGCTACAGCCAAAATTGGGTAGTCAATTAAACCATCCTGGAAGGACATCTGGAAGCGGAATGTTCCATCTGGATTTAGCTTAATTGGACGGCCACCAATGGTTACAGTAGCATCGGGTTCGGTTGCACCGTAGACTATCAACTCAGCATCGGCAATTAACCAGAACTGGCGCGGACGCACTGGTACGGCAGAAGCCGAGAAGCCAACACCTGACATTCCTGCACCGGAAGCGGTTAAGCCAGATACGGTAGGAGTTGCCCACAGACCCACACCCGATGGGAAAATGTAGGAGCTAATGACTTGTTCAGGACGCGCTGCACCTTGTTGGGAGCCAAAGATAGAACCAGCAACCCGTTGTGCTTCGGCAGATTCTGCTAAACCAAATATTTCGTCGTAGATGGGGTTGCCGTTGCCATTCACAACAGCATTACCATTAGCGGTAGTTGCAATCTTCTTGGCAGGAGGAACTAGTTCGTACTGTGTCTGACCACGTAAATCTTCTTCAAAATTTACAGTGATGAAGACATCCTCAATCCAGTCAGAAGGATAGACGGGAGGAATGTGTACTCTACTAGAACGAGCTAGTACTAACCAGCGACCATCAGCAGCACGATAGCCGATATCGATCGTATAATCGCGATCGCTAACTGGAACTGGTAGATACCATTCTCTAGCTAGTTCATCAGCGGGATATTCTTGAATGCTATGTGGGCTTTGGTATTCGATATCGATGTCGGTGACATCATAAATCCGTAGTGCCAGTTGTTGTCCGCCTTGCCGACGCAGTTCCTCTTTGTGTTCATTGGCAACATCCCAGTAAGTGTAAGCCCATTGAGGATCGCGCGGTAAGAGTACAATCCGGCTTTCACCATAGCCAGAGGGCAAATCTGCGAGTCCTTCATCAACATCAGCTAAAGATCCACCAGTACGATCTTCCTGACCTAATTCAAACTTTGCAGCTTCCACGGTTTCTTGTGCCTCCAATGAACGAGATGGACTGAGTAAGTTTTTGCTACGCTGGACTTCTTGTATTGATGTCAGCAGTTGTGATTTACGCATTCGGCTATAGCGAGAGATGCTATATTCGCTAGCAACTTTGCGTAGTTGGCGTAAGGTCATCTCCTCTAGTGGCGGGCGTTCTTTTGCCATTTATTTGGCCTCCAGTAGTTTAAGCGGTAAATGATTTCCCCTGGTTAAAGAATGCTATGTAAAATCTCATCCATTCCAGATGAATTTCTTATTCCTGACTCCTGGTTTTGCCCAGTTTTTAAGTTTTTTAATCTGTTTTTAAATTGAGCCAACATCCTTTCAATTCCTTATGATGCCAAAATCAGCATTTCTTTGGGATCGGAGGATTTCTATTTGTTAAGTCTATATTAACCACTAAGCATATCTAGGGATCAAGGGGTCAGAAGTAGGTTTTTTGGCTGTTTCACGAATTTATCAGCCCTTCTGGGATCTCATTGTCATGAAAACATGACAATAAGGGCACTCTACGTGTTTAGTAATAGGCAAAATGTCAAGTTTTCATGACATTGCTTTCTGGGTTAGCCAAAAATCCCAATTCTTGAAGAAGAATTCAGAAGTCAGAATTTAGGAGCAAAGCCAAAGACGCTGCCCTATCAACTCTTTCGTTCAAAATTCATTCTGATTTCTGGCGACTGACGCCTTTATTCAGTTTCGTTAAGCGATCGCCTTTCTCACCCACCGTTATCTGAATTTAAGTCCCAAGATAGTGTGTACCCCACCATAGAAGAACTTAAGCTTGGCATATAAGTTTAGGGTTTAGGGAAATAGTTATGAATAAGGAAACAGTTCCTAGTCAAGCTGAAAAGTCTAATCCAGAAGGCGATCCATCACAATTAAGTGCAGAGGTATTGGACAAAATCAAACATCCTGCGAGAATAGATGATGTTATTCGAGAGCAATCACCAGAAGAACGTAGAAGTAACCCAGCTTTAGTACCAGAAATGATTGACGATCCATCTGATAATGATTGATTAGGTTTGCAAAACAGCAATCGAAAAGCTCAGATTCGCTACTTCTCTACAAAGTAGCGAATATTGTTAGTAATGTGTTGCTATTCAAGATTATGTAGTTATTCTCGATATATTTCCGGCATGTTGATGTCTAATAGCACAGCCTGAGTATCAAATTTAACTTGATGAATTCCTGGATAAAATTATTTGATAACTTTGCATAAACCTAAGCTTTATTCATAGATATTTTGTCAGTGTGTTCGTATATACATTTCCCCTTCTAACTAATAGGAGGCTAAATCACCATTGTCATCTATACTAAGTTAGATTATGGAAAGTTAAAGTTTATAACCATAGTCGTATATACAGAAGGGATTATAAAGTCATTTAATAAAATATTGCTGGCTTTCTGAAAGATAATATTTATACCAATTCTTTTGAAGATGCACATAATATTCTAAATAATTTTCTTAATACCAGCAAAGTTTCCAAATCTCAAAACGAACAAAACTAACGTCTGGTGAAAAATTATTAATCGAAATAAATTCAGGAATTAGACAAAATCATGAAATAACATAGACGCACCACAAATGCGTCTTATTGGCGCAGCCTCTCCTCGAAAATACAAGCAGCTTGCCACAAAGTTCTTGCGTAAGTCCTGATATTGTGAAACCATAAATTGTAACTTGCTGATACAATTAATTAATTTGTCTCTAGCCTCACTCCAGAAAAATTACTGGTACTAGTAACAATGATGACGCGATCGCCAAAATCAAAAAACAATCAGGAACCATCTAATCGTCGTCTGTGGCTCCTGCTTTTAGGACGTACCAGTTTGGCTCTGGGTGGGGTTTTACTAGTCGGAATTATAGTTGGTGCTTGGTGGGCTAGAAGCTATGTATACAAAGATTTAGCGCCGTTAGTACAGCAAAATCTTGAGCAATTACTGGGGCGTCCAGTCAAAGTTGGGAACGTTGAACGTTTTTCGCTTTCTAGTCTAAGATTTAGCTCTTTATCAATACCAGCAACTGCCACCGATGCAGACCAAGTGGTAGCAAAAGCCTTAGATGTGCAGTTCTCGCCGTTGCAACTTATTCTGAGCCGAAAACTAGCATTAAATGTCACCTTAGTTCAACCCAATGTCTACGTTCAACAGGATAAAGATGGTCGTTGGGTGACAGCCCAAGTTAAGGCTGGGGAGGGACAAGGCTTTATTCAAACTGAGTTGCAGTCACTTCAAATTCAAGATGGCAATATAGAGTTGATGCCATTCACTGCACCGACTAAACCCAAAGGCTCAGTCATATTAGATCGAGTTGGTGGTATTGCCAGATTTTTCGATCGAAATCAAAGGATCGGTTATGACTTCAATACTCAACTCACCAGGGGAGGGGCTGTTAAAATTGTTGGCGAAACCCAACTAAAAGCTCAACAAACTAACCTCCAACTTTCAGCACAAAATTTACAAGTATCTGAGATCGCTAGATTAATTCAGTTACCGATCGCTCTGCAAGCAGGATATTTAAATGCTGATTTAGGGGTGCAGATTCCACCCAAACTATCAGACATCGCAATTACGGGAACAGCTACAGCTAATCAAATCACCGCTAAAATTCAAAATATTCCTCAGCCGGTTTCTAATTTTAATGGGAAATTTCTATTTCAGGGTCAGACAGTTACTTTAGATAATCTGAGTACGAACTTTGGCAAAGTTCCCATTCTGGCAAATGGAACAATTAATACTCAAACAGGTTTTAATGTTTCTGCTCAGATAAAACCTGTTACTGCGAAAAATATCTTAGATACCCTGAAAGTAAATTCGTCAGTCCCAGCAAGTGGCGAAATTCAAGCAAATATTAAAATACTAGGCGCACTTGAGCAACCAGTCGTCAGCGGTACGGTAAGTAACACCAAACCGATTCAAGTCGATCGCGTTCAATTTAAAACCATCAACACTGATTTCCGCTTGAATGCATCTCAAACTGCATCTCAACTTACTGTCTCCAATCTAAAAATAGTCCCCGTAGCTGGCGGTCAAATTATCGGCGGCGGTCAAGCTAATCTGGGAGCCAAAGATGAGGTAATATTTAATGCTCAAGCTGATGGGATATCAGGAGATATACTAGCACGCAGCTATGGCGTTACTCTACCGATCGCGGTGGGGAATGTTTCAGCAAAAGCTCAAATTTCTGGCTCACTTCGCAAACAGCCTTTAAAACTTGATGTTTCTAATGTTCAGATAACGCCGCCAGCCGGAGGGCAAATCACAGCTAATGGTCAAATTCAACTCGCTCCCCAAGGTCAGGTAGGCGTAGATATTCAAGCTCAAGGTATCCCAGGAAATGCGATCGCTCAAGGTTACGGTATTTCAACTCCAATTAATGTTGGTGGTATATCTGCGAACGCTAAAATTAGTGGTTCTCTGGGTACACCGTTAAACGTCAACGTTTCTCGCGTTCAAGCAAATCCAGAGGTGGGAGGGCAAGTCACAGCTAGCGGACGAGTTCAGCTTGCACCTCAAGGTAGAGTAGCGTTGAATGTGCAAGCAAAAAATATACCAGGAGATGCGATCGCTAAAGCCTACAATTCTTCACCCTCGATTACCATTGGGAATGTCTCGGCAAATGCCGATATTTCTGGTACTTTGAGCAATCTGCAAACAGTAGCACGGGTGCAAGCGCCTAGTGCCACCTATCCCACTAGTGGACGAGTTGTTGTTACCAAACAAGGAGAGAATATCGTCTTTCCCGATGCGGTTGTGAACGTCGCAGGCGGGACAATCAGAGCCACAGGTCAACTTGCACAACAACGCTGGCAAGGATCTGTCAAAACTTCTCAAATTCAACTCAGCCGTTTCTCACCACAACTGCGAGGACGGCTGAATAGCAATATTCAGCTAGCTGGCACAACCCAATCTTTCCAGCTTGCGGATATTCGCGCCGCCGGACAAATCAGCCTTCCCCAAGGAGTCGCGCAACTGGCAAAACCACTGACTGCACAATTTCAGTGGAATGGACAGCAGATTATAGTTGAAAACGCAAGTACCGCAGGATTTAGTGCTAATGGTGCGATCGCTATTCAGTCTCCCCCAACTGGCGCACCCCAAATTGCCGGATTTGATTTAAATGTACTGGCGCAAAATTTCAACCTACAAAATACTGGCTTTAAAGTTCCTGGGGACGTAGCAATAGCAGGGCGACTTGATTTTAATGGGAAAGTTACAGGAACTCCAGATGTACCGCAAGCTAATGGCAATATCCGGCTGCGGAATTTCAATGTGAGTAACTTGGCGTTTGACCCACTTTTAACCGGAAATGTGAATTTTCAAGGGGGACAAGGAGGAAGTCTGCGACTAGCTGGGAAACAAGATCGGATTGCGCTTAACTTAGGTGCAGATTATCGTCCCACTTCATTTTTAGTTAAACGCGATGAGGCAGTTACTACGGGTAGAACTGAGGGAGATAACTTGATAATCAACGCCCAGCAGTTTCCCATCGCTCTTGTTGGCGGCTTTTTACCTAACAATCAATTGAAACCACTGGGCGGGCAATTATCGGGTAATTTAGTTGTCAATCTAAATAATTATGCCATTGCGGGAGATGTGGCGATCGCAGGGCCTCGTGTTGCCAGAGTTGCAGCAGATGAATTTCGCGGCAGCATCAATTATGCCGATGGTACTGCTAGCTTGGCTAATGGTCAATTGCGGATTGGCGATACCAACATCGCTCTCAGTGGTAATGTGCAAGCAGGGAATGACCCGCAATTTCAATTCCAAGCTAATTTTGCCGAAGCCAAAATCCAGAGACTTTTACAAGCGTTTAATATCTTCGACTTTCAAGACCTTAGTACTGGGTTGCAGCCTCCAACGTTAGCTGGAGCAGAAGCACTTCCAACTGAATCTATCAGTTTGCCCGATGCAGATTTGAAAACACAGTTAGCATATTTCTCAAATATTACAGCAGCGATCGCTAAAGAACAGCAAGCTCAAACCAAACAAACCCCATCTTTACCCAGCCTTGCAGAATTAACAGGTGCTTTAAACGGAGCAATTACAGCCAATGGCTCATTAAAGTCTGGGTTGAATGTCGGCTTTAATTTTCAAGGTGCTAATTGGCAATGGGGTAATTATTCCATCAATCAAGTTGTTGCTCAAGGCACTTTTGCTGATGGTATCGTCACACTTTCGCCCTTGAGTGTGGGGATTGATCGAGGACTAGTGGCCTTTTCGGGACAGTTAGGAACTGAGCAAGTATCTGGAAAGTTGAATGTAGCCAGTCTACCTTTATCACTTTTAGAACCTTTTATCGAAAAATACCCCGTAGATATCACTGGTAATGTAAATGCTGATGCCACCTTGGGAGGTAGTTTGCAAGACCCCAGAGTTCAAGGGCAAGTGGCGTTAGCGAATGCGACTCTTAACAAACAACCTGTACAAACAGGACTAGTGAACTTTGATTACAACAAAGCTCGCTTGAATTTTGATAGTACCTTACTCGTGACAGGAACGCAGCCAGTTGCAATTACAGGTAGCGTACCTGCACCGTTACCTTTTGCCAAAGTGCAACCTGATAGCAATCAAATCAACATCGACGCCAATGTGCAAAATGAAGGATTGGCACTGTTAAATCTGTTGACCAACAATCAAGTAGCTTGGGTAGATGGTCAAGGAAAAGTCGATTTAAATGTTCGAGGTACTTTAAACGAACCAATTATCAATGGCAACGCCACACTTAATAATGCAACCTTTAGCGCTGAAGCTTTATCTGAACCTTTAACGAATGTCACAGGAACAGCGCTATTTAATGGTACTACGGTAAGCGTTGAAAATATCCAAGGTAATTACAATCAAGGGCAAGTAACTGCATCAGGTATCTTGCCAATTTTTGATGCTCAACAAACCGCAGCGAATCCCCTGACAATATCAATAGCAGACAAACTCAATTTTAAGCTTGCAGGACTGTATGAAGGTGGTGTTGGCGGCGATGTCGTGATTCGCGGCACAGCGTTAAAACCTGTAATTGGTGGAGAGATTCAACTGAGTGATGGTCAGGTAATTATTGGCAACTCGCCTACTACTGCTAAAAAATCAGCAGCTACAGCAGAGGCTAATACTAAAGTCATAAATTTAGATAGACAACAGGTTAACCCTAATGTCACACCGACAGCAGAGAATAACGCTAACCCAGTAGCTACAGTGGACGGAAGCACTAACCCAGTGGCGACAGCAGACGCAAGCACTAGCGCCGCAACTCCACCTAATTTACCTGTAGAGTTTGCAGATTTAAAGTTGATTTTAGGCAAAGATATTCGGGTTACAACTCAGTCCCTACTCAGCTTTGTACCAGGAGGAGCGGCATTAAGTCAGCCCCTATTGAGGTTTGACGCAACAGGCGGCTTGACTATCAATGGTACATTAGCCAAACCACTTCCTGAAGGAGTTATCCGTTTGACAGGAGGACGACTGAGCTTATTTTCCACTGAGTTTACCTTGGCGCGGGGCTATGAACAAACTGCGCGGTTTACTCCAAGTCAAGGACTTGACCCGACTTTGGATGTCCGACTGACCGCAATTGTACCGGAAGCATCAGCAAGGAATACTCAAACTTTGGAATCACCATTGTCTTCTGAAGTCAGCGATGTTTCTGTAAACAACTTTGGGACTTTACGTAGCGTTAACGTTCAAGCTAGGGTGAACGGGCCAGCTAGTAAATTGGGTGACAATCTAGAACTGACGAGCGAACCTAGCCGTAGTAAGGGAGAAATAGTTGCGCTGTTGGGTGGATCAATTCTGGGTTCTTTCGGTCAAGCAGATGCAGGCCAAGGGCTGACTAATTTCGCTAGTTCTACCATTTTAGGTAGTTTACAAGGAACTATCACTGCGATCGGACAGGCTGTTGGTTTCAGTGAATTTCGGATATTTCCGACTCCAACTATTGATAATGAAGAATCAAAAGCATCAAGAGCTTCAATTCTTAATTTATCAGCGGAAGGTGTGTTTGATATTAATAAAAATTTCTCTGCCTCTTTATCACGCGCTCTTTCTAGCGATGACTCTTTCCGTTTCAATGTCCTCTATCGAGTCAATGACGAAATTCTGATGCGAGGCTCAACTGATGTGGGGGATGACAATCAACTTCAAGTTGAGTATGAAACTCGATTTTAGATTGGTGCATTGGCGCATTGTTTAGTCGGCACAATCGCATTGCTGGCCAATAAACTAACTAATTACCGGGACAGGATATCACTCAATACTGTTTGGTTAAGGCAAGAGACGCGATGAATCGCAGGCAAGAGACGCGATGAATCGCCGTCTCTACAATAATCAGTCCTTTGTAGAGACGGCGATTTATCGCGTCTTTGACGAGCAATAATTTTCATCAAAAAACCTTAACTGAACCGTATTGGGATATCACTGATGATTAAGTTGTTGGTTTGAATGTTCTTGATTTGTTACTACAGGTGATACTGCTGTCTCCACACTTTCTTCTTGGGCTTGTATTTCCAGTAGTTGGGGAATTGTCACAAATCTATAGCCTTCGGCTTTTAAACCTGCGATCATTTCTGGTAAAGCCTTGACAGATTTAGAACGGTTGCCGCCCCCATCGTGCAACAGTACAATTGCACCGGGTTTTGCATATTTCAGCACATTTTTGACCAGCCCCGTAACTGGAGGCGAACGGCGTTCAGCATCTCCCGATTGTTCTGACCACATCATGACAGCGTACTTCTTGCTTCTGGCATATTCGGCTAGTCCATTATTCAGAAAACCGCCAGGAGGACGAAATAGAGTAGTTTTCTCTCCGGTAGTCTTGTAGATGATCTCTGCTGTACGATCGATTTCACTAGCCGCAGTAGCTAAGTCCATCTTGCGATACGAATGATGCCATGTGTGATTACCAATTATGTGACCATCAGCAGCCACTTGCTTGGCAACTTGAGGAAAATATTTGACCATTTGCCCAATCATGAAGAATGTCGCTTTGACATCATTTTTCTTCAAGATTTCTAAAATCTGTGCCGTATTTTTGGGGCCGGGGCCATCATCAAAAGTTAGGGCAATAACTTTCTCATTCGCTTTTAGTTTCCCTTGATAAACGATTGTTCCCTGAAATGCCTTTGGCACTTCATTCATCTGTTCTGTGACTGGACTTATATTCTCTGCATCTGCACTCATCAGCTTGTTATGACTAGCTTTAGCACTCTCGCTTTTTGGCTTGAGAATTCCCAACAAATGCTCAAATCCGCTTGTGGTTAAAAGCAAGCTGATACCTAAACTACTAGCACTAGTAACCAATATAACAATTATTATTTTCAGTACTAATGATAATTTACGACTAGACACATTAAATCTCCTCAAATATTAGTTATTGGGGATTGGTTTCTCCCTGATGTTCCCATACCTTATATCATGTCCGCGCGATCGCTTAGTTAAACTGGAATTACCCGGACTGGATATTATTCCTAGCCTGTTGTAATTAATATATCTACTGCTGAAAGAAAAAAAACAATAAAATACCTTAAAACATTCCAGCTAAAAGATATCTCAATTTAATCTGTACTAATTTGCTACCATTATTAAACTGAATAAAATAATACTCAGTAAATTTAGCTGACCAGTAGAGCCAGCAATGATAGCAGTATAACCGTAACTTGGAGAAATGCTAGGTAGTCATTATTCGCTATTTGCTTGCGATCGCACGCGATGTGCAATTTACTTTCCAAAGATGAAAGTCCCACCCTATGCTTAACCGAGAGATTGTGATTGTATCTCTTGCCAGGGTGGAACAAATGTTATCTATGGAAGAATACGGTTCAATTATTGATGTACGCTAATTACTTGTGGCTTGCCAGTGCTATGGCAACAATGAATGAAGAGATGCTGGCTAGATGTCAAATCGAAGGGCAAATTTGCTTGGACTTTTAATTGAAGCGAGAACGTTGTTGACGACGTTGTTTGTGCCTAGCAATTTCTTTACGCTTCTCTTTTTCTATCGGCGTCTCAAAGTGACGCTTTTTTCTCATATCTTGGAAAATTCCTGCTTTAGAAACTTCCCGTTTAAATCTTCTCAAGGCTGATTCAATACCTTCATTCTCCCCTAAAACTACTTGTGTCATTCTCATTCCTCCTTAATGTGGATGAATAGTTCAAGGCTAGATACCAAATAAAATATTCCAGCAGAATCGAGCCTTTGGCTTTATCTGCTGGAGACTCTAAATGTGAAATTTTCAGGAATTGACTTAGTAGCGATTATTGTTGCGGCGGGCATTATTACCGCCACCCCAGCTACCGCGAGAGGAGTTACTTCTTTCCTCACGAGGTTTAGCTTTGTTCACTTTCAAATCACGTCCCATCCACTCAGCACCATCAAGTGCATCAATGGCAGCTTGTTCTTGTGTGTCTGATTCCATTTCCACAAAAGCGAACCCACGCGGCCGGCCTGTTTCCCGATCTGTGGGAAGTTGAACACGATTTACTGTTCCGTATTCTGCAAAAGCCTGCTTTAGGTCATCTTCTGTAACCTGATAGGACAGGTTTCCGACGTAAATTGACATAGAAATCTCCGAATTCAGGGAGTGTAGAGAGTTAAATTCGGAGAGACGGTTTTTAGAAATCAAAACGAGTTACTCAACCGAAAAT
The DNA here is from genome assembly GCF_056620565.1 of Nostoc sp. LEGE 12454. Lineage (NCBI taxonomy): Bacteria > Bacillati > Cyanobacteriota > Cyanophyceae > Nostocales > Nostocaceae > Nostoc > Nostoc sp. LEGE 12454. Next base: position 69,104 of record NZ_JBWQXL010000001.1, read on the forward strand.
AATCTTTATGTCCATGAGTGTAGCACAGCATTCAGCCTTTGAATATTGCCTGATAGTGAATTTTATTCACAAATCAAACCTTTAAAGACGGTTTGCAGACTTTCTAAAGACTGGCTTTTTTTGGTTGTACTATATAAAGTTACACTTTTAATCGGAAATCGTAATTAACTCGCGATCGCCCAGATATTTAGTGTTTTCAAAATTAAGTTGTGGACTAAGAGCTAAAGATTATTATCGGTAATCGGATTAATCATACCACGATCGACAGTCTTAAAAGCAAATTAATCTAAATTAAAAAATATTTATCCTCAAGTACGTTAGCTATGGTCAAACTGCGCTAAGATATCTTCTGCTTTCTTACATAGTACTTCGTGATATTCACCATTACTAGCTAGCAAACCTCCCCATTGATTGATATCACCAGTGTTATACTGCAACGCAGTGCCGTCGAAGTGAGTAAACTGACCACCGGCTTCTGTTAAAATCAATTCTGGAGCAGCGATATCCCAGTCTTTGGGCGCAGACTTGCCGGAAAGGGAAATGTAGATATCTGCCTGTTGCTCGACAATGGTGGCAATCTTACAGCCAACACTACCCACAGATTTCTGATTTTGACAGGGTAAGTTTTGTAGCAGATGATCTAAGCGTTGGTTGCGGTGAGAGCGACTAACGACTAAGGTTAAATCTTCAATTCGTTTACCCGATGATACTTGTAAAGGAACAGATCCGTCACAGGTTTCTACAAATGTACCCCCGCCTTTGGTAGCGTAATATAACTTTTGAGCCTCTGGTACTGCCACCACTGCCAACACTGGGCGTGTTTCTTTGACTAAAGCAATGTGAACTGCATAGTCGCCAGTTTTTTCGATAAAATCTCGTGTACCATCCAAAGGGTCTATTATCCATACCCAAGGGGCAGAAGCTTTTTTACCACTACTTGACGATTGATAAGTTTCTTCGCTGATGTAAGCAAAATCTTCGTTACCCAAAGTTGCTTGTAACCTCTGCAAAATGTATTGACTCACAGCTACATCCGCAACAGTGACAGGCTCATTCTGCTTATATTGAATTTCTAAGTTAGGGTCTTTTGCAGTGCCGTCGTAATACGATCGCAGTATCTCTGCTGCGCCCCAACCTACCTCACGAGCGATCGCTAATATTTCTTGTAAATCTTTCATTAATTTGGCCTATCTAAAAATATGTATAACGTGATTAGGGGCGCACAGCGATACTTAGTTTAACTAATTACGAATTACGAATTACGAATTACGAATTATCTTAAATTCATCCAGCGTCGAGTACCAAAAAATTTACAGGAATCAGCAGCAATATTCGCTGCCAGTGTCAGTGCATCAGTAAAGCTTTCCGTTAAAATGTAATTGCAGAAAGCACCGTGAAAAATATCTCCAGCCCCTAACGTATCAACCGCTTGAATCTGCGGCACATCTACGATACCAGTTTTAGCGCCACTCAAGTATTCAATTGGTTCTTGTCCGTGGGTAATGGCGATGTGAGGAATGTCAAATCCACTGAGATAGCTAAAAACGTCTTCTCCAGTTTGGCAGTTGGGGGGATAAAAATTAGCTGAACAGATAGCATAATCCACAAACGGTAGAATTTGCTCAAATCCCGGCTTCCAACTACCACCATCGATCGCTACTGGGATATTATTGGCTTTAGCCATTTGAGCTATGGAATCACCAACCGCCATCTGATGTCCATCAATCAGTACTATATCGACATTCTGCAAAATATCTGGCGGGATAGATGCGCTACTAGCTTGAGTTTTGACAGCATTGATCGAAACCACAGCGCGTTCACCTGTGGTTTGAGTGACAATAATCGAAGATACAGGCGGTACTAAATCAGTGCTAGGCTCAAGGTCTGCGATCGCAACTTTGTAATTTGCCAAGTCATCTCGAATGAGCTGCGTCATTGGGTGAGAACCTACTACACCTAAGACTGTAGCCTGATTTCCTAAATAATTGAATGTTACAGCCGCGTTTGTTGCTGGGCCGCCTGCCGCTACAGTATAGTCAGTAGCGACAATCTTCTGATTATTCTTAGGGGCAGAGTCAGCAAGGTAAATCAAATCTAAAGTTACTAAACCTACAAATAATCCATGATTCATCTGCTCTTTGGTTCAAAATTCAATTTTGAATTCTGGCTCACTTCGACTCCTTTCGACTTCGCTTAAGGCAAGTCGCTCTGTTACCTCCTGACTCCTGAATTCTTTCTTGGTAAATGGATATGACTCTTGGCGACTGACAACTTCGATAGCTGTCTTCAACCAATCAATATAAGTTTCTTCTCTTCGGATTACCAACTCCAGCACCAACCTTTGCATCACCTGCTCGCGGTTGGCAGATTCATCACCGAGTGATGGCAAATCGATGGTTTCACATTCAGCCAGCTTTTTGCTTCGAGCCGTTAATTGTTGCTCCAGTAGGTGAATGATGGTTTCATTCGACAACTGATCTGCAAAATGCAACTGGACGAGTAAAGGTTCTCTGATAGTCGGTAAGGGCTGATGAATCCCTAGCCATCGCCTAAATTCCGCTTTCCCTTGTTCCGTCACACTGTAAACTTTGCGGTTGGGGCGATCGTGTTGAATCTCAATGTTACAGGTAATCCAGCCTTGCTCAACTAGCTTATCGAGAGTTCTGTAAATTTGTGCCTGATCTGCTGGCCATAAATGGGCAACGCATTGATCGAAGCAGCTCGTTTTGAGGTCGTAGCCCGTCATTTCTTGCTGCTGAAGAAGACCTAAAATTACATTTGCTAGCGACATGAAGATGGTTTTCCCATAATTGATATTTTCTCGCTCGGTTTTACACTGTGTACTTCTTATAATTTTATGTTAATATATGATTAATCAAATATAAGACATAACGGTTATAAAAAGATATGCTCATTATAATGCTTCTTAGCAAGGAAACCAAATAGATAAAAAACTCCATTCACCAAGGCATGGGGAAGAACAAAGGAATAGGTTAAAGGTTACAGGGTACAGATTAATTCCCTATCACCTGTTACCTGTCAGCTCTTTCCCAATTCCATCCCAATGCCCAATTCTCAATGCTTAGAAATTATTTAAGCCATTGAAGACCATTGTAACGAGAGGATAAGTAACATTGACTTCTAACACACTTACAGAAAGAATACGTCAGCATCAATATCTGCGCGATTTACGAAATAAATTACTCCACCTTCACAAGATGTTGCTGGAGACAGAACGCATTGCCTACGAACAGATTAGTGGACGAGTATCAAGTGGAGAACTTCTTCAGCTAGTCATCGCTCACGAACAATTTGCTTGGCTACATCGCATTTCTGAGATGGTTGTGCAAGTTGATGAAATGCTCCAAGCAGATGAACCGATATTGCTGGACGATTTCCAAAAATTGATTGCTGATGTCCGTACACTCATTGTACCGTTAGAGACGGGTAATACCTTCGAGAGAAAGTATTACAACGCTCTCCAGCGCGAACCTGGTGCTGTGTTGGCACACGCGGAAATATCCAGATTTCTCACATCTAAGGTTTGATTGCTAATTTAACCAAACAGTGCTGAGTACAAAAAAATCGTACTCAGCACTCATCAACCAACTGCCACCAAAGGTTGAGGTATTTCAGCTTTATGCCATACCGATTTCCCTGTTAGCAGTTCTACAACATCCATTCCCAATCACACCTGGTACACTCGGATACCCGGCAATTGCTCCGACGAAAAACAGGTTAGATAACTCTGTCGTATAATGACTAACGATCCATTTGCAGCTGTTATCGGACAACAGCAAGCTATAGAATTACTCACTCAGGCTGTCAGACAAAACCGGGTTCCTCCAGCCTACTTATTTGTGGGGCCAGATGGTGTAGGCAGGAGTTTAGCAGCCAGATGCTTTGTAGAATTGCTATTTTCTAATGGGATGGGAGTCACTGCGTCTTTACAAAACCGTTTGCGTCAAGGCAACCATCCAGCTTTATTGTGGGTGGAACCAACGTACCAATACCAGGGACAACGATTAACAGCAGCAGAAGCAGCCGAAAAAGGACTGAAGCTTAAAGCATCGCCTGTAATTCGACTAGAGCAAATTCGGGGAATTACCGAGTTTTTAGGTCGTCCGCCCTTGGAAGCGCCGAGAAATGTGGTAGTGCTGGAAGAAGCCCAAACAATGGCAGAAGCCGCAGCCAATGCTTTACTTAAAACCTTGGAAGAACCGGGACAGGCGACATTAATTTTAATTGCACCTACACCTGAGTCTGTGTTGCCGACTTTGGTATCACGCTGTCAACGCATTCCTTTTTATCGCTTAAATGCACAGTCTTTGGCTGTTGTACTCACACAAACAGACCATCAGGAAATTTTGCAAAATCAGGCAGTATTAAACATAGCAGCTGGTAGTGCTGGAAGTGCGATCGCATCTTATGAGCAATTACAAGTTATTCCTGATGAGTTACTCGAAGACTTGAAAAAAGCGCCCAAATCTTACCGTAACGCCTTAGAGTTAGCCAAAAAAATTGATAAGGATTTAGATACAGAAGCACAACTGTGGTTAGTTGATTATCTTCAGCAATTCTACTGGCAGCAGTGGCATCAACCTAGTATTATTAACGAGCTAGAACAATCTCGGAAACACTTGCTTTCTTACGCTCAACCACGGCTAGTTTGGGAATGCCTGCTTTTATCTGTGTATCAAAAATCAAGTTCTATACAATAATTAATTCGTAACAAAATAAATTAAGCAAAACTCTGCGTTACTTTGCGTTTACTTTGCGTCCCTCTGCGTTTCAAAATATTACAATGTCTTGTTCATCCTCTATCGTCAAGTTCATAGCGAGTAAAGGTATTGTAATAAAAGCGATTCCTGGATAAAACAAAAAGTTTATATGACCTCAGTTTCTCCTCACAAAAAAGCCAGAGCCTTAAAACCTACCAGCCGCCGCCCTGCGAAAGAACTCTGTAGCGAGTGTGGGCTATGCGATACATACTATATTCACTATGTCAAGGAAGCTTGCGCTTTTATTAATCAGCAAATAGGCGAACTTGAACAAGAAACACACACGCGATCGCGCCATCTTGAAAACCCCGATGAACTCTACTTTGGCGTTCATCAAGACATGATAGCTGCGAAGAAACAACAACCTATCGAAGGCGCACAATGGACGGGTATTGTGAGCAGCATTGCCATTGAAATGCTCAATCGCGGCTTAGTTGAAGGTGTCGTCTGCGTGCAAAACACCAAAGAAGACCGCTTTCAACCCATGCCAGTCATCGCCCGTACCCCAGAAGAAATACTAGCAGCACGGGTAAATAAACCAACACTTTCTCCGAACCTTTCCATATTAGAACAGGTGGAAAAATCGGGAATGAAACGGCTGTTGGTAATTGGTGTTGGTTGCCAAATCCAGGCATTACGAGCCGTAGAAAAACAACTTGGTTTAGAAAAGCTGTATGTTTTAGGTACGCCCTGCGTAGACAACGTTAACCGCGCCGGATTGCAAAAATTCTTAGAAACCACCAGCAGATCGCCTGATACAGTTGTGCATTACGAATTCATGCAAGACTTCCGGGTTCATTTCAAACATGAAGATGGCTCATCAGAAACAGTGCCTTTCTTTGGCTTGAAGACTAACCAACTCAAAGATGTCTTTGCCCCATCCTGTATGAGTTGCTTTGATTACGTCAACTCCCTAGCCGACTTAGTTGTTGGCTACATGGGCGCACCCTTCGGTTGGCAATGGATTGTAGTTAGAAATGACACTGGTAAGGAAATGCTGGATTTGGTGAAAGACCAGTTAGACACCCAACCAGTAACGTCTAAAGGCAACCGAAAAGAAGCCGTACAACAAAGTATTCCCGCTTACGATAAAGGCGTTACTCTGCCGATGTGGGCAGCAAAATTGATGGGTGTGGTAATCGAAAAAATCGGCCCCAAGGGTTTAGAATATGCGCGATTTTCCATTGATTCTCACTTTACTCGGAATTATTTGTATGTAAAGCGCAATCATCCAGAGAAATTAGAGGCACACGTTCCAGAGTTTGCCAAACGTATTGTTGGGCAATATAAATTACCAGAATAGAAGTGGGGCATTGGGCACAAGGGGCAGAGGGGCAGAGGGGCAGAGGGGCAGAGGAGAAAGACTTACTACTACTAATTCTCCCCTGCTCCCCTGCACCTCTGCTCCCCCTACTTCCCCTCACTGCTGACTCAACTCGATAACATTCCCATCAGGATCTTGAGTGAACAGGGCAGCGCGACCGGAGGCGCTAGCTTGAATGGGATAATTTTGATTGAGGAATTCTTGTTTGGCGGCGTCTAAGTCAGCTACTGTGAAGGCGACGTGGGGATTACGTCCCCATTTTTCGTTTGGGTTTTCTGTAGGGACAGTGGTTGCAACTATCAGGTGAATTTGATAGTCACCGACTTGATACCATGCACCAGGGTAGTTTAGGGAACGATCTATTTTGGATAATCCCAATACTTTGCCATAAAAATGTTCAGAGCGTTCTAAGTCAGTCACAAGAATCGCTGTATGGAGACTTTGGGTAATCTGCATTGTTAATAAGATACTAGTAAGATGCGATCGCGTTTATTTAGATTTTGGCGTAGTTTGAACTCTTTCGGTGAGTGAGGGTGGCAGGAGGAGAATTAATAAGCAATACTTCGGCTTCTCTACAAGACGCTGTTCGCGTTCGCGGTTCCTGAGCGTAGTCGAAGGGCAGTACAAGTGCCTAATAACAAAGGACAAATGACAAATGACAAATACCATTACAAACTTAAAGGCAGTTGAACTGTAAACGTTGTCCAGCCCTGAGAACTGGTAACTTCAATCGTGCCTTGGAGATATTCTACTAACTTCTTAACCAATGTTAAACCTAATCCTGTGCCGCTTTGTTGCCAGCGTTCCCGTTTCGGGTTGCCGTAGGCATCGCTTTCAGGAATCCGGTAAAACGGCTCAAAAATTCGAGATTGTTCTTTTTTCGGAATTATCACCCCAGAATTGCTAATTGTGATTTGAAAATAAGGAACTTGCAAATTATGTAATACACCAGATTTAGCATCCTCATCGCTCGGACTTTTTGTGATATAAATTAGCTGAACGTTTAACGCAATCTGTCCATCAGGCGGAGTATATTTACAAGCATTGTTGAGTAATTCTGAGACAATTTCAGTCAGGCTAGCCAAGTCTGAAACTAAAGGTGGTAAATCTGGAGAAACACTAACTTCAAAAGACTGTTGTCTAGCTTGAGCGCGTTCTTGAAAATACTCAACAACGTGAGGCAGCCAGTTTTGGAGTTGAATTGATGTTAATTCCAATGGATAGACATCTGCATCAATCATTCGTAGATACAGTAAATTGTCTACCAAATCCAGTTCTTGTTCGCACTGTTCGCGCACAATACGTAAATAGCGGGCTATAGATTCAGATGGAGAAAGTGTGTTTGAATTTAAGATACCCTGCCGATCGAGAATATTTTCTAGCACAGAGATTGCCATTTTGATGTTTGACAAGGGCGTTCGCATTTCATGAGAAGTGGTTGCCAGAAAATCCTCTTTTAATTGGTTCAGGCGTTGAAGTTCTGCCACACGAATTTCTAGTTGTTGGGCGCGTTCAGCTGCGAGATTGCGTTCTTCCATTAACCGTCGTTGCGTATCATCCCGAAAAACAAATACGGCTCCTGTAACTACACCATTATTATTTATCAGGGGAGTAGCGCTATCAGCTATTGGTATAGTTGTCCCATTTCTAGCAACTAGTAAGACGCCACCGCCTAAATATATAGTAGTTTCTTGTTGGAGGGCTGCGATGATTGGATTTTCTATCGGTAGCTGAGTTTGTTCATCAATGATTTTGATAACTTCTGTTAACGTCTTGTCTTTAGCTTCATTCCATTGCCACCCTGTTAGAGCTTCAGCTACCTGATTGATGTATTTAATATTTAATTCAATATCGACTACAATTACCCCATCGCCCATTCCCCGAAGTACAGAACTCAAAAATTGCTCGCGATCATAGCGATTTAAGGCTGTTTGAATGGCAACATAAAGTTCTTGCTCTTTAATAGGTTTGAGAATATATCCAAAGGGGGATGTCAGCGTTGCTCGCTCAACAGTACTTTTATCAGAGTGCCCGGTGACGTAGATAATCGGAATTTGCAATTGATGCCAAATTTGCTCCGCTGCCTGGATGCCGTCCATTTCACCCCGTAACCTGATATCCATCAAAATCAAGTTTGGGCGTAATTCAGCTGCTTTAGCAATTGCCCCTTCAGCAGAATCGGCAATATCTAAAACAACATATCCTAAAGATTCTAAACTTTCTTGTAAGTTGATAGCAAGTATATATTCATCTTCAACAACAAGGACTCGAACTGTCTTTTTTGTCTGTGTGTTTGATGAGATGTCAATTATATTCATGTCCGGCTATTTGTAAAAGTAATTTTGAACTCTGTACCCTGTTGAGAGTCAATTTCAAGTTTTCCTCTTAGCTGCTTGACTAAACCCTGGACAAGGGTTATACCCAGTGTTTTAGTTTTCTTACTATCAAAGTTTTCAGGCAAGCCAACACCATTATCTCTAATAATGAGTGTTAAAGTAGATTCCGATTCTTGATAAAACTTAACCTCAATTTTGCCCCCACGATTACCAACAAAAGCGTATTTCAAAGCATTAGAAACCAGTTCGTTGATAATCAAGCCACAAGGAATGGCGGTTTCGATGTCAAGGCTAGCATTATCAACTTGAATATTTAGTTGAATCTGGCTGGAACTGACATTATAGGAATCAAATAAATGAGTTGTTAAATCTGGAATGTATTGAGCGAAATCAATATCAGCGAGGTCTTCAGAACGGTATAGTTTTTCATGAACTAGGGCAATGGAAGCAATGCGATTTTGGCTATCGCGCAAAATAGCTGTCACTACAGGATCTTGTGTTCGTCTGCATTGCATTTGCAGCAAACTGCTGACAATTCCTAAATTGTTCTTAACACGATGATGAATTTCTTTGAGTAATACCTCTTTTTCTTTCAGAGAGGCTTTGATTTTTTCCTCTGCTTGCTTTTGCTCGGTGATATCTTGTTGGATAGCGACAAGGACGCTTCCATACTCAGGATGTTCAAAAACGGAAGCGGTAGCGCTACACCAGAACGGAGTGCCATCTTTTTTAATATTATGGACTTCATAAATTGCTTCACTGTGTTCCAAAATAGCAGCACAAATCGCCTGACTAATATCTCCAGGTGTATGACGTTGATCGCCGTAGTTGACAATCGACACGTGCTGACCGATTAATTCACTAGGGTCATAACCAAACATCTGCTCGAATTTAGGATTGGCGTAGACAAACACGCCATCTTTAGCACGAACTAGGCAAATTCCCTCCGCCATATTGCGGGTAATGACTGCCTGCAACTCTAACATTTGTTCAGCGCGTTTGCGATCGCTGATTTCAACTGCCACAATGCCCATGCTAATAGGTTCATCAGCTTCAGACTGAATTGGAAAATAGGAAGCTAGCCAAGTCCTGATTAAACCTGGAAATTTTGGGGTTTCTCCACTGATTTCCAAATCCAGAATCGGTTCACCCGTGGTTAAAACATGTTGAAAGAGTTGCTCTTGCTTTGGTGCTATATCAGGGACAATCTCCCACGGTGTCTTGCCAAAATGCTCTGCTGCGGGAATGCCATTAATTTCTGCTAATGCTTCATTAATCAATGAATAACGTAGTTCCCGATCGAGAATGGTTATACCAACAGGTGCATTATTGATGAAGGTATCCAATAACTTTTGCTTGTGAGCCAGTTCTCGCTCTAGAATCTTGTGTTCACTTATATCAATAATTACCCCTAACATCCGTACAGGTTCGCCTGCTTCGTTGTAAACACCACGCCCTTTCCCTGTGAGCCAGTGAACCTTGCCATCGGGAAAAATCACTCGATATTCACCTTGAAAATTAATATGTTGTGCCAGTGCATTTGATACAGCCTGTTCGATTCGGTCAACATCCTCTGGATGCACGCGATCGCGCCATAATTGATAATTGGCTGCTGATATTTCTGGATCTAAACCTAACAAACGATAATGGTTGTCGTTCCAGATAACTTCGCCTGTTTGAACATTCCAATCCCAAAGACCGATGTGGTTAAATTCCAACGTTAGTCTCAGTTGTTCTTCACTTTTGGCTAAGGCTGCTTCGGCTTGTTTGCGTTCGCGTAGCGCGGCTTGTCGATCGCTGATATCCCGATGAGTACCAGTCATTCGCAGAGGATTACCATCTGCATCTCGCATCACAACCTTACCGTAGTTGGCAATCCATTTGCATTCGCCTGACTTAGTTCGGAGTCGATAGTCAAATTTGTACGGTATTGAACTATCCTTGAAGTGATCTGTCAAGATTTTCTTCACCCAAGGGAGATCGTCTGGATGAACTAATCGCTGCCAGGTAGTAAAATCCTGTGGGAGTTCATCAAAGCGGTATCCGAGCATTTCTAAATAGTGAGGGCTGTAATAAACCTGTCTAGTCAAAATATTCCAGTCCCACAAAGCATCTCCAGAAGCCTCAAGGGCTAATTGTAGTCGTTCTTCACTTTCTCGGAGAGCGATTTCTGCTCGTTTGCGATCTTCTTCATCAGTGATTCGTACCAGTTGCATCACAGTACCAGCGACCGTAATTTGTTTGACTGCGATGTTTCCCCAAAAGGGTTTGCCCTGCTTAGTAATATATTCAACTTCTCGACTCCAAAACCCTTGCTGGTGAATTTCTTCCATAAAGGTGGCAATCTCATCGGAAGTGAACGGTTGTTTTTGCAGAGTGTTAACTTTAATGTTAATTAATTCGGCTTTACTAGAGGCTGCAAATAGCTCCACTGCTCGATCGTTACAGTCAGCGATCAGTAATGTTTCAATATCTACCAAAAAAAGCGCATCAGCGGATTCGTTATAAACAGCTTCTAGCAAGTCACGACTACGGATGATTTCTAACTCAGTTTGTTTGCGTTCTGTAATATCTATAACTGCTCCCAATAGTTTAACTGGCTGTCCTTGAGCGTCATAAGCTATCTCTGCTTTTGATTCAACATAGCGCACTGAACCATCAGGTTGGATAATTCGATACTCAAGATTGAAAGGGGCTTGTTGAGCGTAGGTGTAGCCAGTCGTAGACATCGCCTGTTCCAGTTGAGCCTCTATCCAGGCGCGATCGTCTGGGTGAACTATTTGAAGAAGTTCCGTTTGGTTGGGTTCGCCTTGAGTGGGATTCAGGCCAGAGATGCGAAAGGTTTCTATTGACCAGGAGCGCTTTTTCGTTTCTAAATTCAATTCCCAACTGCCTACATGGGCGATTTGTTGAGTAGTAGCTAGCAGTGCTTCACTTTGTTGGAGTTTTTCTTTAGCCTGTTTGAGTTCGGTAATATCTCGCCCTTCTGGAATCAACAAAACAACTTGACCTGTCTCATCTAAAAGCGGACGGAGTGAAAAATCGACTGTTGCTATCCGATTATTTGCACCGAGAACATCAACTTCATAGCGGATAAACTCCCCTTGGGCTGCACGAGCGATCGCTTGTTTTAATTCTGCTTGAGTTTGCGGTGAAATTGTCCACCAGTGTGCTTCCCAAAAAGGGCGATCGATCGCATCTTCTAGTTTCAGTCCGGCAAAACTTAGCGCCGTCTGGTTCGCTTCCAGTAAAATGCCAGCTGGCGTTAGCAGTCCTATGAACTGGAAAGTATTATTGAAAATCGCACGGAAACGGCGATCGCTTTGGTGCAATTTGGCAGTCCGTTCTTGTACCTTCGCTTCTAACTCGGTGTTGAGGGTTTGGAGATGGTGGTAGAGTTCGGCTTGTTGGATAGCGATCGCTAGTTGCACCGTTATTTGCTTGAGCAATTCCACCTCAAATATCTGCCATTGTCGCGGGGCAGAACATTGATGTGCGATAAATAGCCCCCAAAGTTCAACTGCTTGAGTCTCCTTGCTCTCTAACAAAATCGGGACAACTAAATTCGCTTTCACCTGAAACTGTTCCAAAAATTGAATATGGCAGTCACTTAAACCTGCTTCGTAGATGTTTGTGGCTGCCCAAATTTTTCCTCGGCGATATTCTCCCCCCTGATTTTCCTGAAAACAGGTATCTTCAATCTCCAGTCCGAAGATTGGTGTCCATTGGGGTAATACCGACTCCGCGACGATGTTGCCCCGCATTTGAGGCGTAAATTGATACAGCAGTACCCGATCGGCATCCAATAACTGGCGGACTTCTTGAACACTCGTGGCAAGGATATCTTCAAGCCTCAACGATTGGCGAATATTAAGAGCGATCGCTCCTACTAACTTTTGTTGTTCCTGTTGCTGTTTTAGCTGCCGCATTAGCCGCATTTGCTCGATCGCCCCATGAACCGCTCGGCGTAAATTATCAGAAGTCAGTTTTCCTTTGACTAGATAATCTTGCGCCCCACTTTTGATCGCTTGGACTGCGATCGTTTCATCTCCCTGTCCAGTCAGTATAATTACTGAAACTTGGCTGCTGGAAGTTTGTCTCTGTAGCTGAGTAAGAAATTCCAGCCCATCTAAATCTGGTAATCGATAGTCTAACAAAATCACATCCGGTATTTTCCCTAGACAAGCTTGTAGCGCCTTATTTCCAGACTCAAATTCATAAATATCATAAGTGTAGCGATCGTCCCGCTCTAGGAAGCGTCGATACAAAGCTCTATCTTCAGCAGAGTCTTCTACAAAAAATACAGTTGTCATGTTGTCGGCCTCCTAAGACAGCTGTGGGAGTGGGGAGATGGGGGAGCAGGGGAGCAGGGGAGCAGGAAGTTTTTCTCCTCTGCCCCTCTGCCCCTTTGCCCCTTTGCACCTCTGCCTCTTCTGCCCCATGCCCAATTCAATAAACCCTAAATCAACAAATTCGGACTTTTTCTCGATCGCAGACTACTATTTTTAGTCGCATAAACGCATAATAGAATAGTGACTGATCTGTTCCTACCTTTACAATCTCTCAAACAAGGTGACTGGTTCAAGCTGATCTGCGGAGCCAGCTTCCAGCATTTGCCGGCAGTCAGAAGTTTAACGTTAGCCTATACTTTGGCGGGCGCTGACTGTATAGATGTTGCAGCTGATCCAGCAGTAATTGCAGCAGCGCAATCAGGGCTACAAGCAGCCAAATCTCTGGCTAAGGATGCCCAAAAGCGAGGCTTTGACTACAAAGGCAATTTACCCTTTTTGATGGTCAGCCTAAACGATGGAGAAGACCCCCATTTTCGCAAAGCAGAATTTAATTCTCATGAGTGTCCTACAGACTGCCCTAGACCCTGCGAACGGATTTGTCCGGCACAAGCGATCGTGTTTGACAGTATCAAAGAAGACTTTTCAGGAGTAGTATCCGAAAAGTGTTATGGCTGCGGTCGTTGCATCCCAGTTTGCCCTTATAGTATAATTTATACAGCTTCATACGTGACAACGCCGGGAGCGATCGCGCCATTGGTAATGTCAACGGGAGTAGATGCCGTAGAAATCCATACAAAAGTCGGGCGATTGGCAGAATTTGAGCGATTATGGCAAGCAATTTCACCGTGGGTCGATAAACTAAAGTTACTAGCCATCAGCTGTCCTGATGGTGAAGGGATGATTGACTACTTAAGAACGCTCTACGACAAGATTGCCCCACTCAAGGGTGCTTTAATTTGGCAAACCGATGGTCGTCCGATGAGTGGTGATATTGGCGATGGCACCACAATAGCCGCGGTGAAATTAGGGCAAAAAGTTTTGGCAGCTAAGTTACCAGGATATGTGCAGTTAGCAGGCGGCACAAATAAGTATACCGTTGCTAAGTTAAAAGCGATGGGACTGCTCAAAGAGGCAGGGGAGCAGGGGAGCAGGGGAGCAGGGGAGAAAGAAGAAATTTTCCCCTCTGCCCCTCTGCCCCTCTGCCCCTCCGCCTCCATCGCTGGGGTCGCCTACGGTAGCTACGCTCGCGTACTGCTGTCACCAATTCTCGAACAGTTAGAGAATAAGGAGGTAAGTAACACCAATGTGAAGGCGACTATTCGCCTAGAAGAAGATGAAGTATTGCTTTGGCAAGCTGTAGAACTTGCCCATTCTCTCGTTTCCCAGATCAAGTCACAGCAGGAGCGTTAATTGCTCGTTCGGAAAAATACCCAGGGCGGGTTCTCCTGCACGCAAATGTCCTCGCTATCTCTAAAAACGTCACCATAGAACGCATGACGATTACAGACGATCTCCAAAAGTTATTAGACATTTTGCCCCAAGACCTGCAACAAGTACTAGAGAGTCATCCCAAACGAGATAGTTTAGTAGAAGTGGTCTTGGATTTGGGTCGTCGCCCAGAGGCTCGCTTTCCTAATCAAGCTGAGTATTTGAGCGAAGTACCCGTTACTCAAGAACAAATAGATGATTGCATTCAACGAGTCGGAATCTTTGGCGGAGATAATCGGGCAGGAATTGAGCAAACTTTGCATCGGATCAGCGCTATTCGCAACCGCACTGGTAAGATTATTGGCTTGACCTGTCGCGTTGGTCGGGCGGTATTCGGAACCATTGGCATGATCCGCGATTTGGTAGAAACTGGTAAATCGATTCTCATGCTGGGGCGTCCAGGCGTGGGTAAAACTACCGCCTTACGGGAAATTGCCCGTGTTTTAGCGGACGATCTGCATAAGCGAGTGGTGATTATTGACACCTCCAACGAAATCGCTGGGGATGGTGATGTTGCTCACCCCGCCATTGGTCGCGCTCGGCGGATGCAAGTGGCTCATCCAAACGAACAGCATCAGGTGATGATTGAGGCAGTAGAAAACCACATGCCAGAAGTCATTGTCATTGATGAAATTGGCACGGAACTGGAAGCTTTAGCGGCTCGTACCATTGCGGAACGGGGCGTACAGTTAGTAGGTACTGCCCACGGAAATCAGATCGAAAATCTGATTAAAAACCCCACCCTGGCTGATTTAGTTGGGGGTATCCAAGCTGTGACCTTGGGAGACGATGAAGCCAGACGGCGAGGCTCTCAAAAGACTGTTTTGGAGCGGAAAGCCCCACCTACCTTTGAAATTGCGGTGGAAATGTTGGAACGCCAACGCTGGACAGTACACGAAAGTGTTGCTGACACCGTAGATAATTTGCTGCGGGGGCGTCAGCCTACTCCACAAACGAGAACCGTTGATGACCACGGCAAAATTGCGGTTACACGTCAGTTAGCTGTTGTCAACGGTCGTGGTGGACAGCTAGGAACAGTGGAGGATTCTTTCCCACCGGCGCGACCGTCTAATGGCTGGCGTTCATCTGGACAAATGGTTGCACTACCCCAATTGCCTGTAGAACGGGTAACTGGGCGCAGTGAGTTTGACCGTTTACTAGATGAATCTTTCAATTATTCTGAAAGCATTGATTTGGATGCTGCTACAAGAGTGCCAGGGCCCAATGGTGAAGATTTGCCACTGCACGTTTACCCTTATGGGGTTAGCCGTCACCAACTGGAACAGGTGATTAGCGTGCTAACTTTGCCCGTGGTCTTGACAAAAGATATAGATACTGCTGATGCAATTTTGGCATTGCGATCGCACGTCAAAAACCACGCCAAATTACGCCAAATGGCCAAAGCTCGTCATGTACCCATCCACGTAATTAAGTCCAGCACTATTCCCCAAATTACCCGTGGTTTGCGGCGGTTGCTGAACATTGACGACCCAGAGATGGCCGATGATAGAGAACTACAATTGTTTTTGCACAATGGTAGCGATGATGAGATGGATGCTCTTGAAGAAGCTAGACTTGCCGTTGAGCAAATTGTGATTCCTAAAGGACAGCCAGTCGAGTTATTGCCACGTTCTCCCCAAGTTCGCAAAATGCAACATGAGTTGGTAGAACATTATCGCCTCAAGTCGCATAGTTTTGGCGAAGAACCAAATAGAAGATTACGGATTTATCCGGCGTAATTTTAATAACTCTACCAAAGAGTTTACTTACAATGTACACACAAGCCTTTGTCAAGGTAATTTACGGTTAGTCTCATAGATAGCCCCTGAGAAACCTCACCCTGTCCTCTCTTTAGTAAAGATAGGACAGGGTGAGGTTTTGGAGGACTTTTGGGTAATCGGATAACTTATGTGTACAACGTAACCTTTTAGAGAAAAGTTTATGTATTTGAAAAGCGCTTTAACCATCAAAAATCGCTAAAATCATTATCTATACTCAAGCTAATTGACCAACAAGTATGGGCAAGAGAAAAGGAAACTATTGGCATTGCTAAGAAGCGTCGGCAACGAGAAACTAAAGATAAAGAAAGTCAACGTTGGTTAGATGCTGCAACAGTGACACAAGAGGTAATACCAACAGATATCCAGGTAGTGACTATTACCGACCGAGAAGGGGATATCTACGACTTATTTGCCATGCCACGAACAGGAAATTCCGATTTTTTGATTCGTGCCACCCATAATCGACGAGTTGACCATGAGACTAAGTACTTAGATCAAGCGATCGCTGAAATATAACCCTGCGGCAGAATCATTGTCGAATTACAGCGCCATCCAGAACGGGAAGCACGACTTGCCACATTGACATTACGCTTTGCCACTTTAGAGATTCAAGTACCACTGAAGATCAATTTCCTCTCCTGTTAACGATCGCCTACTGTAATTATTTCCCATCACAGCGAGTGTCCTAAATGTCAAGTCCACCCTTTTTGTCTTTTCCTAAAAGCATATTCCTGTAACAGTTACAGCAATGTTAAGAAAGATCCGGGTAATGGATAGCTCGCTTGCGAGGAGGGGGGACTGGAGTCGGTGAGAGGCTTGGGGTTGTGATTTTCGGCCATTTGCGATCTTGGTGGTTAGCTAATTAATATTTCATGTATTATTCCCAGCGATCGCACTCTCCCAACTCTTCAAAACTCTGGCATAATCAGACATGGCTGCACCTAAAAAGCTGATTTAAAGGTTTACGCCAACTGGATATATTTAATAGAATAATCTCATCAAAAGATTCGCAGAAACATAAATGGACTGGATTACACTACTGCGATCGCTACAGTCTGATTTTATTAAAAGGTTAGCATCTGGTTGTCTGCTTCATTGTGAAACAGAAGGTCAATATAGTGAATTAACTATAATTTCTGGAGAGAGGTTAAAAGCACTACGGGAATTTTGCTGGCAGATGGCTGAGAAATATAAGCGTGTTTTACCAGTGCGTGATGTTTTTCTTAGCTATCTCAAAGGTAAGTTAGGTGAAGAAGTTGTCAAAGAACGTTTAGCTGATTTTATTACCGAAGTCGATTATGAAAAGCGATTTGGCGGCGATGGTAATATAGATTTTACCTTGACTTCTGACCCATCTATTGGTATAGAAGTTAAATCTCGTCATGGTCGCATTGACAGAGTTAGATGGTCAATTAGTTCTGAAGAAGTTGAAAAAAATGCAGTTGTAGTTTGCATTTTAATTCAAGAAGATGTTAGTGAAGCACAATCTGAGTATCACCTTTTTTTAGCTGGCTTTCTCCCAACCCAGATGATTAAGTTGAAGACTGGTAAAATTTCTTTTGGGATAGAACAATTACTATATGGTGGTGGTTTATGGTGTTATCTAGAACAGTTACAATCTTCTATAAATAAATCTTCTCGGCAACAACCACCTATTTATAAATATCTTCCGAAACAGGAAATTCTATCTAAGCCAACTAATCATCAAATACTCAGATCTCCTTTTCAGCCTGAATATCATAATGAAGATTTAAACATATTTTATGTAAAACTGGGTGATGAATGCTTTCAAAAAGGAGAATATACAAATGCAATTACTAACTATAATCAAGCTTTACAAGTTAATCAAGGGGATGTTGATATTTTATATTATAAACGAGGTTTAGCTCTCTATCAAATAGGAGATTACGAAGCTGCGATCGCAGATTATTCTCAGGCAATTCAGAGGAATATTCATGATGCTAAATCTTACAATAAACGAGGTTTAGCTCTCTATCAACTGGGGCGATTAGAAGAAGCGATTAATGATTATACTCAAGCTATTAGAATTAATCCTAATGTTGCCATAACCTATAAAAATAGGGCTGAAGCTCGTTCTCATGTTGGAGATAATCAAGGAGCAATTGAAGATTATACCCAAGCTATTAAAATTAATCCTCATTATGCTGATGCTTATAAAAACCGTGGAATTAATCGTTATTTGTTAGGCTCTCAGCCAGGATTTCCTCAAGCAATCAAGATTAATCCTCAAGATGCCATAGCTTATAAAAAACGTGGGAATGCTCGTTCAGATTTAGGAGATTTTGAGGGTGCGATTGAAGATTATACTCAGGCAATCCAAATTAATCCTAGTTATGCTGATGCTTATTACAACCGTGGGAATGCTCGTTCAGATTTAGGAGATTTTGAGGGCGCAATTGAAGATTATACTCAGGCAATCCAAATTAATCCTAGTTATGCTGATGCTTATTATAACCGTGGCAATATTCGTTTAGAAATTGCAGATAAACAGGGAGCAATTGAAGATTTTCAAAAAGCAGCAGATATCTATTGTAAAGAAGGTAAGCTAGAAGCACTCAAAGATACACGAGAAATAATATTAGATTTAGAAATAGAAGAATCATTAGATATTTTAAACTTCTAGATAAATACTATATAAAGTAATTTCCAAAGTGTGTTTACCATCTGACTGATTTTAGTTGATTTAGGTAATGTTGTTACTATGCGATCGCCTCATTTCAGAAAACTGTATGATAAACGAATATCTGCTTAACAAGCATATCACCCAGTTTTTATCCTGTAAGGAGTCCACTGCTATGAATGCAAATATCTGAAAATGAAACTTATCTCTGTCAACGTCGGACTTCCACGGGAAGTTACCTGGAAAGGGAAAACAGTTAGCACTGGCATTTTCAAAGAGCCAGTTAGCGATCGCGTTACTGTGCGATCGCTTAATTTGGACGGGGATGGACAGGCTGATTTAACCGTTCATGGAGGAGCAGATAAAGCAGTTTATGTATACCCATTCGAGCATTACGAGTATTGGCGGCGTGAATTGCCTGACACAGAACTGCCGTTAGGTATTTTTGGTGAAAATTTTACGACCACTGGATTGAGAGAAGAAGAAGTGAACATTGGCGATCGCTTTCAGATTGGCAATGTCAGGTTAATGGTGACACAACCTCGCTTACCCTGTTACAAACTGGGGATTCGCTTTGGACGACCTGATATAGTTAAGCAATTTCTCGCAAGTCGTCGAACCGGATTTTACTTCCGTGTTTTGCAAGAGGGCGAAGTTGGAGCCGGAGACAATTTAGAGTTGGTGAGCCGGGATAATTAATAATAAATAATAACATCACGGTTGCCGATATCACTCAACTTTATGTGCGCGAGCAGGATAATCCAGAGTTACTTCGCCGCGCTACTCAACTTGAAGCTTTACCCCAAAGTTGGCGCGACTATTTCCAGAGGTAATTAGGTAATTGACACTCTCACCGCCACAGCGTAGCTTTGGCGGGGTGGGGTTCTTCAGGTTTAATAAGTAATCTAGCGAACATAATATTAGATATCTTTTATCGAGAAACTAGCTCTTGCGAAAATCCAACGATTCTTTTGTTGCAGAGAAAATAGGCGTTGGCTTTGATTCGTTGTGTCATGTCTTTACTTGCGGCTGCGATAAGATAAGCGTTAGTTCATTACAGGTCAAAAACACGCGAAATATAGTGAAAATAAAGTAATAATATACACTTTGAATTAAAATAATTCATGTAACATCTCGTAAAAATATGCTTATTTTTGTCTCAGATGTTACAAAGCTAAACTTGCATGGGCATATTAAGAATGCTTATATTGCAAGAGAAAACAATGACAGCTACTTTATCTGGTTATCAACTCCTCGAAACCCTTCACTCCGGTAGTAAAACCGTCATTTATCGTGGACGGCGAGAAACCGATAATGTCTCTGTGGCGATCAAAACTCTTCTGTGCGAACATCCACCACTGGAAGATGTTGCTCGACTGCGCCACGAATATCAAATCATTGAGTCACTGCGAATTCCTGGCATTGTTAAAGCCTACGAGTTAAAGAATTATCAGCATGGTTTGGCTTTGGTTTTGGAAGATATTCCAGGTTGCTTGCTCAAAGAAATGATTGCGACTCAAAAAACTACCTTGATTACTTTTCTTAAGGTGGCGATTAATTTAGCACAGACTTTAGGAGAGCTACACGCCCAAAAAATTATACATAAAGATATTAAGCCGCACAATATTTTAATTAATCCCGAATCAGGGGAAATCAAACTGATTGACTTCAGCATCTCCTCGCGCCTCGATCGAGAAAATCCTACCTTGAGCAATCCTAATTTGCTTGAAGGTACACTTGCCTATATGTCGCCTGAGCAAACAGGCAGAATGAACCGGGTGTGCGACTATCGCACCGACTTCTACTCGTTGGGTGTCACCTTGTATGAAATGCTAACTGGTACGCTGCCGTTTCATGCTAGTGACCCGATGGAGTTGATCCACTGTCACATCGCCAAAATGCCAGTTGCACCCTGTAGTGAAACCGTGTGTCGCGTTCTGGAAGATGTGCCAGAGGCGATTAGTGCAATTATTTTGAAGTTGTTAGCGAAAACAGCAGAGGAGCGGTATCAAAGCGCTTGGGGACTGAAAGCGGATTTAGAGGAATGCTTGTTTCAACTTCAAGTGATTGGCAAGATTGAAAACTTCGTACCAGGGAGACGGGACAAATCTGGGCATTTTTTGATTGGACAACAACTCTACGGACGCGAAGCAGAAGTAGCAACATTAATGACTGCATTTGAGCGTGTGGCAGGAGGTAGCAGCGAACTCATGCTCGTCTCTGGTTATTCGGGCATTGGCAAGACGAGTGTCGTCAATGAAGTTCATAAACCGATTGTGGGGGCAAGAGGTTATTTCATTGCAGGCAAATTCGATCAGTTCAAGCGCAATATTCCATACACGTCGTTGATTCAGGCGTTCCAATCTTTGAGTCAGCAATTACTCACCGAAAGCGTTGCCCAAATCCAAGGGTGGAAAAAGAAACTGTTAACCGCGTTGGGAGAAAATGGGCAAGTCATTATTGATGTGATTCCCGAAGTCGAACTCATTATTGGTACTCAGCCACCTGTAACACAATTGGGAGCGACAGAATCTCAAAATCGTTTCAATCGCGTCTTTGGGCAATTTATTGGGGTATTCACGAACCAAGACCATCCCTTAGTTGTCTTTCTGGATGACTTGCAGTGGGCAGATTCGGCATCACTGAACTTAATTGAGCTATTGATGACGGATACTGAGCGCAAATATTTATTGCTAATCGGGGCATACCGCGATAATGAAGTGTCGCCCACCCATCCATTGATGATGAGTTTGTCCAAAATTCAATCTTCTGGTGCGGTGGTGAATAACATCGTCTTGTCATCATTGCAGTTAACGGATGTAGAAACGTTAATTGGCGATACATTGAATCATATAGAACGCAGTCAGCCACTAGCAGAATTACTATTCCACAAAACTGGAGGAAACCCCTTCTTCTTAACACAACTGCTGAAAACCCTACACCAAGAAGACTTACTAACATACGACTTCCATTCAGGAGTATGGCAATGGAATATCCAACATATTCAAGCAATCGGCATTACTGACCTGAATGTGGTTGAACTGACAGCGAGAAATATTCGCAAACTGTCATTAGAAACGCAACAAGTTCTGAAACTGGCTGCTTGTATTGGTAATACTTTTAACTTAGATGTATTAGCGATCGTTAACGAAGCATCTTCTCTAACCACTGCGGCGCAATTGTGGTCAGCCCTGCAAGCTGGGTTAATTCTGCCGTTAAATCAGGATTACAAAATTCCCTTAGTCTTTAGTCAGGAAGAATCTGACGGAATTAATTTAACTGATGTCAAAGTTGATTACAAGTTTTTACATGACCGCGTACAGCAAGCGGCGTATTCTCTGATTCCCGACGATCGCAAGCAAGCAACGCATCTAAAAATTGGTCAATTATTGCTGCAAAATACGACACCAGAAGAACGCAAAGAAAATATATTTGCTTTAGTTAATCAACTCAATTACGGTACTGATTTACTGATATCTGAAAGAGAAAAATATCAACTTGCAGAACTAAACCTCATCGCCGGTCAGAGAGCAAAAGCAGCCACAGCCCATGATTCCGCCATCAAATATTTGCAAGTTGGTTTGGGACTGTTAGCAGAAGCAAGCTGGAAGTGTGAATATGAACTGATATTAGCACTGCACTCAGAAGCAGCAGAAGCAGCTTTTTTGAGCGGTGATTTTGAAGAAATGCAGAGATTGTTTGAGATCGTACAAAGCCGTGCTGTAACCCTACTGGACAAAATTAAAGTGTATGAAGTCCAAATGCAAGCTTATATGGCGCAGAACAGGCTGCTAGAAGCGGTTAACACAGCGCTACAAGTTTTAAAGCTGTTAGGGGTGGAGTTTCCTCAAGAACCGAACGCGTCAGATATTGGGCAAGGATTGGCGGACACTGCGGCAATTTTGAGTGGAAGGCGAATTGAGGATTTAATTGAACTACCTCAAATGAGCGATCGCTATAAATTAGCAGCCATTAGACTTTTGTCAAGTATCTTTGCTCCTGCATATATTGTTGCTCCTGCACTGTTGCCCTTGACGGTGTGCAAACAAGTACAATTATCCGTCGAATATGGTAATGCTGCCGTTTCTGGGTTCGCTTATGCCAATTATGGTTTTCTTCTTTGTGCCATTGTAGGAGATATTGATTCAGGTTATAAATTTGGTCAATTGGCTTTAAATCTAGTGTCAAAGTTAAATGCTCAAGAAATCAAAGCCAAGACAGTTTTCATCGTAAATCTATTTATCCGACATTGGAAAGAGCATTTGAGAGAAACCTTAGAGCCTTTGATGTCAGGTTACTCTAGCGGAATGGAGACAGGAGATTTAGAATATGCAGGCTATTGTCTACTACAGTACTCCTGTTTAGCTTACTTTAGCGGTAAAGAACTGACTGTCCTTGAAAGAGAAATAGCAAGAAACAGAGATGCTATTCATAAAATTAAGCAAGAAACAGCGCTTAATTATATAGAAATCTATTGGCAGGCTACCTTAAATCTACTGGGAAAAAGTGAAAATCCCTGCCTTATCAAGGGTGAAGCCTGCGATGAACAGATAAGGTTGCCACTGCACCAGCAAGCAAATGACAATGCGGGAGTTGGCTACATATATTTGAATAAATTTTTGCTTTGTTATTGGTTTGAAAATTACTCGGAAGCGATTGAGAATCTCGCTATAGCGGAGAAGTATTTAGATGCAGTGGTAGGAATGCCCCTTGTTCCTGTATTCAATTTTTACGATTCTTTAGTACGGCTAGCGGTGTATCCCAATAGCCAAGAATCGGAGCAAAAGGCCATCCTCGATCGCGTCCAAGCTAATCAAGAAAAAATCCAAAAATGGGCAGATTATGCGCCAATGAATCATTTACACAAATTCTATTTGGTAGAGGCAGAACGGCATCGGGTTTTAGGCGAAAAAATCGAAGCCATCGAGATGTATGAAAAAGCGATCGCACTTGCTAAAGAAAACGAGTATATCAATGAAGAAGCGATCGCTCACGAACTCGCTGCCAAATTCTATTTGTCATGGGGTAAAGAAGCCATTGCCCAAACATACATGACAAATGCTTACTACGCCTACAGCCATTGGGGTGCTGTTGCTAAAGTCAAAGATTTAGAAACACGCTATCCGCAATTAATTTTGCGGTCAAATACAGAAAAAATAGAAACGAATTACCTACACACTCTTCAAACAAGCTCTACGACTACTGGAGGCGCTCACATTCTCGATTTTATGACAGTGATGAAAGCTGCACAGGTGCTGTCAGAAGAAATGGTGCTAACTCAGTTGCTCGAAAAATTGATGAAGATTGTCGTCGAAAATGCTGGCGCTCAACAAGGTTACTTTATTGCCAAGCACGAGAATCAATGGATGTTAGAAGCGACGGGAATAGTTATAGGTAAAGAGGTTAGTGTTGTTGTCAACACAGAGGATAAAACTAATTCACCCTTACTCCCGATTGCCTTATGCAACTATGTGGAAAGAACTAGAAACAATCTGGTTTTAGACAATGCTGTTAAAGACTCCCGTTTTGTGGCTGATGCTTATATCACCACTTACCAATCCAAATCAATTTTGTGTTTGCCGCTGATTCACTCTGGCAAGTTTACTGGTATTATTTACCTGGAAAATAATCTCATTTCTGGTGCTTTTACCCCAGAACGGGTAAATGTGCTGAGTCTGTTGATAGCACAAATTTCGATCGCGATCGACAACGCCCGTCTTTACACCAACCTGCAAGCTTACTCGGAACAACTAGAAGCTAAATCACAAGAACTCGAAACTAAAAATGCAGCTTTGCAAGCATCCGAAACGCGAGAGCGAGAAAAAGCCGAACAAATCGAAAAATCTCTGTATAAACTACAACAGACTCAGGCTCAACTTGTGCAGACCGAGAAAATGTCGAGCTTGGGACAACTGGTAGCTGGGGTTGCTCACGAAATCAACAATCCAGTCAATTTTATCTTTGGCAATCTGACCCATGCCAACAGTTACACCCAAGAGGTGCTAAGACTGCTGGAACTTTATCAGAAGCATTACCCATCTCCCCATCCAGAGATTCAGGAAGAAGCAGAGGCGATCGATCTAGAATTCGTGCTAGAAGACCTGCCGAAGCTACTGTCTTCTATGTGGGTTGGGGCAGACCGGATTCGGCAAATTGTCGCTTCTCTGCGAACTTTCTCACGCATGGACGAAGCCGAAATTAAAGCTGTTAATATTCATGAGGGCATTGATAGTACCATAATGATTCTGCAACATCGCCTCAAAGCCAAGTCAGATCGTCCCGCTATTGAGCTTATTAAACACTACGGTAATTTGCCCCAAGTGGAATGCTATGCAGGGCAGCTAAATCAAGTATTTATGAATGTGTTGAGTAATGCGATCGATGCTTTAGAAGAGTCATTAACAGACAATCAAGGACAAATAAAAATTCCAACTATTACTATTCACACTGAACAAGTTGACGCCCAGCAAGTCGAAATTCGGATTGCAGACAATGGGATGAGTATACCAGAGCCTGTTCGCCGTCGCCTGTTCGATCCTTTCTTCACCACAAAACCTGTGGGTAAAGGAACAGGTATGGGCTTGTCGATTAGCTATCAAATCGTTACCGAAAAACATGGTGGTTCACTCTCTTGCACTTCAGAACCCGGCGAGGGAGCGGAGTTTCAAATCCGTATTCCAGTTTGTCAGTAAGTTTGCAAGAACATTGCTGGGTAGTGGTAAAGAAGAAGGGTGTAGGGGATAGGGTGTGGTCTAGTGAGGACGGCATTGATAGGGGCTTGAAACCCCGACCAGTGCAATCGCCTTAAAAGACGGGGCTTTTACCCAAGGGTTGTTGGGGCTATTTTCCCCCACATCATACAGAATTGATATGAGGAGCGATTTCTCGCACTGAATTTTAAGTAGTTGCGATCGCTCCCTCGCCAGCGCAACCCTAAATTTAGCTTTAGCCTTTGAAAAGGATATCGTACAGTGATAGTAAAACCTCTACCACAATTAGAATCACCACATACCACTCTACTCGCTGACTACTGCTATGCTGCATGAACTCCAGCACCGTTTGGGCGGTTTGGGCAATTAGCTCTAGTTTACGTTCCAGCGCATGGTGACGCTCGCGGATTTCGTATTCATCTTCCAAGCGCAGATATAAGTTTTCTAGCTGTGGAGATTCCCAGAGTAACTCCGGCTTATCGATAATTTCTACTTGACCCACAATCTTATGTTGAACTAATAGGGTAGTCCCAAGTTGACGCAGTAATTCCCGGCTTTGTTGTCTACTCCTGTTTTCACGCTGGAGACTAGCTGCAAATGGTTCAATTTGATCGAATACAGTCGCTAGGCTGGTTTCATAGTGAGACAGTACAACACTCTTGGCGAGAATATCAGCCACTATTTGCAAGCGTTCTATACTCAATTCATGCAGTAAAATTTTTCCTTCCTTAGCTCGTTCACTCTCTGTAATACTGAGATGAACTTCCACCTCTTCTGTTTCCGGGTCGGCAAAAGGGCCGCTAATTTGAGAAGATAGTTTGCTCAAAAAGGCTACTTTTTCTACAGGCTCAAGGTTAAACAGGACAACTGCACCATAGGCCAGCAATACTGCGTACCCTTCCTCACCGACTTTAACCAATACTGGCATACTCGCCAAGGAAACGTAATTCTCCAGCGTCTGTAAATTAATACCTTTACCAAGGAATAGGGCCTGGGCTTTAAATCTATCTTTGTCATTAAAAAGGAGTTTTTGCATTATTGCCCGGAAGCTATATTCTGCCTGCTTTACTGCTCTGGTAGCGATAGTAATTTATGCCTGTTGTCAGAAATAACTACAATCTCAGCTTACCATTTCGTCTTTCCCCTACATCCCATACCCTGTTTTAGATACTCTTGCGCGCTGAATAAATTACAGCGCTTTTCAAGTAATTGAACGACACTTCCTCCAAAATTGTTAGAGTGAATAAAGTTATGAGGACGCAAATATGACTGACAAAAATCGTTCTCAATGGGACTTAGGCAGGTTTATCGAAACCCTGACTTACTTTGAGGTAATTCCTTTCCTTAACTGGGTACAGCAATTAATCCAAGGTCGTCCTAAGGATAATCAATATAGACCCAATGGAGGAAGAAAGGTGGGTGTAATATTAGTAGCAGGTGCAACAGGTGGTGTCGGTAAACGAGTCGTCCAGCGATCGCTCCAACAAGGTTATAAAGTTCGCGCTCTAGTTCGAGATATTGACAAAGCGCGGTCAATTCTTGGTAATGATATCGATTTAGTAGTTGCGGATATCACGCAACCAGAAACTTTAACTCCTTTAGTTATGGCTGATATCCAAGCTGTAATTTGTTGCACAGCAGTACGCGTACAACCAGTTGAGGGAGACACAGCAGATAGAGCCAAATATTATCAAGGTGTGAAATTTTACCAGCCAGAAATTGTTGGTGACACTCCCGAAAATGTAGAATATCAAGGAGTGAAAAACTTAGTCCAAGCTGCGGCAAAATATCTACCCCAAGCGAAGGAAAAACTAATATTTGATTTCACCAAGCCATCAGCAGAATTAAAGGATAACTGGGGAGCGCTGGATGATGTTGTCATGGGTGGCGTGAGTGCCAGTAATATCCAATTAGTAGAAAATACAGCTTTATTTGCGGGTAATGTCTCCACCGCTAACTCTGGCGGATTTGTTTCTGTCAGAACGAAGAATTTTGATCCACCTTTCAACTTATCTAGTTATGAAGGTGTGAAATTGCGTGTCAAAGGTGATGGTCAACGCTATAAAATATTTCTACGGACAGATACAACATGGGATGGTATTGGCTATAGCTATTCTTTCGATACCGTAGCTAATACCTGGATAGATATTCACATTCCCTTTGCGGATTTGATTCCCGTCTTTCGAGCAAAAACTGTCAAAGATGCGCCGCCACTTGAGCAAAGTAGAATTTGCTCAATCCAACTGATGTTGAGCAAATTTGAACATGATGGCGCTTTAAATCCGAAATTTTCCCCAGGTAGTTTTACCTTTCAGATGGAATCAATTAAAGCTTATGGGGGGGCAACTTTACCACAATTTATTCTCGTCAGTTCAGCAGGTGTCACTCGTCCCGGTCGTCCTGGCATTAATTTAGATGAAGAACCGCCAGCAGTGAAATTAAATGAGCAATTGGGAGGAATTTTAACTTGGAAGTTGAAGGGAGAAGATAGTTTAAGAGAAAGCGGAATTCCTTATACAATTATTAGACCTTGTGCTTTAACTGAAGACGCAGGAGGTAAGGAATTAATATTTGAGCAAGGTGATAATATTAGGGGCAAAATCAGTCGTGAGGATGTGGCAGAACTTTGCGTACAAGCGTTAAAACTAGAAAAAGCTTCTAACGTCACATTTGAGGTTAAACAGGGAGAAAATACTGTCAACTCTATCGATTGGCAGAGTTTATTTTCTAACTTACAACCAGATAAGAGATGAAATATCTACAGACTTTTAGTCTGTAATTATCCCAACAAAGTTTGGTTAGATAGACTGTTCTAACAAGTCAGCTATTGGTATGAAAAAAATCAAGGTGCTAGTAATCGCCGGGATTTTAGTAACAATTCTTTGGGGCAGTTTTTTTTCTCAAACTGCCTCATCGCAGCAAGTAGAGTCCCGCATCTACAATCTGGAAGCGGACTTGAATCGTGTTGAGTCGCGGTTAAATCAGTTAGAGTCTCAGCTAGGTAGAACTCGCCAGTCTCCATCTTCAAGAACAACACTTACCCCACGACAGTCAACTGGTTCTAGAAGGAACTTATCACAGCAAGATCCGATGTTCGATCGGCTTGCAACTTTGGTGATTGAATTGAAGCAACAAGTTAATAAATTAGAGGCACGAGTTGCTAAATTAGAATCGCGCTAAATATTTAATCAAATTTTAAAAGATTAGTACCGCAAGGCGGAATTAAAAATTAAAAATTAAAAATTAAAAATGAACACATTAAGGTGAGAGACGCGATGAATCGCCGTCTCTACAATAATTAGTTTTTCGTGTTGACGGCGATTTGTCCCATATTTGCGATCTAAAATTTTCATCAAAAAACCTTAACAAAACCGTATTGAGCTATTTTTGGGCAATGTTCAACTTCAATTCTTGTAAAAGCTCAGTGCTAATGGGTGATGTTGCCAGAATTGGATGCTTAATACCTCCCCAAATACTTCCAGTGCGGATACGATGGGAAACTAATATTTCAGGAATTTGACTAGAGATTAAAACCTGTGGTGGTGCGAGTTGATCGATGGCTCGCGCTCTTTTGTAATGATACGATTCTGATAGAGCCAGATCGAGTTTTTGAGCGATAATTTCTGGGGTTTCTTTTGCCGAATCTAATAATAGAATATAGTGCGGAGGATCGGCAATCGGCATCAAACTTTTAAAATTAGTTTCTTGCAAGTTCAACTTAATAAGAGCATTATTGACAAAGGTTTCTTGCAACTTTTCGCCCACTAAATCGCTAATGGCTTGATGTCGTCCGAGAAACTCTAAACAGGGAGTGTGGCGATAGTAATGAGTTACCCGGATGCGATCGCCAATTCGATAACGATACAAACCCCCTTTTTGCGATAAAATTATCTTGTATTCCTTGCCAATGTTGAGTTCGTGTAAACCATACAGCGAACCAGCATCATCCTCGAACTCGAAAAACAGTTCATCGAGAACCGGCACACATCCCCCAGCGACAATCAACGGAATCGTCATTGGTGCTTCCGTTGCGAGTAGTCCTTTCCCTTGAATTAATACACCTGGAAATTGCGATCTTAATCCTTGCGCTCGATCTGCTGCATTGGCACTATCCCAGCAAGAAATCAGCTTCAAATTTGGCCAGAGTTGCATCCAGGGAATATTACTTTCGCACAGGAGTTGCAGCCGATGATGTGAAATCCGGTTGTGTAATTCTCTTCGCAATAAATCTTGATTTTCTTGAATATATTTTAAATGTACTTGCAGAAAACTAGGACTCCAAATAGAGATAATTTCTAGTTTTTCAGCCTCTAATAATGCCAAAACCAATTGATGTTTAAATACATTCGCATTATGCAGCCGATTAAGTTTATTTGGCATCACCAACCAAGGACGCAAAAACCAACGTAACCAGCCGTCTAAGTAATCTAGATCGTTCTGTAAAGTTTGGCTATCATCTACATTTAATTGCGGCGAGATACAAGCATAAAGTTTGCCTGTAGAAAATCTCGGGCCATGTACAATCAGATCGTGTGCCCATACACAGAACATTTGATTAAACGATCGCCGCAAAGATTGAGTATAAGGAATCCATTTTACTGCTCCACTACTACCAGAGGTTTTTTCGTAGAACAAAATCGGTTCTGGTGTAAGGGAAATTTGCTGCTGGTTTTGATTTAAGTAAGGTTCGAGTGTATCATAATCTACAATTGGTACGCGCTGCCAATCGTCTACAGAATGAATCTCCAAAGTTTTACCATACTCACTTTTGATTAGGCGATCGCAAATCTCCTTTTGTACAGATGTCTGCGTTAACTCTGGGTTATCTAAAGCTCGATCGAATCGCCTCGCCGCTGGTGCGAGAATTTGCCCAAAAAGCTGAATAATCGGACGCATTATTGCACCTTTTGATTAGGATAAATGTTGCTGGCTGCTGGTAAATAAGAACCATCACAAATGACTACACCAGGAGCAAGGTGAGATCCGGCTCCTACAAAAACATTGCTGCCGATCTTGACTTTTTTGACATACAACATTAAATTTTGCTTGCGGGGTTTAATGATGTGAGAATAGATACCAACACCATGCCCGATAACGACGCGATCGCCAATTTCTAATAAACTGCGATCGGCAATTTCTAAACCTGGTGTCCAGTATACATCTCGCCCCACTTTAGCACCCCACAATCGCAACCAACAGGAAAACACCCCTGGAATCAACCGCAGCACTGCTTCCAACACTGGAATTGCAATAAAAATTACTTGGATTTGATGACTACCCCACCAGGAGTTATATTCTTTATTTTGTAGATAACTAATACCTTCCCGCACAGGATAAACCCATTCATGCAAGCGGTAAACTAGCACTGGTAGCCCATAAATAGAAAGGAATACTCCCAGAATGCTGAAGATGTTGGGTGAATAGGCGAGATAAACTATTGCTGCCCCAGCTAGCAATAATACAAAGGCGGGAAAAAACAAAAGAATTTTACTTATAACAGTCATGAAAATGGAAATAAAAGTTTTTGGAACAAGTTTAATGAGCTAGAAATTCCGATTATAGATGGCATTTTTTTGCTTTCATAATATGTCCCATGTAACTTATCCCAAATTTTTAGATTAGCCCCATAGTTATAATTGTGGATTTCACGGCAATGATGCCAAGCATGATCCTGTGGCAAGATTAACCAAGAAGATAAAAATTGATAAAACCAGCTATTTTCAGGAATTATCAAGCGGCTATGTCGCCATAAATCTAAGGCAGAAGTGAGACTTACTCCAAGTACATAACCTGTTGGATCGGCTAAAAGATACAAAAATAAAGTGTGTATCCATAAATAAACAATTAACAAACTTGTCCAAAGTGTGTTGCGAGAAGTTCCTAATACATCCATCTGAGTAACAGTATGATGAACTTGATGAATCTTCCAGAAAGATTTTGTATGTAATAAACGATGATTCCAATAATATAAATAATCAACCACAACAAAACTGATAAGAAAACTCGGAATTAATGATAATTTTAAATCTCCTTGCTGAGTTGGTAATAAATTTTGATAAAGCCAAAAAACGAAAGTAGCTTGTAATAAGGGAATCAAAATTCCTTGAATCATTAGCCCTGTACCATCAAGCAACCAATCTTCATGACTTTTAACTTGAATTTCAGTTTTTCCAATTTGATTGGTAATAGTCCAACCAACTAATCCGATAAAAGAGCCAAAAATTAGTAGTTGTGAAAAAGTTTGTATTTCCACTTTTAATTACTCACGCTGATATTGAATTTAGCAACTAATTGCCCTATCTGGTTTACTTGCTGCTGACGTTTTAATAAATCCGGTAGCTGCTGGAGTAATTGTTCGGGATTTTGCACACATTTCTTATATTTTCCTCCTGCCTCCTGCCCTCTGCCTCCTGCCTTCCTTGATAAAATGCCTTCAGTCGGTGATTACCCTAAAATTTGGTGTGTTACTCATGCTCAGACGCAAAAGCCGCCGAAAAATTTCCTCAGTAGTTATGCTTGTGCTTGTTATATGCTTTACTCTGGTAGGTGTGCGTTCATTTGGGCAAACAATTATGACATCAGCACCCCAACTGCTCACCGACCCATTTTTGCAATTGCCAACTGCAACTTCAGTGCAAGTAGTTTGGTTTACTGAATTTGCTGGTGTTAATCACACAGTAACCTACGGCGAAAATCTCAAACAAACTGCTAGGGCAAGTACTACCAAACTCAGTCGCACGCGTGAAGACCAACAATCAAGAGTTGCAAACCAAACCCAAGACGGACAAGTTTATCAAAAACCCGTCCAACGGGACATTTGGCGACATGAGGCTGAGGTAACTGGGTTAACTCCTGGTGTGCGGGTTAACTATCGTGTTACAAGTGTGCAAGAAGAGGGCAAAAGTGTTGACAGTGATGTTTTCAGCCTTGCAGCTACTCCCAAATCAGATACACCACTTAAAATTCTACTGACCTCAGATCATCAATTAAAGCCGATGACAGCGGCAAATCTGCAAAAGGTGGTAGAAACAGTGGGGCGAGTTGATGGCGTGTGGTTTGCTGGTGATTTGGTCAATGTTAGCGATCGCGCCTCAGAATGGTTTGATGATAATGGTGGTAGTGCGTTGTTTCCTGGTTTACAAGGTCGTGCTAAATATGAAATGACGCACGACGGTGTTAAGATAACCTACACTGGTGGACAAATAATTCAACATACACCCATGTTTACTTGCATTGGCAATCATGAGGTGATGGGGCGCTTTGCCAGGACGGGAAGTTTAAATGATGAATTTGATGATACAATTCCCCGTGCCGTCGCTCAAAAAATCTACCCAGAGAAATCTTTAATCGATAATTCTTTTAATACTAATACCTACGAAGAGATTTTCTCTTTACCAAAAAGTAAAGAGGGTGGAAAAAGGTATTATGCAGTTAGTTTTGGTGATACGCGTTTGGTGGTACTGTACGCTACGAATATGTGGCGAACTCCCAAATTAGATGGAAAGTTTAAAGGTAGATATCGAGAAGCAGAAAAGGATTTAAATAATCCTGAGGATTGGGGTTATGGACAAGTGATTTATGAGCCAATTGCTAAAGGCAGCAAGCAATATAATTGGCTAGAGTCGGAACTTAACAGCCCTGAGTTTCAACAAGCAAAATACAAAGTTGTGATGTTCCATCACCCACCCCATACTTTGGGTGATAATATAGTTCCTGCTTATACAGAACCATTACAGATAATTGAACGGGATGGCGGCAATATCAAAGCAGTGCGTTACGAGTATCCCAAAGACGCAGATTATATTATCCGCGATGTTGTCCCAATACTTGAAGCAGCTAATGTGCAATTAGTATTTTATGGGCATTCCCATTTGTGGAACCGCTTTGTTAGTCCCAGTGGAATGCACTTTCTAGAAACATCTAATGTAGGTAATAGTTACGGCGCTGCTTGGGGTGATAGAAAGCGAGAAGTACCAATTGGATATCAAGAGGATTATGTTAAGCTTGGCGATCCCAATGGGTTAGAACCGATAGTGCCAACAATTGCCCCAATGCTTGGTGAAGATGGAAAGCCGATGCCTTATATTGCGAGTAATGATATTACAGTTTTCAGTATCTTTGATACGGGGACGGGTACGATAAGTAGTTATCGCTTTGATACTCGCAAGCCTGATTCGGAAGTTTTGAAGTTTGATGAATTTAAGTTGAAATAGCCAAGGCAATGGAATTCGCAGCTACACAAACAAAGTCTGCCTCCGCGGACTAAGTACAGCATTTCATTAATTCGTAGCGAATTAAATTTGGCAATGCCAATGCATCGACTAACAATGCCAATGCATCGACTGACAATGCCAATGCATCGACTGACAATACCAATGCATCGACTGACAATGCCAATGCGTCCCCTTGCATTAAAAACGCTATGATTTTACGCAAAGCTGTACTCAAAAAATTGAGGGTTTGAACCCACGGAGGTCGGTTTTGCCTGTGTAGACGAGGTTTATAACTGCCGATTGCACCTAAGTTCATAGGAGTGGATTATAGACTAGCGATCGCATCGGCAATTAATTTAGAAACAAAGGGCAAAATAGCCTGACTCTTAGCCTGCGCTTTCCCTTCAGTAAATACCACTAAGAGATAAGGGCGCTGTCCTGGTAACTCAATATAGGCAGCATCATGGCGAACTTGACTTGTCCAACCTGCCTTTGACCAAATTTGAGCATTTTCAGGGAGTCCACCGCCTAAAAAACCTGTTACCTGATCTTCCTCTCTGTCAGTGGGCAAATCGTTGAGAGGACGTTTGAGTAAAGCCATCATAGCTTGCGATCGCGCACTTGAAACCGCCACTCCACCTACTATACTATGCAGTAACCTAGCGATCGCATTTGTGGTCAACATATTGCGATTTTCCAGTAACTCTCCCACGAATGCCCGTTCTCGTCCATAAGGGCCCTCACTCCAAGTTTTTTGACAGACGTTTATTGTCTCCATTTCTTCCCAACCCAAGGATTGGTAATAGCGGTTAACAATATTACGCTGATATTTCCAGGTTTCAAAGGGGCCGATTGGTAATTCTGGCCCTGATGTGGTGCCACTCAAAATATCCACAACCAAGCTGGTAGCATCGTTACTAGAATCGACAATCATATCCCGCAAGGCTCGCTCCAACTCCTTGGAAGTTTGACTCATGCCTTTTTCTAGCCATTCATTTACCGCCACCAGGTAAAATAGCTTGACTATACTAGCAGGATAAATCCGCTCAACACCGCGATAAGTGAAACCACGAACTGGATGATCCCAAAAAGCGTTGGGAGTTAGCGCCCCGCCAGTATTTACTCGCACTGGTGGATCGTAAACAACCCAAGTCAAGGCAATTTGGTTACGTGCTAAGGTCGGAAATGCTGCCCAAGTTGCATCTAAAATGCCATTACCAAGATTTTCGAGTTGTTCGTCTTTATTAAAAAAAATCATTCTCTGATAATGTCCTTTAATCTAAAATCCAAAATGGTTCGACTGAGCGAAGCCGAAGTCCAAAATCCAAAATCAGGGGAGTATCAGTGTTTAGCTGACCTGAATTTATATGATTCTCCTGAATGTACGCGTTTAGCAACTCAAGCCGCATCTGGGCGACATTTGTGGGTAACATCAAATCATCAAAATTCGGCGGTTGAGGTGTATTTATGTGAAGATGACTATCCAGGATGGCTATCTCTTTCAGATTTTGATTCATTACAATCTGCTACTGTACCTTATCAGGCTGCAACATTTTCTGAATCGGAGATTAAAAAACTCCTAGCAGAGATTATCGCCTTTACCCAAAAAGCGATGCAACAATCAAATTATTATCTTTGGGGTGGTACGGTTGGGCCAAATTATGACTGTTCTGGGTTGATGCAAGCGGCGTTTGCTTCAGTGGGTATTTGGCTACCTAGAGATGCTTATCAACAGGAAGGATTCACTCAACCAATTACGATTGCAGAATTAGCAGCCGGGGATCTGGTATTTTTTGGAACTAGTCAAAAAGCCACCCATGTCGGGCTTTATTTGGCGGATGGTTATTATATCCATAGTTCTGGGAAAGAGCAGGGGCGGAATGGGATCGGAATTGATATTCTCTCGGAACAGGGAGATGCGGTTAGTCAGTCGTATTATCAGCAGCTGCGAGGTGCTGGTAGAGTTTTGAAGAGTTACGAACCACAGAGACGCTGAGGGCGCTGAGGCTTATGAGGAGTGGGTTGGTTTCCGAAAGGAGTAGTGAGGAAAATGGGGCGATTTCAGCAATTGTCCCAGATGTTTCGGTGGTAGTACCAATACATGACGAGGTGGAGAGTTTGCCGCTTTTACTAGAAGCGATCGCCTCTACTTTATCTTCTAGTCAGGTAAATTATGAAATCATTTGTGTAGATGATGGTTCTACAGATGGTTCTGGGGATTTTCTCAAAGAACAGGCGCAAATCCGCACTGATTTAAAAGCGGTGATTTTGCGTCGCAACTACGGACAAACTGCGGCGATGGCTGCTGGATTTTATTATGCAGTCGGTAAAGCGATCGTTACTTTAGATGCCGATCTCCAGAACGATCCCGCTGATATCCCCATGTTATTGGCAAAGCTGGATGAGGGTTACGATTTGGTGAGTGGTTGGCGGCAAAAACGCCAAGATGGTGCTGTAAATCGGTTACTTCCTTCCAAAATTGCCAATTGGCTAATTCGCCGCACCACTAGCGTGAATATTCATGACTATGGCTGTTCGCTGAAAGCCTATCGTTCAGAACTTTTGGCAGATATGAATCTCTACGGGGAGTTACATCGATTTTTACCTGCTTTGGCGTACATCGAAGGAGCTAGAATTACCGAAATACCTGTACGTCATCACGCCCGCCGCTTTGGTCGTAGTAAATATGGAATTTGGCGGACATTCCGGGTATTGATGGATTTGTTAACCATTCTGTTTATGAAAAAATTCCTTACCCGTCCGATGCACGTTTTTGGGCTGTTGGGCTTGATTTCAATGTTTTCGGGTACTGCGATCGGAATTTACTTGACTTTCGTCAAATTGGCTTTAGGTGAGATGATTGGCAATCGCCCTCTGCTGATTTTAGCAGTTCTCCTGCTACTAACCGGAGTACAGTTGTTTTGCTTCGGACTTTTAGCAGAATTGCTCATGCGTACATACCACGAATCCCAAGGACGGCCTATCTATCGCGTGCGAGAGGTGGTAGCAAAAAATGTTAAGTAGCGTAACAATAGTAGTCATAAGTCATTAGTCATTAGTCATTGGTCATTAGTAAATATTGGTTGACTCTAGACAAAGGACAAATGACAAATGACAAAGGACAAAGGACAAAAAACTAGTTAAATTGCATCTACCTTGAAAGCATTTAATACATTTAATGCCGAACTGCGGCGTAACCTGCTGATTTTATTTACGGCAGGTTTATTATTCTGGTCGAGCATATCTTCGCTCTTGCCAACTCTACCGCTTTACATCGATGATGTGGGCGCAAGCAAGCAAGAAATTGGGATTGTGATGGGCAGTTTCGCCATTGGGTTATTGCTATCTCGCCCAATGCTGGGACGGTTAGCCGATGAACGCGGTCGCAAAATTGTCTTGTTGATTGGTACGATCGTAGCTGCGATCGCACCCTTTGGTTACTTGGCAACCAAATCAATTGGGTTATTGATCCTAGTGCGGATTTTTCACGGCATTAGTGTTGCTGCTTTTACCACTGGCTACAGTGCCTTAGTTGCAGATTTAGCGCCCGCCCAAACTCGTGGTGAAATCATTGGGTACATGACCCTAGCAACTCCCATTGGTTTAGCAATTGGCCCTGCCTTAGGTGGGTATTTAGAAGCTACAAGTGGTTACGGAATATTATTTCTGTTATCCGCCGAATTGGGTTTTGTCGCCCTCTTGGAGATTTTACAAGTTACGAATCCGCCAGTGCAAACGCAGGAGCAAACTCAGGGAGAGGATCGCAAATTTTGGCAAATTTTGGTCAGTCCACGGGTGAGAGTTCCAACTTTAGTTATGTTGCTGGTTGGTTTGTCTCTTGGTGCTGTACATACTTTTGTGTCGTTGTTCCTCAAATCCACTGAGGTAGACTTCAATGGTGGACTGTTTTTTACAGCTGCGGCAATTTCTAGTTTTAGTATCAGGATATTTGCTGGCAAGGCAAGCGATCGCTTTGGGCGTGGTTTGTTTATTACCTTTGGGATTTTTTGCTACGTTTTGGCGTTAATACTGCTGTGGCAGGCTTACAGCCCGATCGTTTTCTTACTGGCTGCGATCGCTGAAGGTGCTGGTGGTGGTACACTGATCTCGATGATGATTACGATGATGGCAGACCGTTCGCTGCCGCAAGAACGGGGGAAAATTTTTGCTATCTGCATAGCCGGACTCGATCTAGGAATTGCGATCGCTGCTCCTCTTTTGGGTATTATTGCAGAACTTGTAGGCTACCGCGATATGTTTGGCTACGGTGCTGCGATGACTTCTCTAGCACTTATCCTCTTCCTCACCCGTTCGAGCAAAAACTTATCCAACTCACTGCGCTTTGCACTAG
Organism: Nostoc sp. LEGE 12454; assembly: GCF_056620565.1. Lineage (NCBI taxonomy): Bacteria > Bacillati > Cyanobacteriota > Cyanophyceae > Nostocales > Nostocaceae > Nostoc > Nostoc sp. LEGE 12454. Next base: position 107,021 of record NZ_JBWQXL010000001.1, read on the forward strand.
GTCTAGCTCCAGATGCTTACGCTTTGAAAAACTTAAAAGTTAGGAGCGATGAAATTTAACTCATCACTCCTAACTTTCAACTCTTAACTTTTTCAAAACGGGCGAGGAGGGATTCGAACCCCCGACACCGTGGTCCGTAGCCACGTGCTCTAGTCCACTGAGCTACACGCCCTCACCGACAATCTATATTAACACGTTCTAACCAAATGGCGCAAGATAATTTTCCAGCTAATTTTGCCAACTTAACCCATCTAGATCCCCAAGGACAGGCACAGATGGTTGATGTGTCTGATAAAGCACCCACCATTCGCCAAGCAGTAGCCGCTGCCAATGTGCGAATGCTGCCAGCCACGTTCGCTGCCATTCAAGCCGGAAATGTCCCAAAAGGGGATGTGTTGGCAACTGCAAGATTGGCTGGAATTATGGCAGCCAAGCAAACAGCCACTTTAATTCCTCTGTGTCATCCGTTGCCTTTGCAAAAAATCGCAGTCGAAATCACACCCGATCCCCAACTACCGGGTTATCAAATTCAAGCCACAGTCAAAACCAAAGCTGAAACCGGTGTAGAGATGGAAGCCTTAACTGCCGTTTCTGTCGCTGCTTTGACTTTATACGATATGGCAAAAGCTTTAGAAAAGTCGATTCAAATTGAATCGATTCGTTTAATAAGTAAGAGTGGCGGGAAATCAGGAGATTATTCGTCGGTAGAGCAATAAGTTAGCTATTGGGCATTGGGCATTGGGCATTGGGCATTGGACACAAGAGGCAGAAGTACAGAGGTGCAGAGGGAAAAACTAAACTTACTGCAACCTCTCCCCTGCTCCCCTGCTCCCCTGCTCCCCTGCTCCCCTGCTCCCCACTCCCCAATTACGGAAGATTATCAGGATCGATGCCGAGATTACGCAAATATGCTGCTAACTGTTCAGCGCGTTGGCGTTCTTGTTCAGCGCGTTGACGTTCTTGTTCTACCAATAACTCAGCCTGTTCTACCCGTTGATTGAGTTCCAAGGAATTCAAAAATCTCTGTCCATCTGGACGGTAAATTACTAACTCTCCAAGCCCAGTTTGAAATCTAATTCCCAAACGGGGACTGAGCCAACTATCCATTTGCCATAGCTTATTCAAATGGTTGTTTTGCCGCAACCAGCCATCTAGTTGAAAACTTTCAGGGTCGTATAAATAGTATTCTTCAACACCATAGGTATCATAGAACTCCAGCTTACGCTCCATCTCCTTGGTATCATTACTATAAGAAAGAATCTCAAAGACTACTTGCGCCGGGATATTGTCTTCTTGCCACTGACGATAGGAACGACGTTTTCCCTTTGATCTACCGAAGACAACCATCACATCAGGTGCAGTCGGTGTAATCAGCCGAGAACGGACAGGATACCACAGCAAATCTCCTGCAATCAAAACATTGTCATTATTAGCAAACAGAATCTCTAAATTCTCCTTAATCAGGACAATCCAACGATATTGCTCTGTATTGTCTGCCATTGGTTTGCCGTCGCTATCTGGATAGAGGAGATCGGGATCTATTTGCTCAAAGATAGTCATAGGTTTTAACCCAGCTGTGCTTGGCTTCCAATTCAATTATGACTGCTTCTAGAAGTCTAATAGCAACGACTGCACTAAAAACCTTAGAATGAGTAGGGTGTATTTAAATCTGTAACAAATATTTATGCCTCCTCGTTGGCCTCGCAAACCCGATCGCAAAGACCCTGATTACCGCAAGATAGATGACCGGATGAATTTTGCCATCCATGTGGCGATCGCTGCTTGTATTAATTCCGGGTTGTGGTTTTTCCACATTTTGAAAGACACTACCTGGGAGTGGCTGCCTTTGGTAACGTTAAGTTGGACGGGAATAGTGTTAGCACATCTGATTTATATTAGTGCGATCGCTAACTACACCGGAACTCCACCAAAATCCACCTGAAGATGGATTACTCATGCTGGGGCGATTGTAACCTCTGGTAGTAGGATTAGCCTGTTAATTGAGCCATAATGTAAAAAAGCCTGAGATTTCGCACTTTTTCTTAATGTAGGGTTATTTTTATGGCTAAGACTAACACCACAGAATTACTAGAGGCCCTAGCAGCTGAAATTGGCGAAAATGTCTATATAGACATTGCCAAATGGCATCTTTACTTATCTAATGCCAAACTGCACACCCTTGTTGCGGAACAGTTGTATCCCTTAATTACTTCCAACAATGTAAGTGAAGATCGAGTTTTAAAAGTCTTGAAATCAATTCCAGTAAAAATTGGCGGCGGTAGAAGCGAACTTCCTTTAAGTAATTTACTGCCACTGCAATGTCAAGTAACATTAGTTGATATTTTAGAAAAATATCAACGCGAAATCTAATATCTATAACCAAGATTATTTGAATTAGACAATTTTCTCGGTCAGCATTCCCCGATTAAATTTGCAATGCTGAATTGAGAATTAATTTGTTCTATCAATCTTATAAAAATAAAAACCACAGAGACACATAAATGAATTTCGTGTAATTTATGTGTTTATATTTGGTAAAAATTTCCTTTAACAATTAAGGAATCTCGACCTTCTAAATTGGTTGAGACGAGAATGAGTTTATCTTAAACTTGCTCTTAACTTTCATGCAAACTTATTGAGGCGATTTCTATGCTTTTACAAGTCAAAGATAGTGGCGAATTGGTAAAAATTGTTGAAATTCAGGAATTAATTGACCCGAATACTGATGTTGTTCAGGCAAAAGATCAAGAAGGTCAAGAAGAACAGCAACCTGAAACTTTTAAAAAACAAAATCTTGTTTTTCCTTCAGGTGAAGTTCTGCCACGCTGCTGGATAGATGCTGACTATAGACACGGCAACGGTTAATGATTTTAAAATGAGATAATTGGTAAGGGAAGTAAACTATTAGCAATTATCATTAGTAGGGGCGCACAGATGTGTGCCCCTATTGCTATGTGCCAGTTGATGGTACTTCTTGTTCTGTTAATGTCGCCTTTTCATTCTGCTGAAACTTTGGGAAAAATCTCTTAGTAATCCAGTCAGTTAAAATGTGAGACAGTAATCCCAACGGTCCAGCGAACAAAGATAAAGCCAGAGAGTGAATTGTCCAAACACCTGTTTTCTGTCCTTCCCAATAAATCCAGCGACCGACAAATAAATCCATCACTAAAAAATGAATCCAACCTGTTGCCGCAGCTGTTTCATCTGCAAAAAATCGCGCAATATCAGCTAATTGAGGATTCGATAAAGCTTGAGCATTTTCTGGAGTAATGCTGTTAATAAACAAATATAAATATGTCCCTGCTAACAGCACAAATGGTAAATATGATGACATTATCTGTCGTGTCACTTTCCAGTTCGGCAATAAAATCATCAACGCCCAAAATGGTAATACGAAAAGATTGGCAACATTAAATATTTGAGAAATCGTCATATTTTTGCAAAATCAAGAGTGAGGGTTGAAGTTAGAAGGTATAAGTTAGAAGTTAGGAGTTATAAGTTAAGAGTGAAAATTAGGAACTTTTATTTATTAGTATTGTTTGTCCTTTTAAATTAACTAATACACAATAGCGGAATAAATTTACCATTTTAAGTTGCTCCAAACCACATAATATTTGATAGATATAGAGCAAAATATCCTTGTTACAGGTAGGTAAACTTCCGCCGTATTGTACTAGTTATACTTAACTCCTAACTCCTAACTCATAAAGCTACAAGTTGTGATTCTATTTCTGAAGAATTCAAATCACGCCCGATGAAAACTAAGCGCGTTTGCCTAGCTTCTTCTGGTTTCCAGGGGCGATCGTAAAATTTATCAAATCGGGTTCCCACACCTTGCATCACTAAGCGCATGGATTTATTAGGCACTGCGACAAAGCCTTTAATCCGATAAATTTCTTGTTGTTGTACCAATGTTTGCAACTGCTGTTGCAGCTTTTCGGGATCAAAGGTACGATCCAAAATTAAATTAGCGGAAGTAATTTCTTCGTCGTGATTGTGCTCTTCTTCGGTATCGTGATGACTGGGACGAGAATCTAAATTGTCTTCAACTGCGGCTTGGAATCCTAATAATATAGATGCGTCTAGTTGAGAACGATCGCTCTCGACAATTTTCACCACTCTAGGCAACTCTTGCTTAATCAATTCCTCAACTCTGGCTTTTGTCTCGGCATCCACTAAGTCAATCTTATTTAACACCACCAAGTCTGCACAAGCAAGTTGGTCTTCAAACAGTTCTTGCAAGGGTGTTTCGTGTTCTAGATTATCATCTGCTTGGCGCTGGGCTGCGATCGCATCTGGATCGCTAGCAAATGTCCCGGCTGCAACCGCCGCACAATCTACCACGGTAATCACCGCATCCACAGTGGCGGCGTTACGAATTTCTTGCCAGCGAAAAGCCTTGACCAGTGGTTTTGGTAAAGCTAAACCAGAGGTTTCAATCAAAATGCAGTCGATGCTATCTCGCCGCTTAATTAACTCTTGCATCGTCGGGTAAAACTCTTCCTGCACGGTGCAGCATAAGCAGCCATTAGTTAATTCAAAGATATTAGTGTCGCCCTCACCATCTTCGGGGCAAATTTGACAGGATTTCAATAATTCGCCATCAATACCGAGTTCGCCAAATTCATTGACTAAAACGGCAATACGCCGTCCTTCGTTATTTTGTAGCAGGTGGCGAATTAGGCTGGTTTTTCCACTACCCAAGAAGCCTGTGATTACTGTGACAGGAATTTTCGTAGCCATATTTTTGCCTGATTTACCCAGTATGGTAAGTTTTACGGGTTACAAACTTAAATACTGAGATTAAGCTTGGTTTGAAGATTGACTTAGTTATTTTAAGCTGAAAGTCTATGGTAAACCTGAAAATATTCCCGTTTTTGTTGAGTTTAGGTTTGGCTTTAATTCCTCAAATCAGTGCGGCACAAACGGTAGAGGAGCTGGAACAAAAAGCAACATCTGCCGAAGAAGTGAAAAATTATGAAGAAGCCGCTAATATTTGGCGGAGTTTGATTGAACGGGATGCCAAAAATAGCTCTGCTTACGCCAAACTGGCAGATATCCTATCTAACCAAGGGAAGATTGCAGAGACGATCGCTGCTTATCGTCAAGCGTTGCAATTAAATCCCAGTGCTGATATTTATGTCAATTTAGGTAATTTTCTCGCAAAAAAGGGACGACCGACAGAAGCGATCGCCGCTTTTCGTCAAGCTATCAAACTTGAGCCTGACAATAGCACGTATTACTACTACACTTTAGCTTCACAGCTGATGGAAATTGGTAATACACAGGAAGCACTCTTAGCTTACCGTCAAGCGCTGAAACTTCAGCCGGATGCAGATAATTACAACAACTTAGGTAATATCTTGCGTAAATTAGGCAAACGAGAAGAAGCGATCGCTGCTCACCGCGAGGCCTTGAAAATTGATCCCAAGAGTTATCTGGCTTACTACTATCTGGGTGACATGCTGGAATATAAAGAAGCCGTTGATATCTATCGTCAAGCAAATAAAAATGACTCCACAAATGAAGTCTATTATGAGCGTTTGGCATCACTTTCATTAGAGCGTGGCTTCGTCAATGAAGCGATCGCTGCTTACCGCCAAGTAATTAAAATCAAACCTGAGACTTCAACATATATAGAACTGGCCGATATCTTGATGAAACAAGAAAAACCAGAAGAAGCGATCGCTCTTTACCGCCAAGCTGTTGCCAAAGAACCTACGGATTATTATTACAGTAAATTGAGTGAAGCACTCGCTCAACAGGAGAATCTAGATGAAGCTCTGGGAATTTGCCAAAAGGTGGTAAAAACTGGTGAAGGCAGTTATGACACCTGTTCCAATATAAATTTGCCACTTTACAAGCAAAAAGGCTTTACTGCTGTCATGGCTTTTTATCAGCCGCTAACAAATATGATTCCACGTCGCAAAATGGCTGAACTTTACATCAAACTTGGCCGAGAGATTTCCTATGATGAAGGTGATAGCTCAAAACAAGAGGCCACAGAAGTTTTTCGGCAAGCATTAAAAATAGATCCAGAAAATGCTGATGCTCAAGACGCTCTCAAAACCTTAATCGCTGAATAAAGAATTTCTAACAAATAAATTCAACGTTGCTGAATTATAGGATGATTTCGCCCAGAGAAATAGTTCTCACGCCGAAGCCTTGGTGAAATAATCGATATAACTCAATACCAAAACCTAATGTAGAGACGCGATTTATCGTGTCTTGAAAGACCGATTATTTATGAATAAAAATTAGGTTTTGGCAGTTCATCATTTAACGCCCAATTCCCGATCTCTTGAATTTTGTAATCTACCGGATCGTGGAGAGTGAACGTGCGGAGATTACGCCAATAGCGATCGAAGCCGTACTTTGCTGTAGTAGCGCGTGCGCCCATAACTTCAAAAATGCGGTTGGTAATGTCTAAACCGACTTTAGTCGCTGCAACTTTGGCAGTAGCGACGCAAAGCGAGCATTCCCCACGTTGTTCGGCGGTGAGTGACCATTCTTTTTCCCAAGCCGCTTGTAGTAATTCTCCTGCTTGCTCAGTCAAGCTCTTAGCTGCTTGGAGTTCAACCCATATTTTGCCATAGTGCTGGAGGATGTAAGGATCTTGGGTTGCACTTTCTACACCTGATGTCAGCCAAGGTTTTGTATTAGTGGCAGTATATGCTTTAGCAGCTTCAAATGCTCCTTGGGCAATTCCCAGGTAGATATTAGCAAGATTCAATTGAGTTAAGCAGGCGCGAATAGTGTTGAAGGGTTGACTGGGTTTGTCTCTACTACCAAGAATTTCGTCAGGGTACACCAACACATTTTCAAAAGTAACACTACCACTATCTGTTTGACGTTGCCCGATATTATCCCAATCATCACGAACAGTAACGCCTTGCCGTTGGGTAGGAATTACCAAAATATTCAATTCACCAGTTTCTTGATGAATGGCAGTAATCGGCAATATATCCGAGTCTTGAGAGCCAGAGCAAAAGCTTTTAATCCCGTTGAGACGGAAATAATCATTTTCCGGTGTCAGAGTAGCTCTTTTATCTAAAGGGTTAAGGGCGAATGGCACTAAGAAAAGATGAAACTGAGTCAGGGCAGGGTGTAGGATGTAGGGTGTGGGGTTAAGGGTTGGAAGAAGATGTTGTTCTATTTGATGCGCTAAAATTCAATTTTCTTAAACACACTCAGCCTACACCCAACACCCTATACCCAAAAGCCACTAATATCAGGGATTTACGCTTATCAAGCGTGCCATTCGGTTAAGGGCATTGCACCAAAACCAATTATTGTGAATAGTTTCGGAGTAATATCGCTGTTTTTGCTCTGCCGAACCAAAGACATGCGGAATTACTACACCTAGATGATGGTAAGAAAAGACGTGAGCAATGGAACTATCAACCTTAGCAAACTCGCGGGTAATTTGCAGAACGGTAATCCAGCTTTGCCCTAAACCGCCGTACTCTGTGGGTACGAGCAGTTTCAGCAAGCTACTTTGGCGCAAGCGATCGCGTTCATGCTTTGGTGTTCCCCCTTTGGTATCCCGCTCTACAGCCGTCTGGGCAAATTCTTGTGCTAAAGACTTAGCTATATCGAGATAATTTTGAGACTCTTTCGTTTCGATTAATTGCATACTTTACCACTTCTCCTATAACTTATTGTGAGAAGTAACTATAAATTTGACTGGAAAACTTTGAATTTAAAATAGTTTTACATCGTGATCTAAGTCAACTTTGTTTCCAAATTCAGTTGAATAATTTGACCAAAGATGAGTTCAAAAATATAGCTAATGACAGCAATTATAGCAATGAAAAGCAGTCCTTTAAATGGCTGGCTTTTCCAAATGCTCTGCCTCTGGGTTGGGTTTGCAACGCTCATCGTATCAACTTAAAGAATGTTGGATTTTTTAAGGGTAAAGCATTCTGGTAAATGTTAATTCTGAAAGCTTCACCCCAGTAGAAAATGCTGCAATTACAACCAAGGATGGCGCGGGGGATAGACACCATTGAGGAAGTAGTTACCAACAGCGTAGTATTTCCAACGCACGGGATCGTGGAGTGTGTGAGCGCGGGCATTTCGCCAGTGGCGATTGTAGTTGAATTCCTCCAATGTGGACTTAGTACCTGCTAGTTCAAACAACTTGTTGGTAGCTAATAATGCCGCTTCGGTGGCTAAAGCTTTGGCTTCAGCCACTGCGATTGATGCTTCAACTACCTTGGGTTCTTCTAAACCTGACTCGTTGGCGATGTCCAGAAATTCGCCTGCACGACGCAGCAATGCTTCAGAAGCGTGAACCTGAATTTGGACATTGCCTAAGTTATAGAGTGTCAGAGGGTCTTCGTAGCCTTTTTCTAAATTGCTGTCAACCCAAGGGCGGGTATAGTTGCGAACAAAGTGGATGGTGTCACGGACTGCGGCTTTAGCAATTCCTACGTCTACGGCGGCTTGGATGATTTGCGCGATCGCACCCATTGGTGTTGCCCTCTCAAAGGCTAAGTAGTGCGGAATCACGTATTCTGCCTTAACTTTCACATTTTCAATAATGGTAGTGCCACTAGCAGTGGTACGCTGTCCGAAGCTCGTCCAATCATCGAGTAGGGTTAATCCTTCGGCATCTCTTTCGACAAATGCCACCACTGTCTTACCATCTGGATTACCGGCAATCACGGGAACCCAATGTGCTAATAGTGCCCCAGCAGAGTAGTATTTGCGTCCATTGAGTACGAAGTCAGATCCATCTGGTGTTAATTTTGTCTGCACATCGTTCACAGACTTGGTGCCAATTTCCGAGAAGGCGTTACCGAAGCGCTTACCTTCTAGAACCAAATCAAAGAAGAACTTCTTCTGCTCATCTGTACCATCCAACCGGACTGCTTCCACCATGTAGAGATGGTTTTGGGGAATTTGACCGAGGCTAGAGTCAGCTTCGGAGATGATTTTAACTACTTCTGCCAATGTGGCATTCGATACAAAAGCACCACCATACTCTTTCGGGACTGTAATTCCCCACAATCCACTCTGAGAAAACTTTTCTACTTCCTCAGCAGGTAAACGCCGATTTTGGTCGCGTTCTGAGTCTCCCTTAGCAAACTCAGCCGCTAATTCGTGAGCGATCGCGATCGCTTCTTTGTCATCCCGAATAATATGCGCTTTCTGGTCAGTATTAATTACTGATGTCATGGTAAAACTCCTTGATTGTGATTGAGTGACTCATAATCGCTACTACTATGAGACAACGCAAAATATATTTATTTGAGCAGAGATACGTAGATTCTTTTAAATGAGGTACAGAATGCTGGATTCCAAATCAGATATAAACAATCCACCTTCTGCCTTCTGCCTCCTGTTTACACTCCAACCAACTCATCAGATGTCCGACGATTAGCTTTAAGTTCACGCACAATTGGTATTACAGTCTTACCAAATGCTGGCAAATCATCTGTGTAGTGTAAGAAGCCACCAAGAATTAGATCCACTCCTACTGCATGGAACTGGCGAATCTTTTCAGCTACTTGTTCAGGTGTACCAATCAAGCCCGATCGGAAGCCATCGTTATACTGCACCAAGTCTTCAAAATTGGAATTCGCCCACATTCCCTGACCTTCACGAGTAGAAGATCCCGCCTGTTTCACCGCTTCGCCAAATCCTTTGACAGCTTCCACATCAGCTTGGGCAATAATATCGCGCAATACTTCATGCGCTTCTGCTTCCGTATCTCGCACGATGATAAAGGAATTCAAACCAAACTTAATTGTGCGTCCTTCAAGACTCGCTAATTCAGACACATCTGCAATCTGCTCTTTCACACCTTCTATGGTGTTGCCATTCATGAAATACCAATTAGAGACGCGGCCAGCCATGCGCCGTGCAGCTTTGGAGTTACCACCTTGGAATATCTCCGGGTGGGGATTCTGATTAATTGGTTTAGGCTTCACCCAACCGCCGTTAATGCGGTAAAAGTCGCCTTTAAAGTGAAACTCATCCTCAGTCCACAAACCCTTGAGAACGCGGATAAATTCTTCTGAACGACGATAGCGTTCGTCATGGTCTAACCAATGTTCGCCATATATAGTGAATTCATCTTTGAACCAACCGCTAACTACATTCAGAGCAAACCGGCCGTTAGAGAGAAAATCAATGCTGGCACCCATTTTGGCAACTACTCCCGGATGCCACAATCCAGGGTGAACTGCTGCAATCAATTTCAATTTCTTGGTGACAGGAGCCAGAGCCGACACAGTTGTAAGTGCCTCTAGCTGGTACTCAGCGCCATAACTAGCGATAAATCTGGCTTGTGCTAGAGCGTATTCAAATCCAACTTCTTCAGCCGTCTGAGCTAGTTGAGCATTATATTCGTAAGTCCAATCTGTGCGTTGGGGAATTTTACTAACAACTAACCCACCACTGACGTTGGGAATCCAGTACGCGAACTTAATATCTACCATAATTGTGCGTTTGTAATTGAAATTGCTTGGTTATTTGTCTAAGTTTGCAAGTGATGTAACAAAGCCTAATTTGTCATCGCTAACAAATCAGCCAAAACTCGATCGGGCAAAATTTTAGTCAAAATCGAAAGCTTGAGAGCGGCTGGAAACTACTTTGAGTTTACAAGTAGACAATTTTCTGATGGTGGTAATATACCATAAACCTATCGTATTACCGTATTTCTAATAAATCAGACTCGATCGCGACAATTTTTTCGATGTCGTGACTCGATATACTTAAATTCCATTTCCATATTCCAAAATGGAATACTGCCGACTTTTGCTGAGTATTTAATTATTTTATATTTGCTAGTTATCAGGCTGGTTCAGCCAGAATAACCAGGCGCTGAAGGAGAAGATTTGATATTGGGAACTCTCATTTAATCTTAGAAGTCTGGCTTATAGCGGTTCTCGGTTCAGCGAGTTACAAGAACCTAACCTCTTAAGAAAAAGTAAGCATTCGCAGCTAAATTTGACCCGAAGCCGATATCTGGTCTTTACTACAGAATAGGTAATCATATATATTTCACTACAGCGATAGAAAAGATGAAGCGATCGCTGCTTTTCAAGAAGTACTTAGACTCAATCCCGATCATCCAAACGCAGTACAAGACCTTAACAAAATACAGCAGAATAGCCACGAGCGCTAACAAACAGTAGTAGGTACTGTGTACTGGGGAAGAAATTATTCCAAAATTTGGTTGGCATCTGAATCTAGATACTTATCTTGCCAATTCCCAATCCAATCAAAATTGAGGGGCAATTTCCCCATGCTTGCTTTCACGAATCAAAAGCAGTCACAGGGCTATTGCCCCTAAATATTTTAAGCGTTGTTCGCTCTTTCGCCAGAAACATCTATGAATTATCCTTCATCAGGCTTTCTGGACTTATGATTCCACACACCATACTCCGCAATCTCAACACGATTACTCAGCTGTGACGAGTTCAGTACTACCACGTGTACGACGCCGTGTAAGGCTATTATACAGCATCACACCGATCGCCTTGATCAAATTACCTTCCAATTCCTGGAATAGCTTCATGTTCGTGCCAAAAGCGGCGTTAGCTTCATTAACGATGCGATCGGTTGTCGCCTCGTCAAGGGGTAATTCATCCAAAATTTGCCGATATTTGGCTTTGAATGCCTTCTCATCAGTAATTTCTGGAAACTCATAAAAGGCTGTACCTTGTCCATCAGACAAATTCATTGCTGTAACAGCAATATTTTTGAGAATTTGTCCCCCGGATAAGTCACCTAAGTAACGAGTGTATGAATGGGCGATTAACAATTCCGGTTCTGTAGCAGATATTTCTCGGATGCGCTGTACGTAAGCTTCACCTGCGGGAGATAGTTTGATTTGCTCTCTCCAGTTTGCACCAAAGTAATAAGTTAGGTCTTGTTCTAGGCTATGCTTGCGGTTTAGCTGAGGAAAGTTAATTTTAGAAACTATTGGGTGCTGGCGGTGCTTTTCCATCTCCTCTTCCATCGCTGAGTAGACGAAGTAGAAGTTAGCAACAAGTTTCCGGTAAGAGTTTTTTTCCACTACTCCTTTTAAAAAGCACTTGACAAAACCTACATTTTCTGCCATTGTGTGGGCTTTCTTAGTGCCTACACGTAATTTGGTTGCTAAATTGCTGCTCATGCTAAATTTCTCAACTTTAAAAAGTTTACTGCCGGAGTTTTAATTCACTAACGGCTAAAAAGGCCATTAAAACGTTACCTTAAAACTATTTGATGAGAATTTATATTAAAATTTTTTAAGCTGCGATGATTTTGTAGTTTTTTACACAGCGACAAGGCTAAGAGAACAGAATTTTAGATTTTAGTATTTTGATTTTTTGTTGTTATTAGCTGAATCTTGCTTTCATTCTCAGCTTGGGTGAAAAATTTTGCGATTTACCAAAAGTAATATTTATTACATACTTGCTTGGTAAGAGCATTATAAAGTGTGAATTAATACAGATAAAAATCAAAACAAAAATTGTCGGCATAAAAGGAATAATTAGCTAAGATGTGGAGACTTTACTAATAAAGTAAAAACCAATACTAATTTTATCAAAGATTTACAATCCAAGAAAGAAAAATTCAGTATTATTACGTAAAGATGGCTCGATCTAGAATGAATTTCTAAAGAGAAAAAGCATGTCAAAATTGCTGAATAAAGTCTTAAGTGCTATTTATTTTTCATTGTGATTGTGTGGAGTGTTTAAAAATATGGTTTCATCTATAACTCGGACATCGGGAATTTCTGGGGGTTCTACTTCTGAAGTTGAGGGATTGGGCAAAGGGATTGAGAGCAGTTTTGGACTGAATTTAATCCCATTACCAGCAAATCCCTTATTTGGCACAGATGGGATTCGCGGACGAGTCGGAGAATTACTGAATGCGCCTCTAGCATTGCAAGTTGGTTTTTGGACGGGGATTGTTTTACGTAACCATGCTACTCAAGTAGGGCCAGTCATTCTCGGACAGGACTCTAGAAACTCCAGCGATATGCTGGCAATGGCTTTGAGTGCAGGGTTAACAGCAGCGGGGTTAGAGGTTTGGTATTTGGGATTATGTCCCACTCCTTGCGTTGCCTATCTCACCAGTATCAGTGATGCCATTGGCGGAGTGATGATTTCTGCCAGCCACAATCCTCCAGAAGACAATGGGATTAAGGTTTTTGGTGCTAATGGTGGGAAGTTGCCGCAGATATTGCAGACAGAAATTGAAGCGGGACTGCGTGGCAAGATATCACCGATCGCTAGAGTCAGTAATTGCGGACGGCATTACTCACGTTTTGAGTTAGTGGAAGATTATAGCTCGGCGTTGAAAAAACCCTTAAACGGTGCCCTAAATCTTCAGGGAATGAAGATTGTTTTAGACTTGGCGTGGGGAGCCGCAGTTGGGTTAGCACCATCAGTATTTACACAAATGGGAGCGGAGGTAATCTGCTTGCATAACGAAGCAGATGGCGATCGCATTAATGTTAACTGCGGTTCCACTCATTTAGACATTTTGGCAGCAACGGTACAAGAACACAACGCCGATATCGGCTTTGGCTTCGATGGCGATGCCGATCGCGTCTTAGCAGTAGACAATACCGGCAGACAAGTAAACGGCGATTACATTCTCTACCTGTGGGGACGACACTTACAACAAAACCAACAATTGCCAGACAACTTGATTGTATCTACAGTCATGGCCAACTTAGGCTTTGAGAAAGCTTGGCAGCAAATTGGTGGTAACTTAATTCGTACCGCAGTTGGCGACCAATACGTACAAGCAGAAATGCAGCGCACTGGGGGAATGCTAGGTGGCGAACAATCAGGGCATATTCTTTGCCGTCACTATGCCGTGACTGGGGATGGCTTGTTAACCGCATTACACATAGCATCTTTGGTGAAAGAGGCGGGTGTTCCCTTGAGCGAATTAGTAGATCGAAGCTTCCAAACCTATCCACAATTATTGCGGAACGTGCGCGTTGTCGATCGCGATCGCCGTTTGGGATGGCAAGATTGCCAACCTGTGCAACAAGCGATCGCTCTTGCTGAAGCTGCAATGGGCGATTCCGGCAGAATTTTGGTTCGCGCTTCTGGCACAGAACCAGTCATCAGAGTAATGGTGGAAGCAGCCAATGCCGAACTCACCAACTACTGGACAAATGAACTAGTTTCCAAAGTACAGCAGCATCTGATGGATTAAATTAGCTAATATCGCATTTCATCTGCAAAAAAACGCCAAGTTTAATTACAGCTTCTACGAATTAACCACCCTTGGTTATGTCTAGAAGCTGTGACATTTTGATTACTTATTAAACCCGAATTATCCAATACGTTTCGGTTAAGGTTTTTTAGGGATACAATATTGTTTTACTAAATAATTTTTCCTTCAATTAACTCCTCCCCTATGTTCAGTTTTTACCCAGCGCGATCGCTCCTTTTGCACACACATCTTTGAAGTGGCCACAATCATCACAGGAATCCAATGCACCATGTATAATGACCCTTGAATTGTTGCCCAAACCAAAGACCATCCTCGTAAATTTTGAAATTGGTAAAGTCCAGCAATAAAGGCAATTGTCAGAATGATGCTGAGTAGTGTCTGGAGGGGAAACAGAACTGGATGATGGCTATAAAATATAGTCCAAAGTAAGTCGGGTATTAGTCCAATTGGTAGAAGAAATTGCAATATAAAAAATAATATTAAATCAATTTCTTTTGCCCAAGCTAAAGTAAGAATTTGCGGAAAATAATCTAGATAACGCTGATAGCCACCTTCAGCCCAACGACAGCGTTGATTCCAAAGTTTTTCCCAAGTAGTTACACCTTCTTCCTGAATTGATGGAAATGTAACAAACTCAATTTCCGCATCTGCTAAATAGAGTTTGAAACAAAGATCCAAATCATCGGTGACAGTGTGCTCATTCCAACCTTGACACTTTTCTAACAATTCCCGACGAACTAACATCCCATTACCACGCAGTTCAGACATTCCACCAATAGCGATGCGATGGGTTTGTAGAAAGCTATCACAATTCATTTCCATCTGCTGACAACGGGTTAAGAAATTGGTATTAGCATTAGAAATCGCTTTTCGTACTTGCACTGCACCGATACCTTGCTTCTGAAATAGAGGTACTGTTTGCTGGAGAAAATTGACAGGTAATTGAGCATCTGCATCGCAAACTAGAATAATTTCCCCTTGAGTAAAGGGAAACACCGCATTCAAAGCCCCTGATTTACCACCTTTTGATTCCCGTCGATGAACTTGTAAAGCTGGAAATTGAGTTTGTAATTCTTTCAAAACCTGGGGGGTTTCATCGGTACTACCGTCATCAACAACCCAGATATCTAGGGAATCGCTGGGATAATTCAATTGGCATAAGCTGTAAACTAGATTAGCCAAGACTGGACTTTCATTTTTAGCCGGAACTAAAATCGAGACTGGCGGTAAATAAATTTCACTCTCCATCACCGCCGGCGCTGGTTTAGCTAACAGCATCCGTAACGTTTGCACAGTCAGGATTGCCGTTAATCCCAGCATCAACCATTGTGTTTCTGGTAGCCAGTGCAGCAAACTCACACCACCCCAGACTAATAAAACTACTAGGGTTGCTTTGAGACGGCGATGAAAGCTAATATTTCTACTGGGTTGATAGGTACTTATTCCCACTTTATTTGCTATATCTTTTCGGTTCGTGGCTTAGTTCTGCGACGTAATAATAGCATCGTCACTGCTCCCAACAGAAAACCGCCTACTCCTGCTGCAATTGCTAGAATCCGCCCCAATTGTTGAGCAGCATTCAACACTGGGTTATTCAACAGATTGGAGGAGAAATGTAGCGATTGAATCATCCATTTATCTTGGAATTTTTGCAGCACTGCTGTCCATCGCAAAGCCATATCAGCCGCTTTGCCATCTTTGAAAAAGAAGGACGCGATCGCTTCTCCAGAGGCAACATCGATTTCTGGAGTGAGAAATGTTCTGAGACTATCTCCTTTTAGTTGCATTTTGATATCTTTAATGGAACTGGAAAACTGCTGATTCCAGTACTTTTCAAACTCAGGAACTTTGTGAAATATCTGATTATCAACTGTTGTGATTGTGAAGTTTGGGTGCAAGTAAGGCTGTATTTTGGAAAAATCGCGAGTGTTTAGGGCTTGCAGGGCAATATCCCGCGTGCGAGTAATTGCATTTATCTCCTGTGGGTTGACATCTGCTAAAGCGTATAGGGGTAGATTCCAAATTACCAACATTAACAAAACACTCCAAAGTAGCTGAGTGCATTTGTATATGCTCACTCGTCTCTGTTTCATCATCTAAAAAACCTGTAGATTTGGTGACGCTTACTGATAATTGTTTTAATCTTAATACCCGCATTTTGCCACTTCTGTTGACTAGGGCTGATTAAAAGAATTTTTACAAAGATGTTTCGACTACGTTCAACAACCAGGTAAGAAGCTTTCCGCAGATAGCCACCGCAAATCTGGTACACTATCTTTTAGTTGGCGCTGTCGCAAAATCTCAACTCCCGCGACTGTCGCCACTCTATAAATTTTTTCCATATACACAAGCTTTAATTTGGTAGGGTGCGTTATAGAATTTATTCCTAACTCACCGAAAATCTCTAACGGTGCGTTACGCTGACGCGATAACACACCCTACAAAACTACAAAATGAGATTATTGAGTTATGAGGCTGAGAAATCTAAACTTTGCCGAAAAGAGATCAGCAGTTCATTCAGTACAGCCATGTCAATTAAAAATGCATCATGTCCGTGGGTTGAATTCAGCCACGCCAGTTGAGCATTAGGGATTAAATTTGCCAATTCTTGTTGTTCTACTGGAGGATAGAGGATGTCAGAATCAATTGCAACAACTAAAGTTGGTTGCTGGATGCTTTGCAGAATAGATTCATAATCTGACAAATCAGGACTGGTGCGATCGCGTGCAATATCGTGGCGATCCATTGCATGGGTGAGAGTGATGTAAGTGTTGGCATCAAATCGTTCTGTTAGCTTTTGACCCTGATGCTGTAAGTAACTGGTTATAGTAAACTGCTCAGATGCATCATACTCGCGTCCAAAGCGGCTTGTAAAGCTATCCCAAGAACGGTAAGTAGACATCGCCATCATCCGCGCTACTGCTAGTCCTTGCTTTGGCGGCGCATCCAGAGTATAGTTCCCTCCTTGCCAGTTTGGATCGGCATAAATTGCCTGTCTTTGGGCTTCACTTAATCCAATACACCAAGCTGAATGTCTGCCAGAAACAGCAATGGGTGCGATCGCTTTCACCTTTTTTGGATATAACAACGCCCACTCCAGTGCTTGCATTCCACCGAGCGAGCCACCAATTACTAACCGCAGAGATTGAACACCCAGGTATTCTAATAGCGCAACTTGCAGGCAAACCATATCTCGGATTGTAATCTTAGGGAAGGATACGCCATAAGGGTTTCCCGTTATGGGGTTGACAGTAGTTGGCCCAGTTGTGCCGTAACAACTTCCCAAAATGTTGCTGCATACAATAAAGTCGCATTCTGGATTGAAGGCTTTCTCTGAACCAAATAAAGGTTCCCACCAATCATCAGCATCAGCCGAACCAGTTAAGGCATGACAAATCAGCACCCCATTATTGCCTTGAGCATTTAACTGTCCCCAGGTGCGATAAGCAATCTGAACCCCAGTTAATGTTTCGCCGCCTTCTAATTGAAATGGCATTGTCAGTTGGTAAAACTGGGTTTGCGGTGAGATGAAGTCTGAGTAGATCATATCTAGGAGTGGGGAGTGGGGGCAGGGGAGCAGGGGAGCAGGGGAGCAGGGGAGCAGGGGAGCAAGAAAGAAGTTGCAGTCAGTTTCCCCCCTCCGCACCTCTGCCCCTCCGCACCTCTGCCTCTTGTGCCCACTTGCCCTGAGCGTAGCCGAAGGGATGCCCAATTAAAAACTAAATCCTAACTTGCTGGAATGCTTGCTCAAAATCTTCTTTGATGTCGTCGATATGTTCAATTCCCACTGATACTCGCACCAAATCGGCTGTCACGCCTGCTGAAAGTTGTTCGTCATTACTTAGCTGTTGATGGGTTGTAGAAGCGGGATGAATAACGAGGGTTTTCGCATCACCAACATTTGCTAAATGACTCGCTAATTTCACATGATTAATAAAAGCTTTACCCGCCTCTAGTCCACCTTTGATACCAAAGTTTAAAACTCCCCCAAATCCATGCCGAAGATATTTCTTCGCTCGTTCATGAGAAGGGTGATTGGGAAGTCCGGGATAATTAACCCAAGATACTTGCTCTTGCTGCTCTAACCACCGAGCCAATTCTAGGGCATTGCTCGCATGACGATCTACACGCAAAGAGAGAGTTTCTAATCCTTGCAGTAACAGAAAGGCGTTAAATGGACTCAAGGACGGGCCAAAATCTCGTAACCCCTCGACTCTAGCGCGAATAATAAAGGCAATGTTACCAAAAGAACCATTGGGGCCAAACACTTCTTGAAAATTTAGCCCATGATAGCCGGGTGCTGGCTCAGTAAATAGAGGAAATTTGCCATTACCCCAATCAAATTTACCCGAATCGACAATTACACCACCAATGGAAGTACCATGTCCACCAATCCATTTAGTTGCAGATTCTACTACAATGTCTGCACCATGCTCAATGGGTCGAGCTAAATACCCACCAGCACCGAAGGTATTATCCACAATTAAAGGAATGCCGTTTTCGTGGGCAATGTGAGCTAAAGCGGCAAAGTCGGGAATATTGAATTGAGGATTGCCAATGGTTTCAACGTATAGGGCTTTGGTGCGATCGTCGAGCGCTTGACGAAAACTTTCTGGGTCATCTCCCTCAACAAACTTGACGTTAATACCTAAACGTGGCAAAGAAACTTTAAACTGGTTATATGTTCCTCCATACAGAAAACTAGTGGAAACAATATTATCCCCAGCCTGAGCGATGGTACTGATTGCCAAGAATTGTGCCGCCTGACCGCTAGCGGTTGCTAATGCTGCTACGCCTCCTTCTAAGGCAGCAATCCGCTTTTCAAATACATCCGTCGTCGGGTTCATGATGCGGGTGTAAATGTTACCAAATTCCTGGAGAGCAAATAACCGCGCTCCGTGGTCGGCGTCGTCAAAAACGTAGGAAGTCGTTTGGTAAATCGGTACAGCACGAGCATTAGTTCCAGGAGCTGGCTCTTGTCCAGCATGAACTTGCAGGGTTTCAAAACGATATTGTTCTGACATAAGCAGTTATTTGAGTTTCCAATTATACAAACAATTAATAATAATTGAGCCTTGTTTTGGATGAATCAACTGTAATTCGGAAGGCTTACCGTATTTTAGCTGCTTACGCCCAGAATTCCTCATCTTTACTCCAATTGAGAAACTAAACATCAGCCTGTATCTGTTGCTAACTTACTCACTCAGTTTTTTATTTTTAAGCACAAATTGCTCCAGATCGTGATATTGCCCTTTGAAGAAGGCATACTGTTTCTGTATACCCCGACTGTGAAAACCTAACTTTTCTAGCAACTTTTTAGAAGCGATATTTTCCAGCATGACGTGGGCAATAACGAAACGCAAACCCATTTTCTCAAACCCAAATTGCAAGATAGTACTCACTGCCTCAGTCATAATGCCTTGCCTCCAAAAAGTACTGGCAAGCTCATAACCTACTTCGGCTGAGTGTTCTTGTGGATTCCAGGTAAACCCACAAGAACCAATCAAAACGTTGTCTTGCTTATGGACAATTCCCCAGCGAATTCCATCTCCTCGCTCAAACCGCTTGGCTCTACGTCCAATGACAGCGATCGCTTCTTTAATAGAAGTGAAGGTATCAAGATCGTGAAACTGAGTCACGCTTGGATCGGAGAATACAGCAAAGGTAGCTTCAGCATCCTGTAACGTTGTCTCACGAAGAAGGAGCCTTTCTGTTTCTAATTGAGGAAAGGAAGATAGTAAGAAGCCATTGCTCATAGTTGCGACTGATGATCTGGGGTTAGAGCTAAATTAGCCATCGCCACAGTAACAATTTCATTAGGCTCAAGGCTGAATAGTCTTCGCCGACTGGTTAAATAACAAATCTCGCAACTTATCTGGATCGAGCGCTTCAGTTTTGAATGCTTCTGCTTTTTCGTAGGCACGAATTGTTGCTGGACGCGCTTTAATTGTCTCAAACCAGCGCTTGAGGTGAGGAAAATCCTCTAGGTTTTGACTTTGGAGTTCATGCGGCACAATCCAGGGGTAAGCAGCAATATCGGCGATGGAATAATCGCCAGCCACAAATTCTTTATCTGCTAGTTGTTTATTCAGCACTGCATATAAGCGTCCCGTCTCATTCACATAGCGGTTAATCGCATATTCAATCTTTTCGGGAGCATAAGTACTAAAGTGATGATTTTGTCCCGCCATTGGCCCTAATCCTGCCATTTGCCAGAACAACCATTCTAAAACTTGAGTGCGTTGGCGTAGCCCGCCGGAGGCATCGCGTAAATCTTGGGGGATTAATTTCCCGGTTTTTTCTGCCAAATATAGCAAGATTGCCCCAGACTCAAATACCGAAATTGGCGCACCTCCATCTGCTGGTTCGCGGTCAACGATCGCAGGCATACGATTGTTAGGAGAAATCTTTAAAAATTCTGGCTTAAATTGATCCCCAGCCGCAATATTCACAGGAATTATAGTGTATGGTAAGCCGACTTCTTCCAAGAAAATTGTAATTTTATGACCGTTTGGAGTTGCCCAATAGTAAAGTTCAAGCATGGTTCTTTTCCTAAAAATTGCGCGATTGTTTTGTAGGTTAATAGTGCGTTACAGACATCTCTTAATTACGAATTAGATGGCGGTGATTTGGCGATCGCAGCCCAAACTCTATGGTGAACCTGAAGAATTGGTGTAGGATATTGTGTTTCGAGCAATGTTGCCAATTCTTGGTCAAATACTTCTACCTTTTCTAGTGTCAAACTGGCTCCCACACCAGCACTAGCACGAATTCGTCCTCGCCAAGCTTCGTGTGTATAAGACACAAATAAATCGTAAGAAAATGTGCGGATTTCTCGGAATCCTCCTTCGCCAATATCTTGTAACCACAAGGGATACAAACCATTACCGCCGCCCAAATTCCACGCGGGATTATGAGCCTTAATCAGTTGTTCTGTTGCGTGAACTACATTACCTTTTAAGGGTATCCAATCAAAATGTGCGATCGCAAGCAAGCCATTTACTCTCAATATACGAGTAATTTCCTTGACAGCACGCGGACGGTCAAACCAATGCCAACACTGTCCAGCTGTCACCACATCCGCACTGGCGTCTGGTAACTCGGTATTCTCGGCACTTGCAACTCGATAATCTACTTTAAGTTGCACAGATTCGCTTAACAGTCTGGCTTGTTCTAAAAGTGAGGCTGATGGATCTAGGCCAATTACATAAGCACCTCTATCGGCAAACCCCCGCGCTAGCGTTCCTGTCCCTGTACCGAGGTCAACAATATTCTGCCCTGGTAAACCTATACCATATTCAGACAATTTGTTAAATAATGAACTAGGAAACCCAGCGCGGTGTTTTGCATAATCAGTAGCAGTTGCACCAAAATCAATTTTCATACCTACAAAACTATTCTTGTAACAATTGTCTTGGCTAGAAGTTCTCTACCCACGGACGTAGTTCTATTTCATAAGTCCAAGCACTGCGGGGTTGGCGTAGGATACTCAGATAAGTTTGAGCGATGTCTACGACGGGCTACGCCTACGCATCCGGGTCAAGGGTACTATCAGGATTATCTGCTGGATCTTGGCGAACTGCTGAACGGATTGCACCATCAATCACGAAATGCGCCACATGAATATTTTTTGGTGCTAATTCTCTAGCAATACTCTGAGCCAAACCGCGTAGTGCAAATTTACCCATTGCAAAGGGAGCAGACAGAGGATAACCCTTAACACTGGCTGAGGCTCCAGTAAAAAATATAGCACCACCACCAAGTTGCAAAAACCTTTTGGTAGCAGCTTGAGCCACAAGAAAGCCACCATAAGCAGTCACATCTAGGGTTTTTGCCACTTCACCAGGGTCTAGATCGACAAGAGGCCCCCGCACCCGAAAACTGGGATTATAAATGACAATATTTGGGGAACCGACTTTACGATCGATATCAATAAATAACTGTTCTACTTCGTCTGGCTTTGAGGCATCTGCGGCGAAACTAACCGCCCCAATTTCACTGCTCAATTGAGTAAGTTTTTCAATTTGGCGAGCCGCTAAAGCTATGGTAAATCCTTCTTTGGCAAATAAGCGAGCTAAAGAAGCGCTCAGTCCATTACCTGCACCGACAATTAAAGCTGTTGTTGCCATAAATTCAATTCTCCTTATCCTGCAAAACTTTAGTTCCCCTTTTCCCCAAAAGAGAAGGAGTTAGGGGATGAGGGTTTGTGCAATTCGATGTAAAACTAACTCGATATTATTAAATATTTGCTCATTACTAAAGCGAATCACAGTAAAGTAATTAGATTTTAACCAGTTTTCTCTGATAAAATCTTGAGCCTGCTGATTTGCATGAATACTATCATATAATTCAATAATTAGTAGTTTTTCATGACAATAAAAATCAGTGAGCTATCTACCAATATTATGTTGTCTGCGAAATTTTGTATTTAACAAACGTCTATTTCTTAAACATTCCCATAATATTTCTTCTGCTGGTGTTTGTTGTTTTCTTAACTTGCGGGCGCGTTCTAGGGCGTGTCATCAATTAGGTAAACTGGAATCAGAATTGCTAAAAAAGAATCAAGAAAACCAGTTAGTACAGGTCGCCAAACTCTATTTAAAAAGTTATGGCTGTTTAGCTCTCTACCATTGCGTGAACAAAACAATAATGTTTCCCCTCCACCCATACCCAATAGAGTTTAAGAGTTCTTTTAGCTGATTATTGATTGGGAATAATCTTGTTTGGTGAGTTTTTGTATCCTTCCTGACTCTTACATCAGAAGGAAAAGCTTCGGTAATTTTGATATGTGTTGAACTAATATGTTTCCACTTCAGCGCTACAGCTTCTTCAGGTCTACAGCCTGATAGAAATAATAGACGAACATAATTGGCATAATGTGAATGAGGCAATGGTGAATACTTAGGACAATATTTATCGCTAATAAAAGCATCAATAATAGTATTTATTTCCTCTCTGTTAAAGGTGAGTATAGTGCTATTTTTTCTTTTGGTCTTAATACTTTTAGCTAAATCTTTGAAGAGATTACTTTCTATTAGCTTAGATAGGACAGCCCAATTACAGCAAGCATTCATTTGTTTAAGAGTGCGCTTGGCTGTTTCAGCAGAATAAGTACTCAGTAAATGATTCCTTATGATCACTGCTTGATTAGGATCAGTAGTAGGTAATGCTCTGATGCGCTTCTCTATTAATGAGTAGTCACGGACAAGAGTTGATTCCTGTACTTGACCACTTTTAAACTGAGTATACTTTTCCCATAACTCAAGTAGGCTGTATACCTTTTGTTTCTTAGGGGTAGCGGTGTGGTCAGCTTTGTATTTGGCAAGGGTAGGGTCAAAATAGCCAGCTAGGATATCTAACTCTATTCGTCGTGCCTGAATCTCAGCAGCCACTCTGTTCTCTGGAGTGTCAACCAAATTCAGAGATAAGTATTTCTGATTGCCATTAAATAAAGCTCTAGGAAATCTTAATCTAAGATAACCTTTAGATACTTCAATACCAACTTTCATGGTAATCCTTTGACTATTTTGGATAGTCACTGGATAGTCAAAAGAGCCTTATTATAGAAATTCAGCTCCCTAGTACTACTGATGACTAGAAGCTGAAACTCTTATATTATCATTACTTTTAAAGTGGCTCAGGTCGGAGTTGAACCAACGACCCCAGGCTTATGAGTCCCGTGCTCTAACCAACTGAGCTACTGAGCCATATTTATTCAAGTCATTAGCTAATATAGCATAAAAATTTGCTCAAGACTAGTCCATTTTGGAATTTTGTTAGAACTTTCATCCCTATTGAGGTAATAAAAGTAGAAGAGGGAGGTAGACTCCCTCAACTAACAAGGCAATAATTTAGTTACAGACAGCCAAGAATTATAGGCGTTGCGGTAACATAGCTATTGGGTTAACAGCACCCTTGCCTGATGGATGGATTTCAAAGTGGGTGTGTGGCCCAGTACTGTGACCAGTGCTACCCATTAAAGCAATTGTTTCTCCCTGATGTACTGCCTGACCAGGTTGCACCAGAACCTTGCTGTTATGAGCATAGCGAGTCGTGCTGCCATCAGGATGGCGGATTTCGACGAGGTTGCCATAGCCACCATTGTTCCAGCCAGCTTTTTCTATCGTCCCCTCAGCTGAAGCTACAACTGGCGTGCCAGTGGAGTTAGCAACGTCAATTCCTTTGTGCATTCTACCCCAGCGCCAGCCATAGCCAGAAGTTAGGGTTCCCTTTGCTGGCCAGGTGTAAGCTAAGGTTGAGGAAGATGGAGGAGGTGTAAGTTCGTCAATGGGTCTGGGAAGATATTGATCTACTGCTGCCAAAGGTGGTAATACCTGTGGAGAAACTGTGGTTCCTCGCATATTTCCTAAGGAGTCAGAGGCATTTACTTTTCCAGCAGGCGTTGCCACCCTTGTGGCAGATTGAGTGCGAGAGGGAGTCCACTGGCTAGCAGAACCTAGATTAGGCAAGAATTCTGGGTTTACTGCTTCGCTAGGGCGTACAGTAGTACGGAATTGGGGCTTAATTGGCTGAACGCTATAGTTAGCCCGAATCGGTGTCGGAACTGGAATTGGTATTGCTACACTATTCGGTCTAGATACAGGGTTAGGTACACTGAAATTATTGGGCGTAGAAACAGGAGTGAGCATAGCAGCATTATTTGCTTCGATCGCTGCTGCTGGCACAGCTAAATTACCAGACTGTTGAGCGCGATATTTCTGCTGTAACCTCTGGATTTCTCCTTGTAAGCCCCGCAAACGGTCATTATTGTTATTGTTTACCCTTGCTACCCTATTTGCTGGTGTCTTCGGCTGTTGCATTTCGGCAAAAGCTTGTGGCACTGGAATGTCACCACCAACGCCATAAGACTTAGCTGTCGGGGGGGCAGTTTTTAAGTCGGTTGCACTATTTGCCTGAATCTGTACAGTTACCGGTGTAGGGACGGCAACGCTACTGTTGTCGGCAATAGTTGGTGATGGTGAACTAGGTAGATATGAGTTAGCACTACCAATATTCAAAGGGGAGGTAGCAACATGAGGAGTTTTGCTAGACTCTACAAAAGTCGGCTGACTCGCTACAGTTGCCTCAACTTGAACTGCCTCAACTTGAACGGCAGGAATTTGAACCGCAGGAATAACTAGTTTTTGACTAATTCGCAGTTCATTGGGATTATTGAGGTTATTTGCTTTAACTAGTTCTGATACTGAAGTGTTGTATCTGCTGGCGATCGCTGCTAGTGTATCTCCAGGTTTAACTTCATAAGCTGTATGCGTCGAGGAGGCAATCACTATTGGCGCCGATGGTACAGATGCACTTGTCTGTGTCTTCTGTTTTAACCTCGATATCAGGTTCGCTTGGCTTGCATCGCTAGAAGTGTCTGACTGGACTGCTAATGCAGTCTTCTCAACCACAGTTGTCGGCTGCGCCAATTCTATATCAGCTTGTGATAAATTTTTGGTCTCTCCAGACTGCAACTGCGCCAGACTCTTTCTTAAACGGTTCGATTTTTCTTGTAAGCGATTTAGTGCGAACTCTTGTTGCGCCTTAAGTTGTGCATTTATTTCACTGTTAGCTGCGGTTGACGTTGCCACTGTTTGTGGCTGCGCAGTTAGTGATATATTTGTACTATCAACACCATCAGCACTATAGTCAGACAGCTTATTGACTGTTGGAAAACTAGTTTCTGCTAAAGTATTGTTCAATCCCTGTGCCATTTTGGGCTTCAGGTAAGTGGAATTTTTATAACCTGCTGTTGTTTGAGAAAACGTGTTTGATGCAGGAACTTGCAAAGATATTCCACTTGCCGCTACTTGCCATTTAGCTTCAAGCCCAGGCACTTGTGATACTGCCGTTGGTTCCACGATTACAGGATTTTCCGGCACGCTCGCTGATGAGACTGCTTGGGACTCCAGCTTTGTGGAGGCGAATTTCACCTCGGTGTCAGGAACAGCAGGAATCGCTGAGGTTGCCTTTTGGCTACCTACTGGCACCGCTGCTTGGGCTTGATCGCTTTGTCGAGTCACCAAAAGGCTGGTTGCTCCCATAGAGATTGCCAAGCCAATCATCGCCGCTTTTGTCCGCACCCGGCTCTTAACTTTTGGATTCATTACATTTAGCAGTTCTACCGGGGCATCATCGCTGCTAGGGGTATTGTTCAACACAGCTTTTACTCTCTTTTTCAATGCTCGTTTCAAAGACGACCTCCTTACGATCACTAGCGCTTAACTAACCTCGATTTTTCAGTTGGATACTAGTCAATGATTTAGATCGCAACAAATGATAGATCGAGATCACATTCACCAGAGATGCTTACGCAAGATTAACCTGCTTCTCTGATTTAGACAAGTTCACATCTGTTTGCAAAACTTAAATTTTGCTGTGTTTACTTGTCCGAACCACTCCTAACACCACTTAGGACGAGATTTTACTCTTTACCATTATCCACGCTTGTCTTGCGTCAATCGCGGGGACTGGACAAATTTGCCAAGTCCAAGTCGCTGCTGAAAATTAAATTGCGGCGACTTCTGGAAAAGTTATGCCCCCTGCTGTAGATATCTTCAAGATATTTCTACCCCATCCGTCTTCATCAACACGAGACTTTACGTTGATTATTCCCTAAAAAACAACCGTATTAACTATCGGCTACTTTTGGGATGATTTCTGTCCTTGATTGAGCAAAAATAGCTCAAATGTAATACATGACTGGATTTTAGCAATTTCGTTCCTAGTTTAGGATGTTTTAAATTCATCAAAATCTATCATTCAAATTTGGCAATATCCCAAGTTTCATATACAAATTTCTTATAATAACCTTACTATACTTGTAAGTATCTTCCACTACATTTCGCGAATAAACCCAATTTTTGGTATATTGTTTTACATATTCTTGCGGCATCGAGAAAATTTTTGCAGTCACAAATAAATCGTCTAATAGGTTTCTGGAAAGCTTATAAGTAAATACACTTATAAAGAGGAATGTAAACAACTATTCTAAATAGCCTAACTGACGGCGGGTTTCAAATAAGCCGATTGCTACACTCACTGACAGATTCAAGCTGCGAACCCCTGGTTGGCTCATAGGAATATAAACGGTAGCATCGCAATCTGACAGAATTGCTGGTGGTAAGCCCGTGGTTTCACTACCGAACAGTAGCCAATCATCAGGTTTAAACTGAAAGCTTACATAATTACAATTTCCATTAACCGTATAACCCAACCATCTGCCGCCACGCCTCTGATGTACGATTTTAAAGGCTTCTAGTGATTCGTGATAGTGTAGTTTGACATAAGGCCAGTAATCTAAGCCGGCTCTTTTGAGGTAGCGATCGCTAATTTCAAACCCCAAAGGCCCCACTAAATGCAACTCTGTACCCGTAGCTGCACAAGTACGAGCAATATTACCTGTATTAGGAGGTATCTGCGGGTTAACTAAAACTACCTGAGGCATTATCCGTACAATTTAGGTATTGTATAAAAAAATTTATGGTCAATGTTAAATCTACCAAAAGATAGAGGCTATTCATAGGTTTTGTTAATAATAATCAAGCATCCTCTATCGATTAGATTTTTAAAAGGAACTACAAATTATCCCAGATCAATGCCTGAGAGGATATTTGCCTACAATCGGGAAATATTAAGTTTTGTGTAGAGAAAGTAAGTGCTTGTGTCTTTTAGGGATGGTAGTGACTGCAATAAAATCTTCCATTGGTATGAAGACGAAAGTGGGGAAATGAGGGAACAAGGGGATAAAACAAAGTGTTTTCTCAATGCTCAATCCCCAATGTCTTTTGAGTTAACCCAGCAGAGACGAACACAATTTGTCTTCGAGTTCGATTTCGCGCTCTTGGGTGGCGAGAATAGCCTGGGTGATGACGCGGTGAGTGTCAAAACCGACTGCGTGTAATTGCAACCACTGTTGAGCTTCATTGCCTTCGCGGAGGATTTTGTGCAAAGGGGAAAGGAAACAGCTAAAACCTTGTTGCTTGGCGATCGCCCAAACATCTTGGTAAATTTCGGCAATCCAATCTCTGGCTACAATGCTTCTGCCATCTTGCCAATGCCTCAACTGAGCATCAAGACTACCAGCAGCAGCAGCAGCTTCGTTGTCACCAGTGAGGGTGACGAGTTCTTCAGCAGAGAAAGTGCTTTGGGTTAACGGATCGATGCTGGGGTTTTCGATTATTTGCAACAAACGCGCTTCTAATAAGGCAGTAATAGCTAGTAAGGCAATGGGATCTGTGACTAAATCGCAAATTCGCAGTTCTAGGCGATTCAAGTCATAAGGACGGCGATCGCCATTTGGTCGCACCGATGCCCACAAATGCCGCACATTCTGCATGGTTCCGGCAACGAGTTGATCTTCCACCCACTGGATATGATCGGCGTGGCTGGCAAATAAGGGCACATGGCTGGGCGTTTGTGGGAAAACGCCCCAACGGGTGGAGTGATAGCCAGTAGCTTTGCCATCCAAGAACGGAGATGAGGCGCTGAGGGCGAGAAATAGGGGTGCTTCCATACGGATTACCCGACACGCGCGCATTAATACTTCTGGGTCGCTGATGCCTATATTTATGTGTACGCTAGCAGTGACTACTTTCGTACCGTAGGTGTTCTCAATGTAATCATGATAGGGGTTTGCTGGATCGGAACGGAGAAAGCGATCGCTCCCACCCAAAGATAAAGTACTCCCTGGTATTAAGGTGTAATCGCCCAAACGATTGAGGTAGTTTCGCAACTCCCGCCGAGGACGCAGCAAGGCACACAATAAATTTTCGTAATTATGGGATGGTTGAGTTATGTACTCGACGTTGCGGCTATCTGGTTCGCGCATAAATCCATCCAAAGCCGCAACAATCTTGTCGGAGAGGCCGACGATTTCACCTTGAGGCGTGCCCGTGTACATCTCAATCTCAAAGCCTTTTAATAAGACCACCTTGTTCTCCTCGGCTCTCTCTACCTATAAATTGTATCGAACAAGACGAATCTCTGGATCTATCTTTAAGTCAATCAAAGGTTAAGAATCATTTAATTGACATCCCCGCGAAATGCAAGCTCGGTATATTTCTGGGCTGTCTTTGATAAATTATTGATAAATTATTACTATTGGAGTATGAAAAATATCCTAGTGTAGGTTAAGTACAGGACAAAATAAAATCATTGGGTGAATCACTCTCTTGAACAATCTTGAGACGTATAAACTGCACCCATACTTCATCACTAAGTAAGTTTAAAGCAGTTTCGGGATTGTTAATTGCGATCGCACCGATAACTTTACGCCATCCCTGTTGCAATAAATCAATAAAAGCCTCTTCAATAGAAACTTGACTCAGCAAAGAAAGTGCAGTTTTAAAACTTGCTGAATCACTTGATAAGTTTTTTGACTTTAATCCCTGTATTGCTACATTCAACCATACAGGCAAAAGTTCAAGCCAATTGTTTTTCTGTATCTCTTTGAGTGCAATATCTTCCATACCTAGCACACCCCAGATACATAAAGACTCTACAGCCAGTTGAAAATCGCGGTTTTCTAGAGCATTTTGCCATAATTTTTGAGCGTGATTTTGGAAGCGATTAGCGAGAAATTCATAAGCTTCCTGTACTTGAAGGGGAATTGTCACTTTATAAACTGATTCGCCTAGTGGTAAGTAATTGCCCCGATAAGATAGCCAGTTATGAGATCCGCAAAGATAGATTTCTCGATCCACTATTACTTCTTTGACATGGGAATCTCCCAACCAAAAAACCAGTACGGATGGTAAACCATCAGGTGTTTTTATCGCTCGAAGTTTTTTTTCTACTTCTGGTGGAATTGGTTTATCTTCATCTTCTTGTCGCTGCGCAATGCCATGTCCAATTAAAATCGATACTCCGCGATTAGCTAATTTCTGTAACAGAGTTAAAAATTTTTCATTGACAACTGCTTGATTCACCCAAGGAGAATAAATAATAACTTGGTTTTTAGCCAAATTTAAAACTTCTAAAAAAGCTTGGCTAATTTGTCCATCTCGTAACTGAATAGCTTCACCTACTAATGATTTCTTACCACTTTTTATAGTAGATTTTAGCGCCTTGGTGCGAATACTTTCGAGTCTAGTTTCTATTTCAGTACTTTTCTGCTTGAGAATTGTTTCACGTTCAAAATTGCTGGTTTCAGTTGACAATTTACATAATGTTTCCAAAGATATTTTACCTTCATTATGTAGAAATTCCAACCAATTGGATGCTGACTCTAAAATTTGTTTTATATTTCTTATTTGAATGCTCAATTTATCTTCAAGGGCATCAAAAATAATCAAAAGCGATATTTTTCTCCAAATTTTTTGACTCGAAGCTAGTACCTTACAGGAAGTTACAATTTTTCCCTCTTCTGGTACATGAAGTGCTAAACCTGAAGCTTGAATGCTTTTTTGAATTTCCTCAAGCGGTAAGGAAGCAATATCAGCAATTGTATTATCAATAGTTATAAAGTCTGCCAAATCAGGCAAATTTATTACTGTCTCATTTAAAGATTCCGATTGAAAGGTTATCTCGTGGCTTAAAGGGTCTGTAACAGCATTAATTTGTATAGGATATGGTGGCTGTGGTACAGACCCTTTTTCATAAAATGAACGTCCTTCAGGAGTAACTGTTAGTGCTGATGTTGCTGATAGAGTTTGTAAGGAACGAAGAGTTGCAGTAGTAGTTTTAATAAATACAGAATCAAGCCCAAGTACGGAGGCTAATTCATCCTCTGTTGGCGGAGGTTGAAACTCAATAGCAGCACGGATGATAAACTCTTCGAGTACGTTAAACTGGCGGGGTTCTTTAATATTTATTTCTACCGGAGTTTGAAGCCAACTATAACGGAATTGGCGCGCTGCTAAAACTGATAATCTAGGACTTTGCGCTTCAATTTCGTCTACCAAATTTTTGAGATTGTCATCAATAGGTTTAGCAAAAATGGTGAAAAACATCAACTTCTACTGTAATTGCTGTAACACGTTTTACTCATAATCGGGTTAAAGTAGCGATCGCAAAACCTAAAGCCACTGCAACCACATTCAAAACTAGATTTTTCCAGGCCACATCTATGAGATAAGAAACAATAGCGTCACAGAAAGAGCAACATCACCTCCAGCCAAAAACGTAATCATATTACTTCCATCCTTAACCTGCGTTGGTAACAATAAAAGTGCTTCTGGATTTTACCGTATTCCCGTTAAAATTCTAGTTATTGCTTGTGACAATCAATATAATTAACCATAGATAAACATAGATTCTCATCGAGGCGCACAGATGTACGCCCCTAAGCAAGCCTATATTTCATTCAAATGAGAATCGCTACAGCAGGCTTTATGGAATAGGAGTGGTTTGTATCTCTTCTAAGGTTGGTGGAGATTTAGTAGAGCTAGCGCTACTTTCTGGTGTTGAAAGTTCATCATTTACAACTCCATCCCATGAATAATTGCAGATTTTAGTGCGAAGTAATGTACCAAATGTCAGGTTAATTACTACAGCGAAGGAATCGATAAAAATTAGATTCAAAAAGCGATCGATCATTAGACCCCCTTGAGCTAAATTGAGCATCAAGTGATATTTGCTTTCTTACTACACATGCTACAACGTCTATTCCAGAAATGCATGGTGTCATATATCGTGTCCGGCTAAAGACTTATCATTCAATACAGTTCAGTAAAGCCTTTCTTCCTTCTCTACGAGACGCTGCACGAAGGGGGTTCGTTAAAAAAATTAACTTTGGCAAAGGATTTAGCCTTAACCGTATTGACTTATCATTTAGACCGCAGGGGGCAGGCTTGCCATGAGCGACTAGTGCCGAGCATCTCGACTTCGCTTAATGGAACCGGAGCCGAGGTAAGCCGAACGGGAGCAGGGGAAAAGAGGCTTTTCGGAATTCTGCACAGATTAGGATGCTGTTGTACGGCGTTTTCCAATTCCTGAATACGCTGCCTAAGCTGTTGGTTCTCAGTCTCCAACTGCCGTAGCGATTCCATTTCATCTAGCCGTTGCTGTAACTGGATATTCTAGTCTTTCTGTTGCCTGTACAGGCTTTGCAAGGATTGGATTTGCTCTTATACTTGGACTTCGGCGCTGGCTGTGGCTTCTGACTGTAGCCCAATCCTCAATTCCCGATCCAGTCGCTCTAACTCTTGCTGGTGTTGTTCTTTGAGTGCTGCGTAGGCGTAGCCCGTCGTAGACATCGCTTCCGTATATTCTGCGGGATATGTTCTTTCTTTGGGGAATGGGACACTGGGGGCATCTAAATCAGTATTTAATAACTTCTACATTGAGAAAGATAGAGAACTAAATTTTCCTTAACTAAAAAATATCTGCTGGATCTGCCGAGCGTAGTTTATTCATAGCTAACAGTCCGGAAACTGTAGACATTAAAATTGTTGAGATTAAAATAATTAATATATTATTTAACCTCATTCTCATTGGTAAATTGGTATTTTTTGCGTCGATCGCTGTGCAAGAATAAATGATTGCCGCTTAACATTTGCAGCTTAAAGTTGCTGCGAGTTTGTTCGCGCCAAGCCGAAAGTAAATCTTCAGTTATCACCTTGTCTTGAATCCCTCCAAACACAGAAATAGGACAATTTAGTGGCTCTTCCTCTGTGTAGCTGTATCTTTCAGCCAACAATGTTACTTCCTTTAAAATCAGTGGTAACAATCCCACCAGTTCTGTATTGTCCCGATACAATTGGGGTAAATCATTGATAGATACTCCTTTGACTGACTCGAATTCAGGGAGCTTCTCAACAGAAGGATGTAAATAGGGTATCTGAGGAGCTTGTGAAGCACCAACGAACAAGTGAGCAGGAGTTTTACTATTTTCGCGGCGCAACTGACGGGCGAGTTCAAAGCTGACCAATGCCCCTAGACTGTGACCATAAAAAGCGAATGGTTTGTCTAGATAAGGAAGCAGAACTTGTATCAAGGTTTCCACAATAGAGGTTAGCTCGTCGAATGACTGTTCGCCCAAAAAGTCTTTACCTCCGGGAAGCTTAACGGCACAAACTTCTACATCTGATGGTAAGCAATCTGACCAAGGAAGAAATTCTGAGGAACTGCCTCCAAGGTATGGGAAGCAGAACAGACGCAAGCAGGCATCCGGATTTGGTTTGGGGAAAACAAGCCAATCGGTTGGAACTGCGGTCACTGAAGAAGGTAATTGTGTCTGGGAAGTTCCCATCAGTTGCTCAACTAGCTCCACTGCTAGTTGCGAAATACTTGGGCCCTGCATGAGTTTCATTGTGGGTACACTCACACCCAAAACGCTCTCTATTCGGTTACTCAGTTCTACTCCCATTAAGGAGTCAAGTCCCAGATTGGTCAGCGATTTTTGACTATCCAATTTGGCAGGAGAAGTTCCCAATACCCGAGCTACGAGTTCTCGCAGGTGAGATTCCAAAATTTGCAAACGCTCTGTTGGTTGGGCTGTCATCAGGTCGCCTAAGAGCAAATCTCCTTTGCTGTTGCGCCCGTCCG
Source organism: Nostoc sp. LEGE 12454 (assembly GCF_056620565.1). Lineage (NCBI taxonomy): Bacteria > Bacillati > Cyanobacteriota > Cyanophyceae > Nostocales > Nostocaceae > Nostoc > Nostoc sp. LEGE 12454. The sequence goes on from NZ_JBWQXL010000001.1 coordinate 140,705, forward strand.
CCTTTGCTAGAACAGCTGCCTCGTTGACTAGCTGAGAAAATCGCGCTGATGCGCCAGCTGGGTAAATCTCGCTCAACCGTTGCCAGTTAAAAGGTGCTACCCCTGTCTGCACTGCCTCAACACGGAGTAATTGTCCTAATATCTGTAGTGCTTGGTGCGATCGCAAACCTTTCATTCCCATCTGGTCTAAATACTGACCGATTACAGTGTTATCAGCGACATAACCAACATCAGCAATCGCACCCCAGTTGACGGTCAAGGCTGGCAGTCCTAAAGCGCGGCGGTGATGTGCCAACGTATCAAGAAAAGTATTAGCGGCCACATAATTTCCCTGTCCTGCATTTCCAATAATGGAACTAAACGAGGAAAATGACACGAAGAAATCTAAGGTTGCGTTCAAGGTGTGGGTGTGTAAGTTCCAAGCTCCAATGACCTTGGGTGCGATCGCTTTTGCTAACCGTTCCTGGTTGAGGTCGAGCAGGAGAGCATCGTCCAGAACCATTGCTGCATGAATAATGCCTCGCAACGGTGGCATAGACTGGCTAATGTTTGCCAGAACACTCTTCACTTCCTCCTCGTGTGACACGTCTGCTTTAGCGACCACTACACGAACATCTGCTGACTCCAATGTTTTTACCGCTTCCTTTGCTGCTGACGAGTCAGCACCACTACGACCCATCAGTACTAAGTGCCGCGCCCCCCCTTTCACCAACCACGAGCCACTGCTAAACCAAACCCACCTAGTCCACCAGTAATTAAGTAAGTTGCGTCAGGGTGAAAAGTGACTGTTTCTTGAGATGAGGGAACTACCTTTACATCTGGCTCTTGCAACGATATGACAATCTTGCCGATGTGCTTGGCTTGCGCCATGTAGCGGAAGGCGCTTACTACCCTCGATATTGGGAAGACTCTGTGGGGAAGCGGGTGAAAGGTTTTTGCCTCAAAATATTCTATGACTTCACCAAATAAGGAGCCAGCAAAATCAGGGCGATCGCTTAACAGCTTGTCCAAATCTACCGCAAAGAAGGACAAATTATTTTGAAAAGGTCGCAGACCCAGCTTATTGTTCTGCTCAATATCGCGCTTCCCGATTTCTATAAAACGTCCATAAGCTCCCAGCACAGAGAGGCTCTTAGGGATAGCCTCTCCTGCCAAAGAGTTGAGGACAATATCTACACCTTTACCGCCAGTGATTTCCATCACCTCCGAGGCAAATGCGGTGGAGCGAGAATCCATTACATGTTCTACGCCAAGCGATCGCAAAAATTCCCGTTTTTCTGGACTACCTGCCGTCGCGAAAATCTCTGCACCCACTGTCTGAGCAATTTGGATGGCAGCAAGACCCACACCACCTGCTGCTGCATGGATGAGAACCCGCTCACCCTGACGCAGCCTTCCCAAATAGTGCAAGGCGTAGTAAGCAGTCAGAAAAGTCACAGGGATTGTGGCGGCTTCTTCAAAACTAAGATGCGCCGGCTTATGCACTACAGCGCGGGCATCTGTCGTTGTATGCGTACTAAAGCTGTGAGACGCACAAGCAATAACTTCATCACCGATCTTAAACCCTTCAACGCCAGAGCCAATGGCGGTAATGATTCCGGCACATTCTATACCAAGCGATCGCCCGGAGAAAGTCCCCTCCAAACTAGCATCATTTAACAAATTTATTGTCTTGGCAACATCCTTGAAGTTCAAACCTGTGGCGCAAACCTGAATTTCCACCTCTCCCGTCCCCGGTTTTGAGAGCGCCATCGCCCGCAGTTGCAAGTTATCTAACACTCCTGGTGCAGAGATTTCCAAACGGAAGGGTTCTCGATTTTGTGCCAGAGATTTTGATTTTTGAATCAAATTTGCTGGCGATAACCGTATTAACCGATTTACATAGCGCTGCTTACCCCGTAAGGCGATTTCATCTTCTTTATCGTCTGCCAGCAACTCTTCTATGAGAGACTGAATCTCCTCTGGGGCAATAACAGGACTCAAATCCACGCGAGTGCAGCGAAGATTGGGATGTTCATTGTTAATGACTCGGCCCAAACCCCACAAAGGAGATTGGGCAACCGAGAGAGATTTTAAACCTCCTACTGTCTGGGTAGAGTTCGTCACCAAAAATAGACGCAGAGAATCCGGCCAATTGACTTTAGCCAACGCCCCAAGCAAATGCAGTACGCCCAAACAGCTGTTTGTTAAAGTTGATTCTAGGGTAGCTGCTGTCATTTTCTCACTTGGAGGTGTGTCTAGACTCCACAGATAAACTACGTCACGACAAACGGGCTGATTTGCATCAAGAGCTTCTAGGAGTTGCTGCATATCTTCTGCATGTTCCGGGCGAATTTGGAAGCTATCTGCATCAAGGCGCTTGAAGTCAGTTCCAGGCTCTATTAAAATCGGGATTTCTTGGCGTTGTTTGAGTTGTTCTGCTAGCTGTTGCCCGACTCCAGAACTGTCAGCAAAAATTAACCAAGTTCCTGAATTTTCAGGCTTTAGAGGAATTGCTGATTCGGGCTGAACTTCTTGCCTAAGCTTTGGACTAGTAGCCAGAATAACGGTTTGGAGAGACTTATGTGTTTCGGGTGGTGTATCTGCAATGCTAGCAACTTCCGCAAACCCGACATCTTTTAGCAAATCTCGCCACTGAGTCTGGCAAAGCCAAGGGTGCGATCGCCGTAGTTGGACATCAGTAAATGACCACCAGCCCTTGAGCAATCCAAATACTAAATCCTGCCAATAGTCATCGGCTGTTAGTTCGAGCAAAACCAGCAAACCCCCAGATGCAAGAAGCTGTTTAACATTTTCCAAGGTCTGACGAAGGTCACTGGTGGCGTGCAGTGCGTCCGATGCTAAAATCAGGTCAAAAGAATGGGGCTGGAAGCCTTGTGCTATGACATCGGCCTCAATATCTAAAATTTGGTACTCAACGAAGGAATAATCGCGAAACTTTTGTTCGGCAGAGATTGTAAATTGTCGAGAAATGTCAGTAAATACATATTCCGTCCGATGTGGCATCAGCTTTGGCAGCACGTAGGATGTCATTGAGCCTGTACGTGCACCAATTTCTAAAATCCGCACTGTTCGTCCTTCTGGTAAACGTTCCAGCGCAATAGCGATCGCTTTCTCAACCAGCAGGTTATAGATCCGATAACTAGGTGAATCTTGGTACAGATGCTCAGATGTTGTCACAGAACCTTTAGGGAAAATCAATTGCAGAGGATCGACCTCCCCAATCATTACCAAAGCCAGCTTCTGACCGCACCGCCCTAACAACGTCAGTTCCGCTTGGTAAGCAGGAAATTCTGCTAAAAGTGCTTTCCAAACCTCAATAGGTTGCTTCATTTCTGGTAGGCGGCAGACCTCCCACTGGTCATCTACTTGATGCAGCAGGCCATCTTCAGCTAGGATTTCTAACAACCGCCTTAAAAGACGTAGATGCACAGACAGTATGCCTAATTGTTGGGCAAGAGTTTCCGCACTTATACGAGTATGCAATTTCGGCTTCCACCCGAGTTGCTCGAAAGCTTTGAGAATGTAAAAAGCACATAAAGCATCCATTTGTGGCTTTACCTGCGAGTAGTACTGCTTCCTTCCTAATTGCACGCTCAATTGAGCTGCTTCAGATTGGAGATTCTGAGCGATTTGCATTGGGAAGGGCAGATAATCAGGGGTGAGGCGAACTAACTCTTGAGTAGGACGCGCCTTCATCTCCCATTGGTATTCGTAGAGGTAATCTGCTTTCTCTAAACTTTCCTGCTTGCTCTCCAGGGACTGGCAGACAAATCCGAGAATTTCTACCAGTACGTTTCCCGCATCATCGATTAGTTGCATATCTCCTTTGAGACGGGTAGCGCTTTGCTCGCTCAGACGGGCATAGCTCCACATTTGCAGCTTTGGACGACCGTAAACTCTTACTTGGTCTATCTGTACTGGCAAGTAAGTTACTTGAACACAGACAGTGGCGAGGGACACCTGAAAACAAGTATCAAGGATAGCTGGGTGTAACTGGTATTCCTCGACTTCTGTCTGTAAAGCATTACTGACCTGAATTTTAGCCAGCGCTTCGCCTTCACCGCTCCAAAGCTGCTCTATTCCTTGAAAACAAGCACCATATTCGAGTCCTATTTCCTGGAATTGCCGATATAAATCGCTCTTCAAAATTTCGTTGGGACAACGGCTCTTAATTTCATCCAGTACAACCTGCTTAGATACAAAGTGATTTTGAACGCGAGTTAGCTTACCTGTTGCGTGTCGAACCCACTCTGATTGGCTACCTTTGACATTGCTGTTAATCTCGAAGGATGTTTGGCTTGGCTCCAGACTTAACTGAAGTATTGACGCACTATTTTCTGGTAAGAAGAGAGCTTTTTGAAATTCAATTTCCTCTATAATATAAGCGTCATCTTTGAAAATTTCCGATCCTGCTGCCAAAGCCATTTCCACATAAGCTGCTCCCGGATAAACCACGGCTCCTTGGACGCGATGGTCATCAAGATAACTGAGGCGATGCTTGTCAATCTCTGCATCCCACATCGGTTGACTTGATTTCAGACGGCTTCCTAAAAGGGGGTGGACTTGTTGCCCCAACATTGAGCGCTGGGGGATTGTTCCAATTCGCACTCCCATAGATTCTTCAGACTCGTGCCAACAACGCGCTCGCTGCCAGGGATAAGAAGGCAAACGCACGAAACGCCCTTGCTCTGGATAGAGATAATGCCAATCAACTGGGTATCCTAGCGTGTAGAGCTTGCCAAATGACGAGAGCATCGTAGCGCGTTCCGGTTCAAAGCGCCGCAGGGTTTGAAGCACTGTTCCAGATATCTTAGCTAAAGTGAGACATTCGGAGATTGAATTAGCGAGAACTGGATGAGCGCTGATTTCGAGGAAGGTGTTATAACCAGCTTGAATAAGGGAAGAGATCGCCGCTGCAAAAAGAACCGGCTCCCTCATGTTTAGCCCCCAGTAGATGCCATCCAACTCTGAACCTTCTACTTGCTTGCTCGTAACGGTAGAGAATAAGGGAATTGTGGCTGTTTGAGGCTTGATTTCTTGCAATGATTGTGCCAGTTCTGCCTTTAATGGCTCCATAAAGGGGCTATGATAAGGCACCTCAACTTGCAGGAAGCGACAGAAAATTTGTTTTTGTTCCAAAGATTTGGCAATTTCTGACAAGGCGGCGCTATCCCCAGCCAGGGTAACGGCAGTGAGACTGTTAACGGCTGCAATAGAAACGCAACTCTCGTATTTTAATCCTGCTAATACACGCTCGGCTTCCTCTTGAGACAGCCCAACAGCTAGCATTTTCCCAAAGCCCGCTGCCGAGGCTTGAACGCGGCTGCGATGGAAGATGACCTGTAGAGCATCTGACAAGCTCAAAGCTCCGGCAACGTGGGCGGCTGCAACTTCACCAACACTGTGACCTACGATCGCTTGGGGCGTAATCCCCCAGTCACGCCACAAGGCAGCTAGAGCGATTTGCACGGCAAAGATGGAACACTGAGCGATTTGGGTAGAGTTGATACGGCTCGTCTCTTCTGATGCTAAGAGTTCTGACAACAATGACCAATCAGCATATTCCCGCAGCAACTCGTCACACTGTTCGATGACTTCTCGGAATATGGGTTCTGACTCCAACAACTGACGCCCCATCGCCCACCATTGCGGTCCCATGCCAGAAAAAACGAAAGCCAGCTTGGGTTGAAAGTCTGGAACTAGGTGATTAGAAGACAGACCTGGACGGTTTTCTCCCGCCAGAAATGCTTCCAGATTTTCTACCAGATTTTCTTTGGTATGAGCCACCAGTGCCAACCTATGGTCGTGATGACCTCGGCGATTGCTGGCAGTGTGGCAGATGTCTGTCAATGAAACATCAGCGCCCTCAGAAAGAGCGGTTAAAAACTCATGGATTGCTCGCGCAATAGCCACAAGTGCGTCCGGACTCTTTGCCGATAGGGGCAATAGCACGGGAAGAGAACCGCGCTCCTCATGGCCTATATCCGTTACATCCGTTGCTAATCCTGACAAAAGCACATGGGCATTCGTTCCCCCAAATCCAAAGGAATTTACACCAGCTAGTCGCGCTTCTTTTGAGTTTGGCCAAGGCTCAAGGGTAGTAGGCACCCGCAACCCCAATTCCTCAAAAGGAATTTTGGGATTCGGTGTCTGAAAATGGAGATTTGGCGGAATCTGGCGGTGCTTGAGAGCCAGTGCGACTTTGATGAGTCCAGCAATTCCTGATGCTGTTTCCAAATGTCCAATGTTGGTTTTAACTGAACCAACTGTGCAGTACTCTCCCAGATTCCGATTTTTACCTAGTACGTTTCCTAGAGCGATCGCTTCTATCGGATCGCCTACAGGGGTGCCTGTGCCGTGAGCCTCAATATACTGTATCTGCTGTGGCGATATCCCTGCCTTCTGGCAGGCTTCCTGGAGTGCTTGCTTCTTGAGACTGTCCGTTAGGAACCGTGATGCCATTAGTTTGGCCATCCTGGTTGACTGCGCTGCTGAGAATGACAGCATAAATCGGGTCTCTATCTGCTATGGCTTGAGATAAAGGCTTCAAGACAACAATACCGGCTCCTTCAGCCCGGACATAACCATTGGCTCGTGCATCAAAGCTAAAGCAACGTCCATCGGGAGAGAGCATTGATGCTTTAGAAAATCCTATGGTTGCTTCTGGTCTGAGTATCGCATTCACGCCTCCTGCTATTGCCAGCACAGATTCTCCATTCCAGATACTTTGACACGCAAGATGAACTGCAACCAGCGATGAAGAGCAGGCTGTGTCAACAGTCATACTTGGTCCTTTGAGGTCAAATACGTAGGAAATGCGGTTAGCTGTGACACAGTTAACGCCGCCCAAATTTGTGTAAGCGTTAATGGAGTCGCGATCGCTCCCTTGGATGTTTTGGTAATCGCTACCTGATATTCCAATAAACACCCCTGTCTTCGAGTCAGCAAGGCGTTCGCTCATCTGCCCCCCATCTTCCAGCGCTTCCCAGGCTACCTCTAGCATCACTCGTTGCTGTGGGTCTATGCGTGAGGCTTCGCGGGGAGAAATCCCGAAAAATTGAGCATCAAAAAAGTCTATTTTATCTACAAAGCCGCCCCAGCGGGTTCGCATTTTGCCTGGTTTTGTTATATCTGAATCGTAAAATTTATTTACATTCCAGCGTGACTCTGGCACTTCGGTAATAGCATCTACACCCGAAACCAGCAGTTTCCAGAAAGCCTCTGGACTATTAGCACTGCCTGGAAAACGGCAGCCTATACCGATAATCGCTATAGGTTGTGCTATCTTACCACTGTCTGCACTTTCAAAGTCGGTAGTTTCTTTTGAAGTTTGCGGCTTAAGATATGGCACATTCTGAGTCATAATGCATTTCTTCTTAAAAGAATAATTTCATTTTGGCGTTGCATAATTAAGTGATGAACTGTCCTCATTGTGCATCTCATCCATATTTGTAAGAACAGGCATCAACGTGATAAACAAATTTATATTTGCGTGTTATGCGAACCCCAATTTATAGAATCATTTTCAAAACAAAGTTATTCAGATAAAATTAAAAAACAATGTTTGACAATGTACGTTATTAATAGATATCATCGTTGCTGTTTCGACTAAATTAATGCTGTGATTTGTTTTAAAAATATGCAATTACAGTTAAGAAAACTACTTAATTATTTTGTTGAGCAGCCCACTATATATTTTCTAAATTAAGTTGCTTTATAGTTTACATCTGCAATTGCGAATTAGAAAAAAGCAAATTGGAGATGAATTGTATAATTTGATATTCTTTATCTAATAAGCACCAATTTACAGCTTATCAACAGTATAATCAAGGGTTAGTACAAAAGATCCTACTAAACCCACTTTTCCTACTTTACCGAATCAGCGATACTGTAGCTAAATATACAATTATTCACTTGTTGCTACTTCTCCCAATCAACTAACACCCCATCCACAATCGCAATCCCCCATTGCGGAAACTTCGCCAATAGTTTTTTAATCACAATTTGCAAAGCCGGATCATCATTCCAAGACGAGAGCAAGTACTCGAATCCTGGGTTTTCTCTTAAAATACCTGCCATTTTGAGCCTTTCGAGTCTTCCAGTACGTGCTTTGTCGGTTGCTCAGTGTCAGAAAATGTTCAAGGAAATTCAAGAGGGTGAACGACAATTATCTGAAACAGAAGCAGATGTACAAAACTTACCCTCTGCATTAGGACTTGGCGTAAAACAAAGTGAGAGATAGCAGTACAAAAAAGCTTGAAGTAAAGTTTGATAGCGATCGCACTCAACAATTACTTGAAAATGTGCTTCAATACTTGAAAATGTGCTTCAAGCGAATGAACAACCGCTACCTATGACAGCAGTAGCGAAACGCCTTGGGTATTCTAAGCGAGTTCTTTACAGGCATTTCCCAGAGCTATGCCGAGCGATTTCAGCCGAGTACGTTAAGAAGTATATGAAAGAATCTCGCATCAAACGAATCGAACAGTGTTGCGAGGAGGTAAAACAAGCTGTTAGGCAAGTTCACACTGAAGGTATTTATCCTAGCGAGGCAGCTATTTCAAAGCTGTTGGCTAAACCAGGATGTTTTCGCGACAAAAAAGTTCGCGCTACTTTAAGGGCAGCGCGAAGATAAATTTGTTTGGAACCATAACCATAACCTTGCCACCCTTTATTAGAAGCATAAGCTTGCCGTTGCGGCAAAGTTATGGGTAAAGTCACAATCGAAGCCTTTAGGTATTTTAAATTTTTAGTGGGGGTGGAGGGACTTGAACCCACACGACCTTTTACGGTCAACGGATTTTCATTCTCCCGCAGTTTTCACTGCTACCTGATGACAATAGCCTGCTCAGATTTTGAGAATTGGACTCTCCCTTTACCCTCGACTTAACGTTAGGGTAGCTCCCGTCGGGTCTCTGCACCTTCCGAACAGTTGATGAGTTAGGAGTTAGGAGTTAAGAGTTTTAAATTTACTCAGCACTCAACACTCATGACTCAGGACTTTTTTCGGCTTGGCTCAGGATTGCCATGTCTGTCACCAGATTTAGGTTTCCCTGAGTTTGAGAGCTTCCACTTGAGGGATTTCTCCTTCAAGGCTCAATTATTTAAGTCCGTAGCGTCTACCATTCCGCCACACCCCCAAAGGTGTTTGGCAACTAGTGTAACTAGTTATTTTTTAGAGGTATCAAATACCTCCTTATCTATTCCACCATCAATTGTGTCTTTTGTCCAACTAGATTGAAAATATTTTTTCCAGATTGTGCGATCGCTTCAGAGAGTTGGAAATCTTCTTAGTTTTCTCGTAATAATCTGGATGAGTTTTCGATTTTGTCTGACTAGAGCTTTGTTTGCTAGTGGATTCACATAATAGCATGATATTAGCTTTTGTCATGCAATCCGTTGAATCGCCCCCAGTAAAAGTACTCCAGCCCGTCAAAGCTGCGCTTTCGCCTCCCCGGTAGCGGTTTCGAGGAATTCTGACGCAGTTATGTTAAAAGCATTATGACTATACTTCTCTCTTGTCTGTCTCTTCAGCCTATGATGGAAAACAGATGCTTAAGACTTGAAAGTTATGATTGTCGCCCTGCTATATCTGATTTTGGCTGGAGCTTACCTTCTGGTAATCCCCATTGCTGTTTTGCTGTACCTGAAGCAGCGTTGGTATGTAGCTAGCTCCATTGAGCGTGTCTTTATGTACTTTTTGGTGTTTTTCTTCTTTCCGGGTCTGTTGGTTCTATCGCCGTTTGTAAATTTCCGACCCCAACGGCGACAAGTTCAAGTTTAACGAGATTGGTAGGTCATAACTCTCATGCGACGGATTGACGCGATTGGAATTGGCTTAGGTGTTTTTATTATCGGCGGCTTGGCATACTTAGGATTGCAGCTAGTTGGTTTGGATAATCAAAAAGCTGGTATATGGAGCCAAGTCTTGCTAGTCAGTGCCTTAGTTGGCTGGTTAGCCACCTATTTTTTCCGTGCGGTGGGACAAAAAATGACCTACCACCAACAGCGGGAACAGTATGAGCAAGACTTTCTGCAAAAGCGGCTAGACGAGCTTACTCCCGAAGAACTAGCACGAATTCAAGCCGAAATAGAACAAGAAGAGCAATCTCAGGTGTAAAGTTATCATTGGTCAGTTGTCTCATTTGTCCTTTGTCATTTGTCCTTTGTCATTTGTAACTTGCCTAAAGCTAATGACTAGTGACTAATGACCAATGACCACTGACCAATGACCACTGACTATTGACACTTTACTAAATGACTGCAATTTCTGATTGCTTTAAAACCCTTGGGCACAATCGTGAGTGCGCTCTGATTCCCTTTATCACTGCTGGCGATCCAGATTTAGAAACTACAGCAAAAGCCTTGGAGGTTCTAGATCGTAATGGAGCCGACATTATAGAAGTGGGTATACCATACTCCGATCCTCTGGCTGATGGGCCAGTCATTCAAGCTGCTGCTACCCGCGCCTTGCAAAGGGGTACGAAGTTAGAGCAGGTGCTAGAAATGCTGCAAGGGATTACTCCCAAATTGCGATCGCCAATTGTTCTGTTAATCTATTACAACTCAATTTTGCACCGGGGAATTGAAAAATTTCTTGGGCAAATTGCTGCTGCTGGGGTTGCAGGATTGGTAATACCTGATTTGCCCTTAGAGGAAGCAGCAGGATTGCTCCAAGCAGCTAGTGAAATGGAAATTGACGTAATCTTGTTGGTTGCTCCCACCAGTTCTGCTGAACGGATCGAAGCGATCGCTCGTTCTTCTCAAGGATTTATTTATTTAGTCAGCGTGACTGGGGTTACAGGAGTGCGATCGCAACTGGAAAACCGCGTGTCCGATTTACTCAAACAAATTCGTAGTGTTACTGATAAACCGATCGCAGTCGGCTTTGGAATATCTGAAGCTGAACAAGCCCGACAGGTAAGGGAATGGGGCGCAGATGGTGCGATCGTGGGTAGCGCTGTTGTCAAACGGTTAGCCGAAGGGACACCAGAGCAGGGACTAAATGCGATCGCCCAATTTTGCCAAAGTCTCAAGGCAGCCATCAAGACGACCAATACCAGCACAAATACTGCTCTTGATTAGACGGAGAAAGTAGATTAAAAAAGTATAACAGTGTAGTTTTTCTATCCTTGTTTGGTAGACAATTTGACCATTATGGTCTTGAATATTAACATCAGATATGATGATGTAAAAAAACTAGCTGATAGAGTCGCTTATAGTTTGAGTATTATGTGAAATTAACTAGGCATAATTTATGAGTGTGAGAGTGAGTCAGTCACAAATGATTATAGTTACGTCGCAATCGAGGAGCAAAGGCGATGAGTGAGAGTATGGCGTTTATCGGTGGGGTTGCCGTAGCTGGGCTGGCGGCTCTCGTATTGCTCAAAGGAACAAATACCCCTCTACAACCTAACTTTGCTGTTGCTCCACAAATGCCAGGTGTAGTAACGCCCCAAGGAATGCAGCCACAAATGTATCCTTACGGGCCTTATGGGCAACCAGTGTATCCTGGTCAGGTTCAGCCGTCAGTTGCTCCCAATACTGACCAGCGCTTGGAGATGGAGAAGTTGAACACGCAGATGCAACTAGAGCGTTTAAAAAACGACAACGAACAGCTAAAGCAGCAAAATCAACAACTCCAGGGCCAAGTTCAAAATTTCAATACTCAGCAGCAGTGGCAATTAGCCCAGCAAAATAACCAACCAAAATCAGCAGCAACATTCCAGCCGCAAAATAATTGGTGGTCTTCACCCGTGCTTTGGGCTGTGGGAGGCGCAACTCTCACTATTGGCGGTGGTGTTGTTGTCGCTGGGGTATTGGCTTTGTTCTCACCACGGCAGCGTCCAGCCCGTACTGTACAAGTTATTCACCCTTACCAAGGAAATACGCCGCCTTTGGTTCCAGTCCGTCGTGCTGAGTTTCTGCCTGCTTCGCGGATGGAAGCAAGACGAGTTGAAGCCCAAGAATACGACGAAATGCACGGATAGGGAAAATAAAATCACAGATAAAAATCGTTTCCAGATTATACCTGGAAACGATTTTTATTGGGCTGCTGCTGCGAATTCGGAAGGCGGCAGCCCTCAATTAGCCATTCCCAGCCAGAAACTGAACTGTGTTTACTGATAACTGTTAAAAGTCAGTTTTAGGAGTTTCTGTGCTGTTAGGACTCTCTGTAGTTGCAGGTTGCTTAGTATCGGGAAGTTTCTGTTGGGTATTTTTCTGATTACCTTGATTTTCTAGCTGATTTAGTGTCTGTTTTGCGAGATTTTCGGCTGCTTGTTTAAATAATGGTTCTATTCTATTTCGCCAGTATTTAGTATTAGGCAATTTTTCTGGATGGTTTCTATAATCTAAAACTTTATCCCATTTACCATCATCTATTGCTTTATTAATCTCATTAGATAACGCTTCTGCTTTAGCCCAATCTTCCTGCCACTGGGCAATCATTTTGCCTGTTTCTTGGATACCAGAAGCAGCATTTTCCGGAACCGATCTTAAAAGTGCGATCGCTCCAATTATATTCCCTGAATCATACTTCTTTTTTGCTTGTTCTACAATATTGGCACTGTTATCATTAGGCTGCGATCGTTGTGATTTCTTTGCGTCCTCAGTTGACCCCTTCGGCTTGTCTGTTAATGGAGTTACTACATCCCTAGATTTTGGTTTTGCTTGGGGAATTGTTCGAGTCGCAATCAAGCTACCATCATCTACAATCCTAGTTGCAATGCCCTTTTCACGTAGGCAAGAACCCCATTCTTGATTATTAGTTATCACATCCGAGTGTGCCCAAGCCAAACCACCAGATTTAAGCTTAACTTCTATCCAACCTCGTTTTGTTCGCTTGCCAGTCACCTCAAAATTGGTGTTATTAGCAACAGTTTGCACAATATTATTAGAATTTATCGAACTAGGTTCAGAACGAATATTAGAATTTCCGACGACAACAGCCGAGCATTTATTTGCTAAGGCGGTATCCTTACCTGTAACATTTAAAGCTAAATTTTTCACATTTGGATATACATTTGCTATCAAGGCAGCTGCACCACCCGCTAGTAATATGCCAATTAATATCGGCCAGGGGTCGGATTTACTAGAGTCTTTACGCGCAGGTTTGACAGGATTTGCTGGTGCAAATGCAATAGTTTGCAGCCGAGATACTTGAGGCTGGGATTTGGCTATTTGGTAACTGGAATTGTTGGCGACTTCTTGAGGTGTGGAAAGTGCAGGTACAGGATTAATCGCGTCTTTACATGCTTGCAGTGCTTCTGTAGCGTTTTGGTAGCGGTCTTTGAAGTGATAACGCACCATCTTGGACAATACTGCCGCCAGTCCCTGATTCACAGTTACTGAATGCCGCCAGATAATTTCCCCCGTTTCCGGGTCTTCTTGCAATTCTGTTGGCTGTAATCCTGTTAATGCTTGAATGGCGATGATGCCAAGGGAATAGATATCGCTGTTGGGACGGGGTTTACCTTGCCCTTGTTCTGTGGGCATATAGCCAGGAGTGCCGATAACCACTGTAGCAGAGGCTTGTCCGCCCACTGTCACCAGTTGTGTACGCAGTTGTTTCACTGCTCCAAAATCAACTAAAACTAACTTATTATCTGAGGCACGGCGAATGATATTATCCGGTTTGATGTCGCGGTGAATCACGCCTTGGCGATGGACAAATTCGAGAATCTCTAGAACTTCCTGCAATAGTTGAACTACTTGGCTTTCACTCCAACGTTTACCAGGTATCAGTTCTTCAGCTAGGGTATGTCCTTCAACATATTCTTGTACTAAATAAAACTCATGGTTTTCGTCAAAGTACGCTAGCAGCCTGGGTATTTGGTCATGGTTGCCGAGTTTTTCTAAGGTTTCGGCTTCGCTGTTGAACAGACGTTTAGCAGTATCAAAAACTCTGGGGTCAGTTCCGGGTTTGAGGTGCTTGACAACGCAAATGGGATTGCCTGGTCGCCTAGTATCTTGGGCAATATAGGTTTGACCAAATCCTCCCATCGCGAGGACTCGAATTACTTGGTAACGATGGTCTAGTAGCTTGCCTATCATATTCCCTCCCCAGAGTTATTACCTAATTTTCCAGCTGGTAATAAATATCTCCAAATTTTCTTCAATGAAATCCGCTATCTTGAGAAAAGATTTAGATTAAAAACGCAGCTTTTTAATAAACGCAGACTAGTTTATTTTTCTTTTAGTGCCCCTGTTTATTACCAATGCCACCTAAAATAACAAATCCAGTTGCATGGCAGCAGGCTGAAATCCTCATGCAACCTGCTTTCATTCGCGTTATCGATAATATTCGCAAGCAGCTTGATGAATCTTCTTGGACAGGAACTTACCATGATGTCTTGATTTGGCCGCCTAGCACCACTGATGAAATCAAAGCATTGGTAACTGAACTGTTGCAAGCAATGGAAACTGCAACACCCCAAGAAGCAGATGAAATCAGAGGAACTCTGGCTCGTCTGCCGATGCCCCATCCAGGATATCATCTACGTTTGCAGCGTCAACAGCAAGAAGCAAGTATCGATTTGTGGGAACTGTGTTATGAAGTGTGTTTTCTTGAATACACACCACAGAAGGAAGTTGCTGATATTGATACTAGTTTAATCGATGAATTCGGTGAAGTCGATTGGCTGCGTTTGGATGCTAAGTCAAAAGAGTTGGTTGAGCAGGCGTTTGCTAAGTTGCCAGAGAGTTGAAACCCTGAAAATAAAATACACGAACTAAGCCCACGCAAGTGGGCTTATTGAGTAAGGCGATCGCTTTTTCTTCAAGCAGCAAAATCTTCACTCATGCGGCTGTAGTCAATTGAGTTGTTAGGTTCTGACTGTGTTTTCAATTTGGCGAAAAATTCTGCCATCCCTGGTATTTCTAATTGATGAAATGCGATTTGATTGTCCTGACTCTTAGCCGAAATATCTGTAATAGCTTGTAGAGTCATCTTGGTTGTTTCTGAGACAGTTTTATTTTGGACAAGAAATTGCTCCATTCCTGGTATTTCTAATTGAACAAATCTAGAATCATTTTCCATTGGTTCACTCAAATGCTGTTGTGTATATCATGCTCATTACGCAGATACGCAAAGCAATGGACACTCATAAAACAAATCTGAATACGCGCAATACGCAAAGTACGCAGATTAATGGAAATGCGATATTCTGAAAAGTATGAATAGTCCGCAGTTTAATGAAGCTCTGGAAAGGCTAAGGAAAGCACCTCGCAAAGTAGAGGTGTTGAAGTTGTTGCTGGCTGGATATACGAATGATGAGATTGCTCAGTTTAGGGGACGTGCAGAAGGAACTGTACGTAAGCAAATATCAAATGTATATAAAGATTTTGGTATTAAAAGCGAATTTCCAGGCGATGCCCTTTAAGAGACAAGTTAAAGGATTTATTTCTCAAATACAAACCTGAGTGGGTAAGTAACTGCTCTCCTGCTATTACTAATGAAGCTAGCAACCAGTCGGAAAAGATAAACTATAAGGGCGTGCCTTCTTTAGTTTTGTCAGGTGACGAAATTTATGAAGAACTTGGGGAAGAATTGATGTTTTTAGCTACCAATATGCTTCAAGAGATTGGTTTTGAGCAGAAGTTTAAGATGAGCAAGACATCGCAATATGTAGGCTATCGACTTCAAAATCCTGAAAAAGGAAGTAATCCTTATCAACTTATTTTATTAAAACAGAAAGAGCGTTTATCTATTTCTATCCCTTTAGATATTTTAGAACCACATTTACTCAACCTAAAGTATTGGGAATACAGTGATGCCGTAGAAGAGATATGCCTTTGTACAAAGGGAAGGTTTTGGGTATTACCTAATAAAAAAGAGATTTTTTTAGAATCACTCCATCTTAATTATTGGCACATCTTGCAAGTTGAAGGTAAAACAATGGGCGATTGTTGCATAAATACATGTTATAAGAAAGATCCTCCACTTGAAATAATGTGGGCTGCTATGAATGGTTATGAAGAATACGAGCGCAGATACATTGCTTTCTCCAATATCACCTTAGAAGAATTTAACCATCATTCAAAAAATTCAAGCTGAAGCAGCTCTTTAGTTACCTGCCAGCAAAGAGTAACAGATAAATTAAGGAACAAAAAATGTCTAATAAAACAAACTACACCGAAGCTTGCAATAATTTTGAAAAAATTTACGAAGAGGCAATTAGCACTCGTGAACCTGTAGTTGTTAGTCGTGAAGGTGCAGAAAGTGTATCCGTCATTCCTACTGCGGAACTTAACAGCATCATAGAGACAGCATACTTATTTCAATCACCTGAGAATGCAGCACGTCTTTTAGATGCTTTACAGCGTGTGAAAGCTAAGACTAATATGCCCCAAACTATAGACGAGTTGCGTAAAGAGTTCTCGCTCTACGAAGAAGAGTAAATAAATTCAATGTCGGATAATTTAGAACCAGAAGCACTTCCCCAATCTGAAGTTTCTCAAGAAAATAATTTAGAAAGCAACCTCATTTTTGACCGGAGATTTCTGGAAGACCTTACCTACTGGGTAGAGACAAATAGAAAAACTGCACTCCGCGTCTTATCTTTAGTTGAAGAGATTAGGCGGAATCCCTTTGAAGGGACAGGCAATCCTGAAAGATTGAGATACTATGATGCAAATGTATGGTCGCGCCGAATCACTCAAACTGACCGGATTGTTTACGTAGTAAGTGATAACCGAATCGAGTTTATTCAGGCGCGATACCATTATAGCGAGCGCTGATTTCATGATTAAGTGATGTAAACAAGCTGGGGTGGAAAAAGAGTGATGCCTACGGCGTTTAAGCGGTATCTATTTCTACCTGAAGTGTCTTAATTTGAGGAATAATAGTAGCTACTGGTGGTTCAAAATGCAGTGACAAAGCTTGTTCAAGATTAGCCAATGCCTCAGTTTCAGTCTCACCCTGGCTAGCAATATCAATCTCCAAACACTGTGCCACAAACCAGTTCCCTTCCTGCCATACGCTTGCAGAAAAAGTTCGTTTCATAAGTTTTTATTGTTCGGCACTTTCTTTTGATTTAATTATACGCTACAAGAAAATCGGAGATGCATTGAAGCCGCAAACGCTTATTTGTTAAGATTTCCAGTACAACAACATTAAAACAGGGCAACTTCTCATCACCATGCCAACATCTACACTTGACGATAAAGACGCAGCAGCTATCGAAGCTGCCAGAGTTGGGGTTGCAATCTGCGATCGCACCGCCTGGGGACGCATCAAAGTCGCTGGCGACGATCGCCTCAATTTCTTACACAACCAAAGTACTAACAATTTCCAAATACTCAAGCCAGGACAAGGCTGCGATACAGTTTTTGTCACTTCCACAGCCAGAACAATCGATTTAGCAACCGCCTACGTTAGAGAAGATGCGGTAATCTTGCTAGTTTCACCCAACCGCCGCCAATATCTCATGGAATGGCTGGATAAATATATTTTCTATGCCGACAAGGTGGAATTATCTGATATTACACAATACACCAATACCTTCAGCCTCATTGGCCCAGGAAGCGACGCTGTTTTAGAAAAGTTGGGTATTGGCGAACTTATCGGGCAACCTTACGGAAGTCACAAAGTATACACAATTGCTTCTGCCGAGGGTGTAAGGGTTGCTGTGGGTAGTGGGTTAGCTGCGCCCGGATACACCTTCACTTTCCCCTATACTGACAAAGCAACAGTGTGGAATAAATTGTTAGAAGCTGGGGCAGTAGAGATGAGCGATCGTGCCTGGGATGCTTTGCGAATTTTACAAGGCCGCCCCGCCCCAGATGCGGAACTCACAGATGATTACAATCCTCTAGAAGTTGGTTTGTGGCAAACAATTTCTTTTACTAAAGGTTGCTATATTGGGCAAGAAACTATTGCTCGGTTAAACACATATAAAGGTGTAAAACAACACCTGTTGGGTATTCGTCTCAGTGCCCCTGTGGAAGTTGGAAGTGCGATCGCAGTTGGAGATGAAAAGGTCGGCAAACTTACTAGTTACACCCAAACCGCTGATGGTTACTTTGGACTAGGTTACATTCGCACCAAAGCTGGTGGTGTAGGATTAAAAGTCAAAGTGGGAGAAACTGAGGGTGAAATAGTAGAAATCCCGTTTATTTCTCACGAGTACCCCTAAGTAGTTCAAATAAAAATATCTTTCTCTTTCTCTCTAGCACCGTAACAAAATTCATCTACCCAAGAAGCTATACTACGGGCATTTGTGGTTGGTAAATTCACTTTGCTTTTAACCTCTTGTGGTTGAATATTCGGTTGTTTGTCGTTACTTTTAACCTCAGTAGTAATTGCTAGCGATCGCACTGGTTTGCCATTACTAGAAATTTCAGTGGTAAGTGCCAACGATGCACCCACAGGGATTCGGACAGATGGCGCGTTGCTCTTAACTTCGGTAGCTAATGCCACAGATGGCATAGTTTTGGTTTTGCTGTTAACCTTACTGGTCATTGTCGCCGATGCTCCTGAAGGTAACTGACCAGAGTGCCAGCGTACTGGTTGATATTTCCTTAGCAAACCGGAGGATGGCGTTTTTGCCGGAGTATCTGGAGCAATTTTAGTTGCATTTACTACTATCAACTCAGGTTTGCGTGTGCGAACTACTTCAGTGGTAGCTGTAATTGATGGCACAAGTTTATCGGCGCGTGACAAGTTGGAATCTAGAGTCTTAGCAAGAGAATGAAGCGCAATCTTGCTGGCAGTTACAGCCGATGATAGATGTTTATCCTCAGAATGCTTCTCATCTGGCGACTCGCTTTCAACTTGGCTTATAGCCATAGAATGCTCTGATTTTATTAAACGTAACTCTTCATCAGGATTGAAGTTAAGACCTAAAGCAGCGACTATTTTATCTGGATCGTTATTTAGATCCAGCATAAAAGAAAGTATTTCGTCAAACTGGGGTTCTAAAACAGACAGTGTTGCTAAAATAAAACCGGACAAAGGACGGCGCAGACCATCATAAGTGGCCCAAATTCGCATTTTGACCAGCCAGGAAATATTTTGCTTGTAGTAAATAAGCCACTTTTGTTTTAAGGATTGACGCAGCTGCTGGATATTCATTGGATGCCTCACTTCAGTCAACAAGATTGCAGACCTTGATATTTTTAATTAGCTTGATTTCTGGGGATGAAACCGATAATAGAGCATCTGTTTGACTCTTTGACCACCTAGCAAATGATTTTCTATCAGTAGAGATACTTCATCCGGTTGAACGCCGCTATACCAGACCATATCGGGTAATATCAGCACCATTGGCCCATTACCACATTGTCCTAAACAGCTGCTAGCCGTTACAGTTACACCAGGGATTGGCAAAGCTGTAAAAGCTGCTAAAACCTTGGTTGCACCTTGCTTTTTACAAGTACGATTTTGACAGACTCGCACACATTTAGAAACAGAGTCTCGATCTATTTTTGAGAAGTCTGATGGTTGAATGATATTGGTCATTTGTCCTTTGTCGTTTGTCATTTGTCATTTGCCAAAAGTCAGAAGTCGGAAGCTAATGACCAATGACTAATGACTAATGACAATTACTAATCTATTGAAAGTCCTTTTGAGGCTAGCCATTCAGGGTTGAATATCCGCGACTGATATCGGGAACCGCTATCACACAAGATGGTGACGATGGTATGTCCTGGTCCCAATTGCTTCGCTAAGGCAACAGCTGCCCCAACATTAATACCCGTTGAGCCGCCCATTAACAAACCATCTTTCCTCAGCAGTTGGTAAACTACTCGCAAAGCTTCTTGATCGTCGATTTGGATGGCATCATCAGCAGGTGCGCCTTCCATATTGGCTGTGACACGACCGTTACCGATGCCTTCAGTGATGGAATTTCCTTCTATGTTGATTTCGCCAGTTTTGACATAGCTATAAAGCCCACTACCCAGCGGATCGGCTACAACACATTTAATTGCTGGATTTTGTTCTTTTAAGTACAATGCTACACCAGCATAAGTACCACCAGTACCTGTTGCAGTTGTCCATACATCTATTTTACCATCTGTTTGTGTCCAAATTTCCGGCCCTGTGGTTTCGTAGTGGGCAAGGCGATTGGCTAAATTATCAAACTGATTTGCCCAAATGGCATTTTCCAACTCAGCAGCTACTCTGCCAGATAGCTTGACATAGTTGTTCGGGTCTTTGTAGGGTACGGCGGGGACGGGACGAACTTCTGCTCCTAGTGCTGTCAGCGCGTCTATCTTTTCTTGTGACTGGGTATCGGGAATAATAATTAGGCATTTGTAGCCTTTGGCGTTGCAAATATGTGCTAGTCCAATGCCAGTATTACCAGCGGTTCCTTCTACAACAGTACCACCAGGTTTGAGTAGACCTTTCTTTTCTGCATCTTCGATGATGTAAAGTGCGGCGCGGTCTTTGACAGAACCCCCAGGATTGAGAAATTCTGCTTTGGCAAGGATTTCACACCCTGTTTCTTCGCTAAAACTGTTTAAGCGAATTAAAGGGGTGTTGCCAACAGCGCCAACGAAGCCATTCTTTATATCCATTTTGACTGTACTTGTGTGAGTCTCTATAAAAATTTTGGCTTATAGCTGTAGCATGATTTACAACTGATTTGCTTAAAATTCTATGATACTTACATTGGAGGCCTTGCCGTTGGTGTACTTCCTATCTCACTCCTAACTCCCCACTAATTTACTTTCCGTAATAAACTCTGGCATTACCGTATCCGAGCTTTCGCATATACTTGTTCCATTCCTCAGCTTGGAATCGATTGGGGAAAGGCCCGACTGCTACGTGTGGGCCCCGTGGTTGCGTCCTTTCGAGGACTCCGCCAGATCGTGCTAAATCTTGTGTCAATCCGCCTAGATTCTGCCTAACTTGTGCCGCGATCGCAGGTAATTGTTCGGAAGTGGTAGGAATGGCGACATAATATCTAGAGGCTCGCCTATTAGCATTTATATTATTGCGATCGTCTCTATAGTTATAGTTGCCATTGTCTGCATTTATTTCCTGTCCGTTACCAAAGCTGATAATTCGGGCGTTATATATGCCTCGTGACTGTAGCTCATTCACCCGTTGTTGGGCGTTGGCTACTCTGTTAAAAACTCCTGACTGAATTACAGTCCGACCTTGGAACTGGCGAATGTAAGCACTGGGTTCAATCTGACGTATTGCTTCTAGTGTCTGGAAATCATTACCATCAACGTAAACTAAATAGCGCTCAAAGTTCTGGTTATATTGACTAAACTGTGAACGTTGAGAGGGCTGAAAGTTCTGCTCAAATTGATTATTCGGTAATGGTTGGGAAGGCTGAAAATTCTGCTCAAATTGATTGTTCTGTAATGGTTGGGAAGGCTGAAAATTCTGCTCAAATTGAGTGTCTTGTACTGGTTGGGTAGGCTGAAAGTTAACTTCCGGTTGATTGAAGTCCTCTGCTTGAATTGGTTGTAACTGCGGTGATGGCTGTTGACCAAAGGGAATTGGCGGTGGCGGTAAAATCTCACCAGTTTCTTGAGCCAGTAGCACGTTGCTGTTGGAAATTTGTGCTTGTGCTGGCGTAGAGCCGGGAATCAGTACTAACCATCCTCCCACTAACAAAAAGAGAAATCTCATAGTGGGCTTACAACCCTCAAAACTTCGGCGCAGCATCTGAAATGGGATAAATTGACTTGATATTCCTCTCGACATAATAGTTAGAAAGTAGTCACAGTATTTTTAGGTAATTTCCATCAGGAACTAATTAGTTCACCGTTGTAGCAACTATATAGCGTTAACGTAAAGTTACCTCATCTGCGTGGCAAAAAATACATCTGTAATTAATCTTAGATGAAAGCTGTTTACGGACGTGCTTGCTTCCGTTATGGATGGAAGAAACAAGTCAAATTTTCTTCCCTTCTGTCTGGTTGTTGAGCGATTACGCTCAGTGACCACCTGCCTCCTGCCTTTAAAACTGAAGCGCTTTAGTAGCAAGGCTTTGAAGAGCGTGTGCTACAATTGGACAACCACGCAGCTATCGTGTCGTGCTTTGTATGAAAAAAGTCGTCGTTGGTCTTTCTGGTGGCGTTGACAGTTCCACCGCCGCAGCTATCCTGCACCATCAGGGCTATGAAGTGATTGGTTTGACTCTTTGGCTAATGAAAGGCAAAGGTCAATGTTGCTCTGAAGGTATGATCGACGCGGCTGAACTCTGTGAACAACTGGGCGTTCCTCATCAGATTGTAGATATTCGGGATCTCTTTCAGACGCATATTGTCGATTACCTAGTGACTGGTTACAGTGCGGGGATTACGCCTTTGCCTTGCTCTCAGTGCAATAAAACGGTGAAGTTTGGGCCAATGGTGCAGTATGCTCGTGAAGAATTGGGATGCGATCGCATTGCCACTGGTCATTATGCCCGCATTAGCTATGACGAAGCAACTGGACGTTATCAGTTATTAAGAGCTGTTGACCGCAACAAAGATCAGTCATACTTTCTCTATGATTTGTCTCAAGATTTACTTGCAGCAACTATATTTCCTTTGGGCGAATTGGAAAAAACTGACACGCGCCGGATTGCAACTGAATACGGACTGAAAACTGCTGATAAACCAGAAAGTCAAGACTTATGCTTAGTGGAAAGTAACGGTTCCATGCGGGCATTTTTGGATAAATATTTAGCTCCCAAAACAGGCGATATTGTCGATGTCACGGGCAAAGTTTTGGGACAGCATGATGGTGTGCATCACTACACCATTGGACAGCGCAAAGGCTTGGGGATTGCTGCTGCCGAACCGTTGTATGTGATTGAATTAGATGCAGAGAATAATAAAGTAGTAGTAGGCGATCGCACCAAGGTAACTCAGCCAGAATGCACTGTAAATCGGGTAAATTGGGTTTCTATTGCCGAACCATCCACGCCAATTCATGCCGAAGTGCAAATTCGCTATCGTTCAACGGCTACACCAGTGACAGTAATTCCGTTGGAAAACTCTCGTGTGCGTTTGGTGTTTGATGAACCCCAAATCAGCATTACCCCCGGACAAGCGGCAGTGTGGTACGACGGCGAGAAAGTGTTAGGTGGCGGAATTATTGAACAGTTTAGTTAAGAATCACCCCTTTGTAGAGACGTAGATTTATCGCGTCTCTTCCCTTAACCGAACTGTCTTGGATGATACACCCTTTTCATCAACAAAATCATAATTTTCGTAATAATCGCCTTTTATAGAATTGCCAAAAGCTCAACCTGACTTCTCACCGTATTTGGAAAATTTCTCTCCTAAAAGGCTACGGTGTAGATACAGTGTATTAAAGCGATCGCTTTCCGATTAACGATCCCAATCTACCCCCACGCTTGTCACCACGCCCAAATAATCCGGTAGAATTTTTGCATGGGTGCGTCAGTGTACACAGAAGCAGCTTACGGAACGGCACTGTTGGCGATGGAAGAGAGAAAAAGGGGTTAATCAACAGCGCATCTTTCGGTAAATATCTTCTAAATCAGTATCTATCTCAGTGACAATCAACATATTCCAGGTGAACCATATAAAATTGCTTGACCTTTACGATTAATCGTGCGTATCCAGTGTTTTAGAACTAGTTGGGAAACTCCAGTATCTTCAGTACATTTGTTTAAGGTATAAGGTTCACTTATAATTGGGAAAATATCAGGTATTGCCTCTTTAGATACTGCTTGTAAAAATAACGGAAGATAATGTTGAAACCATTCTTTAAACTTATTAATTAATTCTTCTTTAGATGAATTTAATATTTCTGTTTCATTAAAAAAACAACTCTCATGAATCTGTGGAAAATCAAATGCATATACATCTTCAGCAATTTTATTTGCTATCATTATAGGATTGATTTCTAAAATCTTTTTTGCAAGAAAGGAACCTGCATTGTTTATTAATCTTATATCTATACCTGAATCTATTAACTGTATACTTAACAATGAAAATATATCTAAATATTTGTGTAGTCGAAATTTACTAGGAGAAACTAATATATAAATATCTACCTCAGTTCGTCCATTGTCTGTTGTTATATAAAAATTCTTGGCAGCAATTTCAGTTGGTATTTGTTGATATATGAAGTCGCAAAATTTAATAAATGGACTTTTTACTATGTTTAAAAAATCTTTATACTCTGGAGAATTATAAATACTATTATCATTATGCTTATTTTTGTATTGTTGGATTACTTTAAAGGTATTTTCAGAGAAAAATGTTTTTTCTTCGTGATTATTATTTATAAAAAGTAAAAGTTTCTAATATTTTATGTTATAAATCATTTCAATCTACTTATTGAATAAATAAAACGCTAGCGTAAAAATACTTAGAGTAATGAGATATGGTTGCTTAGTAGCTTCGCAACAAACTTTCACTGAGGATATTAAACGATCGCATTGATAGTAAAAGAACGCCAAATTGTGGGTTTAAAGTAACCGGATGCTGCGGCGCTATAGTGTAGAAGCTAATGACAGCAAGCGTAACACGGAGACAAAAAAGTGCAAATCACTAAGCGCAATGTTGAATTAAGAGTAGATGGCAGCTTAATGCGTGTTTATGTAGCGGCTCCCAAAGCAGCAGGAAAATACCCTGGTATTGTCTTCTACAGTGATATTTATCAGTTAGGTGATGCAATGATTCGTCTAGCTAACTACTTAGCAGGATACGGCTATGTAGTAGCAGCCCCAGAAATTTTTCACCGAATTGAGCCAGTTGGTTTAGTAATTGAGCCAGACGATCTGGGAAGGATGCGCGGTAATGACGATGCGCGTCGAACCTCCGTAGCTGATTATGATGCCGATTGCCTTGCTGTGATTGAATTTATGAAAACAGAGAGTGCGGTTTCTCCAAATCAAATAGGCACTCTCGGCTTTTGTATTGGTGGACATTTAGCTTTCCGCGCAGCCTTTCAAAGCGAAATTCTGGCTTGTGTCTGCTGTTACCCTACTGGTATTCCCAGTGGTAAACTGGGTAAAGAGGTAGCCGATACAATTCAGAGGGTAAGTGAAATCAAAGGCGAGATGCTAATGGTGTTTGGTACTCTTGATCCTCATATACCAGATAGCGATCGCCAAATCATAATAAAAGCAATTGAGAACGCTAACATACCTCACCAAGTTTTCTTGTATGAAGCAGAGCATACATTCATGCGTGACGACGGTTATCGTTATGATTCTAGTGCTACTACCGCAGCTTGGTTTGAAATAGTAACTTTCTTGGGGCGCATATTTGCAGAGTGAAAACTTATATTATTGCTTTCTTCGCGTCAATTTTGAGTTGTCTGCAACGCTAACAAACCAGCACCATAAGCAGGTTCATACCTCGGAAAAATCACGTTTACATTAGGAAACTTCTTAACAAGAGACGCTGCAAATCTTTCATGGATCTTGCATCTACCGCGCCAGACACTTCCTGTTGTGACTACTTCTAAAACTGAGTCGGCATTAAAAATTGCATCAATTACTGTAGATGTAGCTTTTACTAACTCTTTTACAGCATTATCAATTATGATATTCGCTACTATATCACCTGATGCTGCTGCAAAATCTACAATTGGTGCTAAAGCAGCTATCTGTTTAACTCCCCATTCTCGGCGATATACTACTTCTATTAAATCTTCTATACTTTCCAAATTAAGATGCTGTTTGAAACCATCTACCAAACTCGTTGATATTTCTCGTCCATCATAAGATTTTAATGCTGCGTTCATGCCTGCGATCGCAATTTTATAAGCGCTACCTTCATCTCCTAGAATATATCCCCAGCCGCCGACTCGCTTAGTATGTCCTTCATGATTTCGACCGAAAACTATCGAACCAGTACCGGCTGCAACCACAATTCCTACAGGCTGACCAATTCCACCAACTAAAGCAATTAAAGCATCGTTACAAATTACAATATTGGCTGGTTGTAGTGCCCAATTAATAAGCAATTTATTATTCTGTAACTCTTTAACTAAACCTTTTACTACTTCGATATCTGTTGCACGACCTACACCTGCTAAACCCAAACATATCGCATCAATATTCACAGAATTTGTAATTATTGCTACTTCAACTGCATTTTTAATTGCAGATTGAATAGATTGTAGAGTGGCTTCGATACCTATACTCTGATAATTAGATGGGCCTGCTTCAGCACGACCTAGCACTAGATGCAAATCATCCATTAAGACACAAACAGTCTTGCTACCGCCGCCATCTACCCCCAAAACATAACTCATATAGCAGTCCTAAATCATCTTTTAAAGTCTCCATTTCTTATCTCTCTGTGTTCTCTGCGTCTCTGTGGTTCGATTATAATTATATTTTTCATAACTCATTTATAATTGCTATTAAATTGTAACAATATTAACTATTTTGACGCTTTACTTCTTCTTTTAAAGGAATAAAAAATATAGCAATCATCCCAGGAATTGTGAGCAAACAAACCAAGATAAAAAATAGCGGATAACTAAGTTCTTTTTGTAAATAACCGCTAACTAATCCGGGTAACATCATTCCTAAAGCCATAATGCCAGTAGATATGGCAAAATGAGAAGTTTTATATTCGCCTTGGCAAATATACATTAAATAAACACTAAAAGCTGTAAATCCAAAACCATACCCAAATTGCTCCAAGGAAACCAAGGGATATACTAATGTTAGTGAAGGCTTCGTGTAAGCCATATATACATAAAATACATCAGGTAAATTCAATGCTAGAGCCATAGGAAAGAGACATTTTTTCAATCCATATTTAGAAATTAGTAAACCTCCTAAAATTCCTCCACAGATTAGGGATATTATCCCAAATGTACCGTAGACTAATCCGACATCTGACGTTGATAGCCCTAAACCACCTACTTCTGGTTTGTCCAATAAAAATAAAGAGGCTATCTTGACAAGCATTGCTTCGCCAAGCCTGTAGAGCAAGATAAATGCTAAAATGCTTATAATTTTATCTTGAGCAAAATATGAGCTAATGATAGACCAAAAAGGGATTGTTTCTGTAGCCTGTAGCTGTTGTTTATTATCTGACTCAGGTAAGGGTAAAAATAGACGATGAGAAATAAGCAGGATTGCTAAAATTAAAGCTGAGAAGCCAATAGCTAGAGTCCAACTTAAAGGAATATTATTGAGTGATACTTCAAGCTGACCTGCTAAGACTACTAATATTCCTGAACCGAAGATAACAGCCATTCTATAAAACAGTGAGCGAATGCCAACAAAGAAGGCTTGTTGTTCTGGAGATAAAGCCAACAGATAAAAGCCATCGGTAGCAATGTCATAAGTTGCAGAAATAAATGCTCCTATTGTTAATGTTGCGAGGGAGATGAAAAAGAAATTTGATAGTTGTAAGGAGATGGCTATCAAACCCAAGCAGCAGAACATGGCAAATTGGGTATAAAGTATCCATTGACGTTTGGTAGAGTAAGTATCGACAATTGGGGCCCAAAACATTTTGATGACCCAAGGTAGATAGAGAAAACTTGTCCACAGGGCAATTTGAGTGTTATCTATTCCGAGTTTTTTGTAAAAGATTACGGAAACTGTGTTGATGATGATGTAAGGTATGCCGGAAGTGAAATATAAGGTGGGGATGAATGTCCAAGGGGAGGTTGTTAGGTGTTTCATGGATTTGAGGAACGAACCGCCAAGACGCCAAGTGCGCCAAGGAAGATTAAGAGAGGATGATGCGTTTGATGCCGTCTTTGAGAAGGGGGACGTTAAAGTTGATGAGAAGGGCTAAGGGGTAATTAGTCATTTTAAGGTATGAGAGGACTTGAGCTTCGTGGATTGGGGCTAAATTTTGAACAGCTTTTAATTCCACAATTAAACAATTGGCAACTAGAAAATCTAATCTCCCCTTGCCTACTTCATGTCCTTTGTAATTCACTATTACCCCCTTCTCAACCACATGAGGTATCCCGCACCTGAAAAATTCTATAATTAGCGCCTCCTTATACACCTCCTCCAAAAACCCTGGCCCCAACACCCTATGCACCTCAATCGCCACCCCAATCACAGCGTAAACTAATCTATCCACCTCCTCACTTGGCTCACTTCTCTTGGCGTCCTTGGCGTCTTGGCGGTTCGTTTCCATCAATCCCTCTCCAACCCTGTGGCAAAATTTATTAGAGTCCTTCCTTAGTTTTCCCGCATGACCGCAACCATTCCCAATCTCCCCAGTCTCTACGACCCCTTTTCCACCGAAGCCAAGTGGCAAAAATTCTGGGAAGACAACCAAGTTTACAAAGCTGACCCCAACAAAGGCGGCGAACCCTACTGCATCGTCATTCCCCCCCCAAATGTCACCGGCAGCTTACACATGGGTCACGCCTTTGAAAGTGCCTTAATTGATACCCTCGTGCGCTACCACCGGATGCAGGGACGCAATACCCTATGGCTACCCGGAACTGACCACGCCAGCATTGCTGTGCATAGTATGCTGGAAAAGCAACTCAAAAAAGAGGGTAAGACTCGCTACGAATTGGGGCGCGAGAAGTTCCTAGAACGCGCTTGGCAATGGAAGGCGGAGTCTGAGGGAACGATTCTGAATCAGCTACGACGCTTGGGTGTCTCGGTGGACTGGTCACGGGAAAGGTTTACCCTTGATGAGGGTTTATCTAAGGCTGTTGTCGAGGCATTTACTCGTCTCTACGAGGAAGGCTTAATTTATCGTGGTGAATATTTAGTTAACTGGTGTCCCGCTTCTCAGTCGGCGGTGTCTGATGTAGAAGTAGAAAATCAAGAGGTGAATGGAAATCTCTGGCACTTCCGCTATCCCCTCACCGATGGTTCCGGTTTTGTAGAGGTGGCGACAACTCGACCAGAAACGATGCTGGGTGATACGGCTGTAGCAGTTAATCCCAATGACGATCGCTACAAACATCTCATTGGTAAAACTGTAACTCTGCCAATTCTACAACGAGAAATTCCGATCATTGGCGATGAATTTGTTGATCCCACTTTCGGCACAGGCTGCGTGAAGATAACTCCCGCCCATGACCCGAACGATTTTGACATGGGTAAGCGTCACAATCTGCCGTTAATCAACATTATGAACAAAGACGGCACTCTCAACGCCAATGCTGGGGAGTTTCAAGGACAAGACCGCTTTGTTGCTAGAAAAAATGTGGTTTCTCGCCTAGAAGCAGATGGCTTTTTGGTGAAGATAGAAGATTATAAGCATACCGTTCCTTATAGCGATCGCGGTAAAGTACCTATTGAACCCCTCCTCTCGACTCAGTGGTTCGTCAAAATTCGCCCCCTAGCTGATAACACTCTCGAATTCCTCGACCAGCAAACTTCTCCAGAGTTTGTCCCCCAACGCTGGACAAAGGTCTATCGTGATTGGCTAGTAAAACTCACTGATTGGTGTATCTCTCGCCAATTATGGTGGGGACACCAAATTCCGGCTTGGTACGCTATCAGTGAAACGGATGGGCAAATTACTGATAATACGCCGTTTGTAGTCGCAAAATCGGAAACTGAAGCTTGGGAAAAAGCTAAATTACAATTTGGTGAAAATGTCAAGTTAGAACAAGACCCAGATGTGCTAGATACTTGGTTCTCTTCTGGACTCTGGCCATTTTCGACCTTGGGCTGGCCGGAACAAACTCAAGATTTAGCGACTTACTACCCGACTACTACTTTGGTGACAGGCTTTGACATCATCTTTTTCTGGGTAGCGAGAATGACTATGATGGCTGGGCATTTTACGCAGCAAATGCCTTTCCAAACGGTTTACATCCACGGCTTGGTGCTGGATGAAAAAGGCCAGAAGATGTCAAAGACCAAAGGTAATGGGATTGACCCATTGTTATTAATTGACAAATATGGTACTGATGCCCTGCGGTATACCTTAATTAGGGAAGTGGCTGGCGCTGGTCAAGATATCCGCTTAGAATACGATCGCAAAAAGGATGAATCGGCTTCTGTTGAGGCATCGCGCAACTTTGCAAATAAGTTGTGGAATGCTGCCCGGTTTGTGATGATAAATTTGGATGGACAAACGCCGCAACAATTGGGGAACCCAGTAGCCACCGAATTGAGCGATCGCTGGATCATCTCGCGGTATCATCAAGTTATCAAACAAACCACTAATTACATCGATAATTACGGTTTAGGGGAAGCAGCAAAAGGACTCTACGAATTCATCTGGGGTGATTTCTGCGACCAGTATATTGAACTAGCGAAATCCAGATTGCAAGCAGATGCCGATCCAGTATCGCGGCGGGTAGCACAGCAAACTCTCGGCTACATATTGGAAGGAATTTTAAAACTGCTTCATCCGTTGATGCCTCATATTACCGAAGAAATTTGGCAAACTCTCACCCAACAACCAGCAGATTCCCCGCAAACTTTACCATTACAAATATATCCTCAGGTAGATGCAAGCCTAATTGATTCAGCTTTAGAAGAACAGTTTGAATTACTCATTGCTACTATCCGCATAATTCGGAATTTGCGAGCTGAGGCAGATATTAAGCCTGGGGTAAAAGTGACAGCGAATTTGCAAACTGAAAGCCAGAAAGAGCGGGAAATTCTCACTGCTGGACAGTCTTATATTAAAGATTTGGCGAAGGTTGAGACTTTAACCATTACCGACAAGCAAGAAAACCAAACTGTTGCTGCGAAAAAACCTCAGAGGGGTTTGAAGACAATTGGCTTAATTATCGTGGCTATTGTCTTTGCTAGATTGGGTTTAGCTGCGGGAAATGCCATTGATGACATTCCCATCGTCGGAACTTTCTTTGAACTAGTTGGTTTTGGTTACACAGCGTGGTTTGTTAGCCAAAATTTACTCACTGCTCAAGCAAGACTTAGGTTATGGAGCCGATTTTTCCCGCAGAGTGAGTTAGAACAACCACAAGAAGCAGAAAATGCGATCGCAGGTGTAATTGGTACAATACAGGTGCTAATTCCTCTAAGCGGTGTGGTAGATATTGAAGCTGTACGTGCCAAGCTAGAAAAAAGCTTGAGTAAAGCTGAAGCAGAAGTTCAATCCCTGAGTACCAGATTAAACAATCCTAGTTTCGTAGATAGAGCTAGACCCGACGTGGTACAGGGGGCGCGTGATGCCTTAGCAGAAGCACAGAAGCAAGCTGAAATTTTGCGCGATCGCCTCAAGGGGTTAATGTAGGCATAGCCTGCGTCCCTTAGGATAACTGTAATGGGTAATGGGAGTGTTAATAATTCTCAATTACCCATTACCAATTAACAAGATCCAAATATCAATTCTGGGACTTATTATTTTATTAAATTTTTTTAATTTTTAATTTTTAATTTTGAATTGGAGCAAAGCGACTCTCATGCTATATCTAGCCCAGGTGCGTAAAAACGATTTTTTAGACCAGCACCAGTTACGCTTGTTGGCGCGTCAAGAAGCTGATAACTTGTGGGCGATAATTCCCGAAGAGGCTTTTATTCTCCTGGGAAAGGGAAAGATGATGAGTGAGAACTTGCTTGTTTTAGTAGAACTTTCCCCTACAGGCGACATAGAAAGACTAGAAGACGCCACCAACTGGGTACTGCATCTGGTACAAAACTACCTCACTATCGGTATTACCCCGGAATTTTTGCAGCACGAAGCCGAGCGAGCAGAACATTGGCGACAATCCCTGACGTTGCAAAACCAAGACTTAGCAAGGCGTTCTTTAGAGTTAGAAGCTAGACGCGAACAAATTCAAGCCTTAGAAGAAAGCCTCAAACGCGAGAAAAATAGTTATTCCCAAGAGGAAAGTTAAAAGTTTGCAGTGATGTTGCACTCAAGTGTGTATTTATGACAAATTACCCAGCAAGAGTTGATTTGTCTCTTACTGGGTAATTTACTAATGCTAGCTATAGCTAGCTTTAGTTAAGCAATCACAGTAATATTTGCACTACTAAGCACTGCTTTATTTGAGAACAGGGCTATCTGAACTTTTGCAACGCTACCAATCCCATCTTTATCAAAGAATAAGTTCCCCGTAGTTTGATCGTAGATGAAGCGATCGCTTGTGCTTGTAGCACTAGTGCCAAGTCGGAACAAGCCCGAATCAAGCGTCGTATCTTGAGGTTGGTTTAGCCCAAATTCTGCTTTAGAAATGAAGATAGTATCATCTCCAACAGTAAAATCAGCGATCGTATCATAGCCTCCAGTGCGAGTATCTGTCAGGTATAAGCTATCTCGCCCATTTCCACCAGTCAGCATATCTTTACCAATTCCACCAAATAAGCTATCGTTACCTACACCGCCTAACAAGCTGTCATTGCCTGAATTACCAAAAAGGCTATCGTTACCATCTCCTCCCGATAATGTATTAGCACCAGTATTTCCAAACAGGATGTTATTAAGGTTGTTACCTGTAGCAGTAATTGCCCCAGTTCCAATCAGCGTCAAGTTCTCTAGGTTATCTCCCAACGCCCAATTTACCGAAGAGTTAACTAAATCTGTGCCTGCATTTAAGCCTTCAACAATAACATCGCCGAGGTTGTCTACAGTGTAGATGTCATTGCCAACTCCACCATTAAGACTATCAATCCCTGCGCCTCCATCCAAGGTGTCATCGCCGGAACCCCCCAACAAAGTGTCATTGCCTGAATTACCAAAGAGGCTATCGTTACCATCTCCTCCGCTCAAACTATTAGCACCAGTATTTCCAATCAGGATGTTATTAAGGCTGTTACCAGTACCAGTGATTGCCCCACTTCCAGTCAGGGTCAAGTTCTCAAAGTTCTCTTCTAATACCCAATTTACAGCAGACTTGACTAAATCTGTGCCTCCATTTAAGCCTTCGGCAATAATAATATCGCCAAGATTATCTACGATATAAGTGTCATTGCCGGCTCCACCATTGAGAGTATCAATTCCTACACCTCCATCCAAAGTATCATCGCCTGCACCGCTTGACAAACTATCATTACCTGAACTACCAAAGAGGCTATCGTCACCATCTCCTCCACTCAACTTGTTAGCACCACTATTTCCAATCAGGATGTTATTAAGGCTGTTACCAGTACCATCTATTGCCCCGGTTCCAGTCAGGGTCAAGTTTTCTACGTTATCTGCCAACACAAAACTCACCGAAGACTTAACTAAATCTATGCCTAGATCTAAGCCTTCGACAATAATATCGCCGAGATTATCTACGATGTAAATGTCATTGCCTGCTCCACCATTGAAGCTATCAGCTCCTAAACCTCCATCCAAGGTGTCATTGCCTGCACCACCTAACAAGGTGTCATTACCTGTACCACCAACGAGGCTATCATTGCCATCTTCCCCGCTCAAGCTATTAGCACCAGTATTACCAATCAGGATATTATTTAGGCTGTTACCAGTACCATTGATTGCGTCGGTTCCAGTCAGAGTCAAGTTTTCTACGTTATCTGTCAACACAAAACTCACCGAAGACTTGACTAAATCTGTGCCTGCATTTAAGCCTTCAGTAATAGTATCGCTGAGGTTGTCTACGATGTAAGTGTCATTACCGATTCCACCATTAAGACTATCAGCTCCTAAACCTCCATCTAAGGTGTCATTGCCTGTACCACCTAACAAAATGTCATTACCTGCACCACCAACGAGGCTATCATTGCCACCTTCTCCGCTCAAGCTATTAGCACCAGTATTACCAATCAGGATATTATTAAGGCTGTTACCAGTACCATTGATTGCATCGGTTCCAGTCAGAGTCAAGTTTTCCAGGTTATTTCCCAATACCCAACTCACCGAAGACTTGACTAAATCTGTACCTGCACTGGCGGATTCAACAACAATGTCGCCGATGGTGTCTACAGTATAAGTGTCATTGCCTTTACCACCAATGAGGCTATCGTTACCTGTACCACCATCTAAGAAATCATTTCCATCGCTGCCATCAAGTGTGTCGTTATCACCTAGTCCGTTGAGCGTGTCATTGCCCAGCAATCCTGAGATGATATCCATGATCGCTGTACCATTCAGGCTGTCTGCACCTGAAGTACCATTAATCAGATTGAATTGATTAATGGCCAAATTTACAATGGCAGTACTGCTGCCACCCTGCCCATCACTTATGGTATAAGTGAAGCTGTCGGAGCCATAATAGTCTGGGACAGGGGTATAAGTGTAAGTACTATCAGGATTTTTAACTAAGCTTCCTTGGCTAGGTTGGGTAAAGCTAGTGATGCTCAATACGTCATTGTCCGCATCTGTATCATTGCTCAACAGAGTCGTAGCGTTAATGATAATAGGTGTGTTTTTGTTTGTGGTGATGCTGTCGTTAACAGCGACAGGAGCATCATTCACCGCCGTAATATTAATATTGCGGGTAATGACGGTACTACTAACAGTCCCATCATTAACTATAAAGCTGACAGTACGAGGTGTGAGACTGGGATTATCACTGCTGTTGGTATAAGTAATGGAACGTAGTGCAGTTTGATAATTAGCAGCACTAGAACTGCCAGTTAAAGTTAAGACACCTGTGCTGCTGTTATAGCTGCCTGTAATCTCATTTTGATTGATAAAGGCGAGGGTATCTTGAGCAGAGACAAAACCACTGGTAATGCTGATAGTGGCACTAACCAGGTTGGGGGAGTCTACATCACTAACGATGATGGCTGAGTCGATGGCTGTAGTGGCGTTCTCTGTATATGCCAGGGCAGAGTTAGTGGCAGTGGCAATGGGCGCATCATTCACTGCCGTAAAATTAATAGTGCGGGTAATAGCTGTACTATTATCAATTCCATCATTGACCGTAAAGCTGACAGTACGAGGTGTGAGACTGGGGCTATTAGTACTGTTGGTATAAGTAATGGAACGCAGTGCAGTTTGATAATTAGCAACACTAGAACTGCCAGTTAAAGTTAAGACACCTGTGCTGCTGTTGTAGCTGCCTGTAATGCCATTTTGCTCAGTAAAGGCGAGTATGTCTTCGGCAGAAACAAAGCCACCGCTAATCCTGACAATGGCACTAACTAGGTTAGGGGAGTCTACATCGCTGACGATGATGCCTGAGTCAATGGCTGTAATGGCGTTTTCGGTGTACAGCAGAGGAGAGGTGGTGGCAGTAGCAACGGGCGCATCATTCACCGCCGTAATATTAATGTCACGTGTTAGGGTTTTACTACTAACATTCTCGTCATTAACTATAAAGCTGATGGTACGAGACGTGAGACTGGGGTTATCACTGGTGTTGGTGTAAGTAACCGAACGCAGTGCAGTTTGATAATTAGCAACACTAGAACTGCCAGTTAAAGTTAAAACCCCTGTGCTGTTGTTGTAGCTGCCCGTAATCCCATTTTGGTTGGTGAAGGCGAGGGTATCTTGACTAGAGATGAAACCACTGGTAATACTGACGGTAGCAGTAGCCAGGTTGAGGGAATCCTCATCGCTGACAGTGATGGCTGAGTCGATGGCTGTAGTGGCATTCTCAGTGTATGCCAAGGGAGAGACAGAAGTAGAGGTGATTATCGGAGGAATGCCACTTTTGTATAGTTGGGCATATATTCCCCCCTTATTATCTATTTCTTCACCCTGGGCTATTGCCTCGTCTTGACCATAGCTAGTCCAGGAAATCACAAAGTCTCCCTTTCCATTCATCGCTACTGTGGGAGTACTTTGATCGTTGGGGGTGTAAGCATTGACCTGAAATTCGCTCCCTTGAGCCACACCATAACGGTTGTAGCGTTGCGCATATATCCCAAATCCAGAATTATCCTGATTATTACTTTGCCAGGAAATGATAAAGTCCCCATCTGTATCTATCGCTACTGTGGGGTTAACTTGATCGCTAGCTGTCTCGGTATTGACCCGAAATTCACCCCCTTGAGCATCCCCAGCACTGTTATAGCGTCGGGCATATATTCCATAACCAAATCCGTCCTGATTATTGCTTTGCCAGGAAATGATAAAGTCCCCCGTTGCATCCATCGCTACTGTAGGGTTAACTTGATCGCTAGCTGTCTCAATATTAACTCGAAATTCATCCCCTTGAGCATCCCCAGCACTGTTGTAGCGTTGGGCATATATCCCATTCCTAGACCCGTCCTGCTCAAAACTAGACCAGGAAATGATGAAGTCCCCATCTGCATCCATCGCTACCGCAGGGTTGTATTGAAAGCTGTCGATGGTAGTATTGACCTGAAATTCGCCCCC
Organism: Nostoc sp. LEGE 12454; assembly: GCF_056620565.1. Classification (NCBI taxonomy): domain Bacteria; kingdom Bacillati; phylum Cyanobacteriota; class Cyanophyceae; order Nostocales; family Nostocaceae; genus Nostoc; species Nostoc sp. LEGE 12454. The sequence goes on from NZ_JBWQXL010000001.1 coordinate 176,780, forward strand.
TTGAGCATTCCCAGAACTGTTGTAGCTTTTAGCATATATTTCATAGCTAGTTCCTTCCTGATTAAAACTAGTCCAGGAAATTACAAAGTCCCCCGTTGCATCCATCGCTACTGTGGGGTTAGCTTGAAAGCTAGGGATGTTGGTATTTACCTGAAACTCAGCCCCTTCAGCCACCCCATCACTGGTGTAGCGTCGGGCATATATCCCATTAGTTCCGCCCTCATCAAAACCATTCCAGGAAATTACAAAGTCCCCCGTTGCATCCATCGCTACTGCTATGGAGTTATATACAGTACCAGTAGTATAAGTATTGACATGGAATTCAGCCCCTTGAGGCTCCCCATCACTGTTGTAGAGTTGAGCATATATCTCAGTCCCGTCTTGAACATCACTTTGCCAGCAAATAATAAAGTTACCTCCTGCATCTATAGCTACTGTGGAGTTAGATTGATTGCCAATGGTGGTGGTATTAGCTTGGAATTCAGTCATGAAAAAACCTCTGAAAAAACTAAAAATTTGATTTCAACAATTACGGCCTGATTAAACAGATTTCTTACTCATTAGGAATCACTGCACTCGGTCGCAGCCAGTAGTTCAACTCTGGTGCAGTAAATGCTTGGCGGATTTCTTTTCGTTCTTGATTCAAAACCATCGGACGCTGCACACCAGCAAGAAACTGTACATCATAAAGTTCTTGACAGCCTGCGGTGAACTTCAGCATTCCCACCTGTTGCCCATTTCGCAAATCCACTACTGCCACGCCACATAGTAACCGCTTAAACCGTTGGGTTATGGGCAACCCTCCGAAAATATGCCGTTCCCGAATCTGGCATAGTCCAACTAGGGCGTAATATCCTACGCAGCACAGCCCCCGCAGAAATCCAGGGAGTACACAAACTACTTGTTGGTCTTCCGATTCTGGATGAATGCGCCATATTTCCCCTGCTCCAGAGTTGAGTAACCACAAAAACCCGTCATGCCAAATTGGGGAATGGGGCATTGATAATCCATTTATAATAATTTCATTGCTCTCTACTTCCACTACGACTCCACCGTTGGCTTTGCCCGACCGCCATCCTCCAACGGTATCTGTCGCACCGAGGGCAGTCACATACTTGGGTTTGCCATCCACCATCGCTAATCCATTCAGGTGACATCGGTCTTCTGGCACTACTTCAGAAATAAATTTCGGATGCCAACGCGGTACAAAGCTAAAGTCTGGACTCAAAGCAGAAAGACACGAAAAGCGGGTATTGACGATCCACAGCCCTTCTCTGCCAAATTCCAGGTCGTGAATATTAAGGTCGCCTGTAAAATATGTCATCCGTGGCAGATAAAGGGCATCGTAGCGTCCGGGCTGGTCTTCTAAAAACTCATAAGCTAAAGCGGGGGCATTGGCTAATAAACAGACTTCGTGATGGGTAGCCAGTGCCAGTCGTGAACCATTCACTGCCAATCCCATTGGTTTAGAAAATTGGCGTAACAACATGGTTATCTGTTCCCCATTCCAGCCTACTAGTGCCAGTTTTCCAGCTTGGTAGGTGCTGATGGCAATTGAACCTCCGGCTTGACTTAGCCAGGAAATAAATCCCTCATCGGCATCACATTGAATTAAGTTATTCTCTTCTGGCGCAGTAGTAGGAAAAGTGGACAACATAAATCAGTTGAATTAAATTTCAAATTTTGTTGAGGAACTTTAGACTTAGTTAGATACAAAATATACTCAGTGACTATAGCCCTTAAAATTGAGCGGTCAATTACCAACTACGAACCCCAAAAATTACTGGCACAAAGCACTAGTAAAGCATGGCGTAAATCCAGCTATCACCTCAATTAAGCAGAAAAGTTGCTCTGAGCAACTGATTAAAGGTGAACAAATTTATGCCAAAGTGTACTAGTGATTGATGTCATTAGTTTTGATGAGTTGTGAAAGTTTGTAGTTAGGGCTAAAACCCTTGAAATTGGCTGAGAAATCGTTCACTACGAAACTCTCAGAATTGATGACACAGACCACTAAGCGTGCCATCATTGTCAATAAACAAGCTTGTACCAGAAACAGTACCTAAAGGAATCGACCCCAGAAAATAGGTCGCGCCGCCATAAAGCTTCACTGGATCTAACTTTGCAAATATTTTGAACTTAGTTTTTTATAATGTCCTAGCGGTAAATATTGTTTGGTAATCTACTGTTATAATAAAGACTTTTTTGTTTAAAAATAAACTGTATATATACTGAATGTAAAAATTAGTTAAAACTTCAATAATTTAAAAACTCAATCGACAAGTTTTGTTACTATGAGGGCAAATTGCGTTGTTATGGTAGAGAAAATGCGTAGATGTAGCCCGTCGTATACATCGCCATCCTTCGTATTAAATATTTAGCCTAAATACGTATAACTATGCGATTTTTCACTTGAAATCAGTAGCGGTAAAAGTCGCAAGGTTGACATAGAGTACCTTGCAATTGCTGAAATTGCTGCTACAAAAGGATTATAAAAATAAAATTACTATTTGACCCACAATTACCTAAAAAAGCTTTTTTGGTGTGCCATTTAAAATTTACGACGAAAGTAGGATGAGACAACAAGAGTGTGGTGTGACAGTATGGTTCACTGGTCTGAGTGGTGCAGGTAAAACTACTATCTGTCAATTTGTGGAGAAGGAACTGCGGATACAGGGATATAAAGTTGAAGTTCTGGACGGTGATGCGGTACGTCAAAACCTATGCAAAGGATTGGGTTTCAGTAAAGAGGATCGAGAGGAGAATATTCGGCGCATTGGCTTTGTAGCTCAACTTCTTGCTAGAAATAATGTCATTGTATTGGTTTCGGCAATTTCACCGTACCGCAAAATTCGGGAAAAAGTGCGCCAAATGACTCCATTTTTTATTGAAGTTTACGTCAACGCATCATTGGCAGTTTGTGAACAGCGAGACGTAAAAGGGTTATATAAAAAAGCAAGAGCAGGAGAAATTAAGCACTTCACTGGTATTGACGATCCTTATGAAATACCACTCTGTCCTGAAGTCGAATGCAAAACTAACCAGGAAAGCGTTGCTCAAAGTGCAACTAAGGTCTTAGAAAAGCTAGAAGAGTTGGGTTATATAGTTGCTAGAATGAATGATTTATGAGTTAAATAAAGTTTTTAACTCATAACTTTTACTAAGATGCCAATAATTGCCGAATCAACCTGGCCACAGCTTTCTGCGTGAAGCGGTTGGCAATTTGTTGACCTAAACGTTGTACATCTGAATTTACCAATAACTGAGCAATTTGGGATGTAAGTTGCACTGGGTCAAAGCCTCTTGTTTCTCGGAGAATACCTAATATACGTTTGATATGCTCCAAGGTTTGTTGTTGCTCAACTGTAGCTGCTGGAGTTTTATTAACTGCTGTCAATCCTACCCGTTCTCGTAACAAGGAGGTAAAGTTATGCAAAACATTTTTACCTAAAGCATCGAGTCCGTTAACAGATTCATCTACTAGCTTGTCACGAATAAAAGCACCGCGTTCAGATGACAGAAATTCTATCCCCTGATTTAGCACTAAGTTAAAGTCGTAGTCTTGACTATTACGCGCATTTTTTAACAAGTTTTCTAAGCGATTCCAGCGAAATCTGCCATCTTTAAATAGCAAATCTTGCAATGATGCTCTTAATTGCGGTGCTGGATCTGTTAACAGGCGTTTAGAAACGTAGGGATAAGCTTCGCTGAGGACTTTAAAGTTTGGATCTATATATATTGCAATACCTTCCAGTGTCACCAGGGAGCGAATAATTAAGGCGTAGTAGGGCGGTACGCGGAAAGGATACTCATACATCAAAGCTGATAGTTCATCGGTGATGCTTTTAATGTTAAGTTCGGCAACGCTGGCTCCTTGAGCATCAGCAAAGACTCTGGCAAAAGCTGGGATAATTGGTGTTAAATCGGTTTCTGGTGATAAGAAATCTAACTTTACGTAGTCTTTTGCTAATCCTTCAAAGTCGCGGTTGACGACGTGAACGATCGCTTCTATCAAACCATAACGCTGTGGTGGCTTAATCTCGCTCATCATCCCAAAGTCGAGATAAGCTAACTTACCATCGGTTGTTGCTAACAAATTACCAGGGTGGGGATCGGCATGGAAAAATCCATGCTCTAGCAGCTGGCGCAGGGAACACTGCACACCCACTTCAATGAGATAACGAGCATCTATACCTTGGGCGCTAATTTCTTCTGTCTGGGTTAATTTAGTGCCGTTAATCCACTCCATCGTCAAGACGCGACGATTGGTGTATTCCCAGTAAATTTTCGGTACGTATACGTCTTTTATATGACCGTATAACTCAAAAAATCGTTCGGCGTTTTCACCCTCATGGATGTAGTCCATCTCTTCAAAGATGCGATCGCCTAATTCATCGAGAATCCCAACTAAATCACTTCTTACCCGTTTAACCCTTTTCTGCACCCAAGCGGCGAGGTTACGCAAGATATACAAGTCGATGGTGATCCCCTCTCTTAAGTCGGGGCGTTGAACTTTAACAGCAACTTCTTCACCAGTTTTTAGCTTACCTTTATAAACTTGCCCCAATGAAGCCGCAGCAATTGGATGGGCTGAGAGTTCAGCGTAAACCTCTTCTGGAGGTGCGCCTAATTCTTCTTTGATAAACTGGTAAGCAAGTTCGTTCGGAAAAGGCGGTAATTGGTCTTGTAGCTTAGTTAATTCTTCTAGGTATACGGGAGGAACTAGATCCGGTCTGGTAGATAAAGCTTGTCCAATTTTGATGTAAGCAGGCCCCAGTTGGGTCAGCAATACTCGTAGCTGGGTGGCTCGGCGGCGGTCATTTTTGACGACAATTCCCCGTTTACTATCCGACCACAACCCAAAAGCAAAGGATAGAGCTGGCCCCAAAACGGCAAAAATCCGCCGCAAAACTTGCATTTTTCTGTTTTGGTAATGCGCCGCTATGCCTACGGGATCGTAAAGAATCTCAGGTTGGGCTGTTGTCCTCAACTGTTGGGCTGCTAAGAGTCTTGGCGAGCGCACAACTAAGCTTGATGTACCATCTTCTGGCACTATATCAATAACGTCCAGTTCGCCTCGGCTATTTGTGCCGTTGCTACTGTCCTCCTGAATCGGTCGGGAACTAGGGGGAAGTGTCTTAACAATCATGAAGAATGGCCACCAGTCAGAACGATCACATTAAGTATTGTAACAATATGTTGATGGATTGGACATAGGCCATTAGGCATTGGGCATTAGGATTCAAAAATTCTTTTCCCTACCCAGTCGCCAGTACCCAGTGGTTTGCTACACTTAAACGGGCATACTAGTTCAATAGTATTAGGTATTGCTAGTTGCTCAACGATGAGACTTATTATCCTGTAAGTTGGAAGTATCCGGCATCTGCCCTCATGGAGAATTTGGCTTGATGTTGCTTTGCCTGCGAATTGAAAACTTTGCCCTAATTGACCAACTGGAATTGGAATTTGGCGCGGGACTAAATGTGTTAACAGGTGAAACCGGCGCTGGAAAATCGATTATCTTGGATGCCATTGATGCCGCCTTGGGCGGTAAAGTCTCTAGTAGAGTCATTCGCACGGGGACAAGTCGGGCGATGGTAGAAGCTACTTTCACCTCAAACGCTCCTCTAGCCGCTTGGTTGACTGAACAAGAAATAGATTTGCTTGATGAAAATTCTGTAGTCATTAGCCGAGAAATCACAGCCACTGCTAGTAATGTCCGCAGTCGATCGCGGGTGAATGGTGTGTTGGTGAATAGGCAGATCATGGCAGGAATGCGCGATCGCTTGGTGGAAATTACCGCCCAAGGTCAAACTGTACAAGTGGGACAATCTGCACAAGTCCGTGACTGGCTAGATTTATATGGCGGCGACTCCTTGATGCAACAGCGTCATAAGGTGGCCACGAGCTTCAGTGCTTACCAACAGGCGCATTTAGCACTAGAAAAACGCCGGACATCGGAACGAGAACGGTTGCAACAACTCGACTTGCTTACTTATCAAGTGCAGGAATTGGGAGCAGCCAATCTCAGCGAAACTAATGAATTGGAACAGTTGGGACAAGAACGGGAACGCCTAAATCATGTCGTCGATTTGCAACAGATGAGTTACAAGGTTTATCAAGCTTTGTATCAAAACGATCATGAAACTCCCGCCGCAGGTGATTTGTTGGGAGACAGTGAGGCGATATTAAATGACATGGTGGAATATGATACCCAGCTGCAACACCTGTTGGAATTGGTGCGGGACGCGCAAGCTGCGGTAATGGAAGTGGGAAGGCAGATTAATGCTTATGGGGATGGTTTGGAAGCCGATCCGCAGCGCTTGGAAGAGGTGGAAGAACGAATTCAGGAGTTAAAGCAAATTTGCCGCAAGTATGGGCCGACACTTACAGAAGCGATCGCTTATTACCAACGTATCCAAGCAGAATTAGCCCAACTTAACGACAGCGAACAATCTATCGAAAGTCTGGAACAGCAAGAAAAGGCGTGTTTTGAGAAACTTACCCAAGCAAGTAATCAGTTAACTCAATTGCGGAGTAAGGCGGCGGCTAATTTAGAATCACGTTTGATAGCTGAACTCAAGCCCCTAGCGATGGAAAAGGTGAAATTTCTGGTTGAAATATTACCAGCTTTCCCAACTGCGATGGGAGCAGACAAAATTACCTTTACATTTAGTTCCAACCCCGGAGAACCACTGCAACCTTTAACAGAAGTTGCCTCTGGTGGCGAAATGAGCCGTTTTTTACTGGCTTTAAAAGCTTGTTTTTCTCAGGTTGACGTGGTTGGGACAATGGTATTTGATGAAATTGATGTCGGGGTTTCGGGAAGGGTAGCCCAAGCGATCGCGGAAAAATTATATCAGTTAAGTCAACGCAACCAGGTGTTATGTGTTACCCATCAACCTTTAGTTGCGGCAATGGCCGATCGGCATTTTCGTGTAGATAAGCAAACTATCAATCAAGGCAAAGGTAAAAAAGCCAACAATGATAATGGCGAACAGCGTACCGTTGTTAGAGTTACTACCTTAGATAATTTAAACACCCGTCGGGAAGAACTAGCGCAGTTGGCTGGTGGTAAATCTGCAACTGATGCGATCGCTTTTGCAGAATCTCTATTATTACAAGCTGCTAATCACCGTCGTGGAAAGCATAATTGACCAAATAATTACGAATTACGAATTACGAATTACGAATTATAAATTTAGGCTGCCAATTCTGAAAGGCGTAAACCAGCAATATTTTCACAGGAAAAAGTCTCTTTGCCCATACATCGCCGACAGATTAGCTCTATAATTTGCCCTGCCCAATTGCGGAAAAACCATTGGCACAAGGAATCATCTTCTTGAGGAGTTAGAGACAGAGGAATAAAACCTTTTTTCTGCCATACTTCTGCTGCTGTATAGATCTCATCAACAAGAATGGCAACGTGATGGACAGTATTAAAACCTTGCTCCTGGAATAAGCTAGCAATCTGTTCATCTGGTGCGTTAGGCGCAAGCAGTACCAAAATCATGCCTGACGGCATTAATGCTGAGAGAAAGTACATGCTAGCATCTTCAGGCAATAGGTTTTGCTCAGGACAAAAATCATCAGGCCATTTTCCTGGCCCTTCAGTAATTTTAGCATTATAGTTAATCAGAGCTTTAGCATAGTCTGTAAGAGCTTCTGAATCAGGAAACAACACTACATAGTGATCTACGATAACTCGTTCACCAAATAGATGTATGCAAAAAGATGAGTTTAGAAATTCTGGAGTCTTGCACCCATCTTTATACAATAGTAATCCATCATTTTCTACAAAAGGCGACTCCTTATTCATTGAAGTTTCGGCTAAGTTAAAACCTTTTCTAGGATCTAATGAAAGGTTATTGTTCATAATGCTTACCTATAAAAACAATTTATAGTATTTATTCAAAATTGAGGCTTAGAGCTAATTTGTAAACTCAAGTAAAGTACTTGTCTAATAAGGGTTGCAGTAATTTAAGTCAATACAGCACTTATTTGCTGAAACTTAGACCTAGTAATGAGGTGAGTACTCTTAAGATTTTCTTTACAAATCAGCTCTTAAAAACAGGGTTTATGTTTATATCTACTATTATACTCAAATGCTTTGAGCTAATCTCAAACACCCGCAAGGCAATTATAGTAACTAAGAATACTAACTGTCTCTAAACTTGCGTCGAATAATTCCTAACTTATCTCTTCCTTTTATTCCTGATGAAAGGTACTACGTAGCTTGTCTCTTTGTATTCTTCTGAGCGAGACGCTGTACTTAGCAGGCAAGGAACAGCTTTGTTGCCCTCCCACTCTAGGTAATTTTTCAAGTATACGAGCAATCTGTTCTTTGAAATTTTCAATCAAATACAGCATTATAGTCTTTCTACTCATGAAGCCCATTTGTCAAGTCCGATCTATACAAATTTCAATGAGTTTACCCTGCAAATTTCAATAGAAAAAGTATCTAAAAATTTGACATAAGCATCTAAAGATTTTTCATTGTATAGATCGGTGATTTTTTATATATTTTTTATGTAAATAGCATTAATTATAAGTGTTTTTTAGAGTTAGTAAAATTCATAAAAATACTCTGTCATTTATTCCAAAAAGCTCAAAATTAGTAATTCAAAAAACAATAAAAAAGCTACACATGAAGCTTCGTTGTACTTTTTGATATTTATTAATGAAGCAAAATTTATATCCTAATAGGAGAATTAACTCTAATGGCATCTGATTCAAATTCTGTTTTTGGTAATACCGTTAATGGTGGTGGTCAGGGTAGCAACCTGAGCGATCCTTTCGCACCTGGAGGCGCTTTTGGCATCCCAACGGCTGACAGCTTCGATTTTGATAAGTATGGAATTCCCAAAGAAGGCAGCTTCGATCCTGCTAAGTATGGCATCCCAACGGCTGATAGCTTCGACCCTTCTAAGTATGGTATTCCAAAAGAAGGCAGCTTTAGTTTAGGTAGCTCTGGCATTCCAACGGCTGATAGCTTCGACCCTTCTAAGTATGGTATTCCAGCTGAAGGTAGCTTCAACCCTTCTAACTTTGGTATTCCAAACGGAGGCAGTGTACCAAATATTGGTGGTAGCCCAACTGCTTAGTATGGCAATTGGTAAATTTAAGTTAGACATAATCCTAAAACTCTGGGTTTGTCTACCTCTTAATTAAGCAATATGCAACTTCCACTAAACAAAAATCCCATCCTTTGCATAGGGTGGGATTTTTATTATCTATGGAAGACTTAGTAGTGGATATAACTCCATCATCTAATACTGCCATTTTAAATTTATTTATACTCTTGCAAAGCTCCTAACTTACGAATTCCTGGCCAAATCATTGCCGTAGCAATCACTACTACAATTGTGCCAATTCCACCACCCACAACGGAAATTACCGGGCCAAATAAAGCAGCAGTCAAGCCGGACTCAAAGCCGCCTAATTCATTCGAGGCACTAATAAACACGCTATTAATAGCAGCAACCCGACCACGCAAATTATCCGGTGTTCTGATTTGAACTAATGTGTGGCGAATCACAACGCTAATACTATCTAATGCACCACCAAGGATCAGCATCAACATAGACAGCCAAAAGGAACGAGAAAGTCCAAAGATAATTGTGACAACTCCAAAGCCAACCACTGACCACAATAAGGCTGGACCTGCTTTGCGTAACGGTGGTAAATACGCTAGGGTAATCGCCATAGTCAAAGCACCGATGGAATGGGCTGCTTGTAGATATCCCAATTCTACTGGCCCCACATGTAAAATATCTTTGGCAAAGATTGGGAGGAGCGCGATCGCACCACCCAACAATACTGCAAACATATCTAATGTAATCGCTGCTAAAATCAACTGATTCTGCCAAACAAATTTAGCACCAGCTGCAAGTGCTTTAAATGAAATTGGCTCGGTTGAGCGAATAGTTTTTTGCTCTTTGATCGCCAGCGTTAAAATAAAACACAGTAAAGCTGCGATCGCTGCTAACACATAAACTCCTGTAGCACTTCCCAACAGCGCAATCCCAAATCCTCCGAAGGCTGGGCCTATGACTGCGGCTAACTGAAAGCTACTACTATTCCAAGTAGCTGCATTCGTAAACGCACTGACAGGTATCAACTGCCACATCAGAGCATCACTGGCAGGTTTGAGGAATGCTCTCGCTACACCTGTTAATACCAAGCAGGCGTAAATTAGAAAAATTGCACCCTGAGTATAGGAAAGTACTGCTAAAGCTAGTGAGCAGAGAGCTAGCAGCATTACCGAGAGTAACATGGTCACTTTGCGATCGCGGCGATCGGCAACATCTCCGGCAATTAGGGTGAGAATAATCATCGGTAGGACTTGCGCCAGTCCTACACCACCTAAAGCGATCGCTGAGTTAGTCCGCTCATAGAGTTCCCAGCCAATCGCTACAGTTTGCATTTGCGACCCTATGAACAGCACCAGCCGTCCAATGGTAAATAGCCGATAGTCTCGAAACTTAAAGGCTGCAAAAGGATCGTGTTGTGCAACCTCAAAGTTATGGGGCTTTGAGTTCTGTTTTCTCGAAGACATTTTTTAGTAGAGTTAAGCCTTCTTCAATGTTGGAAATTTGGTCTTCTGAAAGACCTTTCAGCAAGTCGGTAATATGAGCGCGAGTTTGATCTTGGGATTGCTTAAGATGGTGTTTTCCATCTTCAGTTAAATTGAGCAGCACCCGCCGCCGCTCTTGAGGATGAGCAATCCGTTTCACGAAGTCGCGTTGTACCAAGCGTTCTATGGTTGCTGATGCCGTGGCAGAGGTGACACCTAAATGCTCTGCTAAGTCAGATAATGAAGCACCAGGATTCCGGTTGATAAATGCTAGCGATCGCAACTGAGGTATAGATAAAAAAGCGGCACTATGGGCACGCATATCCGCTCGGATAAACCGCATCACTAATGGAACTGTTTCCATTACTCTAGCGGCACATTCTTCGGAAGTTGCACCTTGATTAGGTTTATCCAAGGTCATGGGCTTGTTGTTCTCCTAGTTACATGGCTACCCGTGGATAAAGTTTTCCACCAAGGATGGCCAAAATTATTAATGTGAATAAGAGAATTGTACAATCCAGACCAAAGCCATAGATGCTAGTGCCGTTTAACAGCATGCTGCTACGTAAGCCGTCAACCAGATAAGTCAACGGATTTAAATGGGAAACGAACTTTAACCAATTGGGCATCAACGAGATCGGATAGATGGCATTGCTAGCAAAAAATAAGGGCATGGTTAACAATTGTCCAATACCCGTCATCCTTTCTCGGCTTTTCACCAAACAGCCAATAATTAATGAAAAAATACAAAATGTTCCCGCCCCCATTATGACTAGCAGCAGTACTTGGAGAATAGCTAGGGGATGAAGATTTAGTTTGACACCTAATAAAAATGACAATCCGTAAATGAATATTACCTGAGATAAGCACCGTACCCCACATGCTAGACCTTTGCCCAACACCATCGCTACACGGGGTGTAGGACTAGCTAAAAATTTATGTACAATTCCTAAATCTCGCTCCCAGATTAGCGTCATTCCACCACTGAAAATTGCCACAAACAAAATACTCTGAGCCAAGATGCCAGCAGAAATGAAGTCCAAATAGGGTAAGTCGCCTGTTGGAATCGCGCGAGTCCGGGCGAAAACTTGCCCAAAAATTAGCAGCCATAAAGCTGGTTGCACAGCCCGAACGACTAAATCAGTGGGATCGTGGCGGAGTTTACGGATTTCCAATTCTGCGATCGCCAGGGTTTTTGTAACTAGCTCTTTAATTGCAGAGATCAAATTTACTCGGACGGTGGGTGGTGCTTTAACCCAACCGTTGAGCAGCACGTCATGGCAATAAAGGATGTTCTTGCAGATTTCGAGGGAGATAATTTCGTCACTCCCAGAATTATTCGTGCTGTTCGCAGTTTTAATGGTCAAGGTACTTCACTTTATTATTATATTGATGCTAAAGATTCTGATGGGCTTGTTGCTGGTCTAAAACTAGACTTTTTTAAAGAAGTTCGCTTTACTAACTTTAAAAAACCTCATCCAACAGAGAAATATAAACCTTATTTTGATAAATTCATTTCTGGATGGACTTGTAGGCATGATGATGTGCTGCAATGTTTTACATCATCGAATTCAATAACAAAAGTGCAATTAGACAAGATGGCTAAACATTGGAAAATTCCTGTAAAGCGATTTATCAATACCTTGTTACTTGCATATATGTTGTTGTGCGATGCTGAGGATGATGACTGGATTGATGGAGCTGATTGGGACTGCGGAGATTTCGGGGGTTCCTTACCTTCACCAAAGCGATGAAGCGTCTTGCTGAAAAATAGTGCCATATTCTTTTATAAATAGTTAAAACACAGATGCTAATAATATTTATTATGGGCTACCTCTTATGTACATCAACATAGAGAATTTGGCGATAGCCTATATGTAGTGATAAGTGCGATCATAGCACTAAAATTAGAAAAGAAGCATTACTAATTACGAATTATATAACATTTCTAGTTATCTTCAACATTCGATTTCCACCAGGCTGTAGTTCGTATTCAACCTTTTCAATATCTACCTTGTAACCTTTTGAAGTGTAATATTTTACTATTTTATCTAAATGTTGTGAATGCTTCCACATTAAAGTTATCAGGGGAAATATTCTGACTTCTTTAGCAATACGCAGCATCTCACCTATAGAATCTAAGTGAAAATTGTAATCGAGATGGTCTGAATATAAAAACAATAAATGTGAACAAAGGGCTATATCAAATTCTTGATTATTAAATGCCAATTTTGGCAATTCACCGACTGTGTATCTGTTGGTTTTTTTGCCAATTTCATAATCAGACAGAAATTCTCGAATAACTTTCACTCTATTGTGTCGCAAATCATCTGGAGATTTATGATAACTCCATACCCAATCATTCGATGTAGCCTTGACTTGGTTAATGATGTTATCTACCACTTCATTAAATCTTTGCAATATCTCATCGCCAGAAAATTGGTAGAGTGGATCAACAGAAACTACACTTTTACCTTGACGTGTCATTTCTGCATTAAAGCTTGCTGGGCCATCTCCAATCCCAATAATTCTTCTATTTAAATCTGCATTTGTTAAATTGAATATTTTTATATATTCATCCATTGACCTCCCAAAAGGAACTACTTTATCTAGAACCATTGCCATAGAATTCATCTCATCAATAGACTGATTAAAGAGGATAAAATCATCAAAATGTTTTATTCACTGCGAGACGGCAATCATTCAGAAGTACGTCAAGTTCTTTTACAACTGTCAAGGGATTTTTACCTCTAAATACAGCAGCGATCGCAGCTTCATAAGGATTTCTACCTGTTTTTTTGACAGCATTTATTGCAGCTTGATTTGATAATCCTCGGACACTAACTAGCCATGCCGCTAATACATGTCCAGTACGTCCAATTCCACCAGAACAGTGTACAACAACTTTCTCATTTTGTTTATCAGCTTCTATTAAGAAAGGAAGTATTTTCTGTGTGAGGGTTTCTAAATCACATAGATGGAAATCTGCAATTGGTGCCCAACAAACTAGCTGATTCCCAAATTCTTGTTTATATATGCTTAGAAGATCGGAGTAAGAAGCTAGCTGTTGTTCAGCAAGAAGACAGCAAACTCGCTTGATATCTTGACGCTTGATGAATTCTATCCAATCCTGAACGTTCTTATCAGTATGTCCAGGTCGCGCAGCACCAAAGACTATTTGCTCCTTCTCCCAAGCTGGGGCAAATTTGTACATATTTAACTGTCTAGAGTCGAGGTTGATAAATCTCACTAATGGCAGAAAATAGCGATGGCAGTTTAAAAATCTTTCTACAGCCGATGCCAGCTAAAGTAACTATATCTAAAGTCCTAATACAATACCTACGTATACACGCTATATTACTTTAGAGTTATACTGTACTGATATAATCTACCTGGAAAATAATAAGGTAGAACGAATGCTAAAAATAAAGTTTTTCAAGAAATTTTATATTTTTGTGAATTGCTTTGCTGGCTATACTACCTCTAACGCTTGTTTTTAGGACTTTTGCAGCTTACTTTGCTAGCTCCAGTTGTTACCTTGACTAATCAATGAGGTTAAGAGAAACTAACTAAATACTGACGTATGTGCTTATAATATTAATAAGTTTTGTAAAGATTCTGAGATATATATGTTGAAACATGGAACATTAGTCAACAAATGGCAAGTTTGTATCTAAATATGTTCCTACGGCTATATTTTTAGCCTTCTGCTAAGGCAGTACAATTTAAGCGTACTTATCCTGGTTGACCAAAAGAATGGAGACATTAGAGTTCATAATCTATCCAGACGGTCGGGTACAAGAGAAAGTCACTGGCATTGTGGGTAATTCTTGCGCTGAAGTTACAGCAGCAATAGAAGCACAGCTGGGGCAAGTACTTAATCATGAGCCAACCTCAGAATATTTCGCCGCGAAGGTGCAGCAATCTAATGTGGCGAATACACACACCACTTACAGCGATTGGTAAGTTTTCACAGTAGTTTAGTGTTATTAATTCACAACCACCATGTCACACTTTAGCCAAATTAAGACTCAAATCCGTAACCTTGATTCTTTGAAAGATGCTTTAACTGAATTGGGCGTAGACTGGAAACCCGGCCCACGAGAAGTCCGTGGCTATCGCGGTCAAACCCATCCTGCGGAAGTTAGTATTGAGCAGGAAAATGGCTATGACATCGGCTTTAGATGGAATGGCAAGGAATATGAATTGGTGGCTGACTTGCAATATTGGCAGCAAGATTTGTCTGTAGATGGATTTTTACGCCAAGTAACACAGCGCTATGCTTATCAAACAGTTGTGAAAGAAACCGCTCGTGTTGGCTTTCAAGTTTCTGAACAACAAAAAAATGAAGATGGTTCAATTCGCCTGGTAGTACAGCGCTGGAGTGCGTAATGGCTGATTTTCTGCCGTCGCCGGAAGAACAAGAAGATAACCGTTCCGGTTTGGAACCAGAACTAGGGGGTTTTTTACGGGATGCCCCAGAACGTTCTGGTTTAGAACCGGAATTGGGAGGTGTCCTGCGCCAAAATGGTGTTTATGTTGACGAAATCACCTGTATTGGTTGCAAGCATTGCGCTCATGTTGCGCGTAACACCTTTTATATTGAACCAGATTATGGGCGATCGCGCGTGGTTCGGCAAGATGGGGACGCTGAGGAACTTATCCAAGAGGCGATTGACACTTGTCCGGTTGATTGCATTCACTGGGTTGATTACACTGAACTGAGAAAATTAGAAGACGAGCGCAAATATCAGGTAATTCCTTTAGTGGGTTATCCTGTAGAACAGGCAGTTGTTGCTAGCGAACGTCGGCGTAAAAAGCAAAAGTTAAAAACCAAAAAATCCCGTTATTAAGATAAAAACCTTAAATCAATATAATAAAGGACTGGTATATCCAGTCCTTTTATTTTTTGTTATGTAGTTAATTTCTGATGTCAGGGTAATTTTGAATTCCCTGTAAGAGCTAACTCTCTTCATTTTAAATTTAGAGGATCGTGTTGTGAAAGCAATTTTTCTACTTTTGCCTCGTCTAACCTAGCGGTTAATCTTCTAGTTTCGTGCAAGTCTCTAGTAGTTTTTGCCAAAGTAAAAGTTGAGCCAACAGAGAAAGCCATACCCATACCCATAAAGCCTTTCACCCAGCCATTTACAGGTAAATTTACAATACCGAAGGTGGTCATAGAAATAGAAATTACAAAAGCTGCCCAAGTTTGAATAATCCAAGCTGCACTATCTTTTTGGGTACCAATTGTTTGCATATTTTCTACCTTTGATATGAGTTATTAATACCAATTCTTAATTCGTAATTAAGAAGCGTAAGATTTAATCTGGGTTTCCAGACTTGTATCTATAGTTTAGTTTTGGAGAATTGGTGTTAACAGTAATTATATTTATTGGTAGGTTTACTGGTATTAATATTAAGACCAGTTTCATAACTGGACTTTAACAGGTAAGCTCAAGAACAATTGTAGTAAGTAGAAACTGGCACAAGATTTGTACCAGTTTTACAAGTGGCATTGAAAGGATGAGTTTAGTTATTCATCTGGAAAAGTCTGTACCTTGCCATCAGGACTGAGAACAACTCTAATTCTGACATTTTGTCCATTTTTATTAGCGGAAACAAAAGGTTTGCCAACTTCAGGCATCCCAGCGTTATCAACGAATTCTCTTGCTGCCTTATTAAGGGGGAAAATTCGTTCAATTGTGCCATCAACACCAACTATCAAACTGTACTCTAATGTTTGTCCCATTCCAGTAGGTGGTTGCCAACGCTTTGTTAGGTATTGTCTAGCTTCTGCTATTTGAGGTGTGTCAAATAATGTGCCAGTAGCTACTTCCCTGGATGTGGGGTTTTTACCTGCGTCCCCTAATTGATCGATAAATGGATTATTAGCAGCAGTTCTAGAGGAGGGAAGTTGTGAAGTAGGTTTCTCTCCAGCAGAAGATTGCTGTAAGGCACTGATTCTTTCGTCTAGCTGTTGTGAGGTTAGTGGGGAGGGTTGAGTTGGGGTATTGAGACGATTCTTATTGGGTATGGTGTCAAGAGATGGAGGCAGAACTGGTGAGATATTAGTTGGTAAGCTATTGGCGTTAGAAGATAGTCTGGGTGGCAAATTCCGCAGTTGGGGGATAGCACCGGGTTGGGAACTTGACCCAGTTGGATTCTGTGCCAGATTTGGTAATATGGCAATTTCCTGGCCTGGGATTTTGCTGGATGGTGAAGGCATCGCTCGATTACTAGGAAGGGTTGCAGTCGTCCCTTGAGGTATTGTCAATGTATTTGGTGGCGGTGCAGAGAAAGTACTAGAACTAGGGGCTGTTAGAGGTGCTTGGGGTAAAGTGGATGTGGAAAGTGGAGGGGTAGAACCTAGCAAATTATTTGATGGAGGGGTTAGCCCAGGTTCAGGGGTGGGAAAGTTTAGTGAGGATGAAGGTTCTAGAGCAGTTTTTACCGCTGTTGAATCTGAAGTTTTGGCTGTCTGCTGTTCCTTTTCTCTAATGTTGTTAGCATATTGCCAAGTAACGGGTAAAAAACCTATACCTAATACTAATACTGCGGCAACAGGTGCCCAAGCAGGAAACCTCAGAGTCGAACTCGTGTTGTTGAGAGTTGGGAGTGCCATCACATCAGTCGAGTATTCATCTAAAGCACTTGCCAAATCAAATAGTTGCAGTAAACTGAGTTGAATTACGGGGCCAGATGAATAGTTGGCCAGAGAACCAAGAAAGAGGTTGTGAGTTAAATAGCTGCTTGGTTCTAAGTGGATATTTGCCCCTGGAATCTGATTACTAAAAGCATTTAATGTTTTTGTTGAAGACTTTAATTCCGGCTCATCTAGTGCTGTGCTTGACTCTTGGGTACTGGAGAAACTGACCCAAAAGCTTTCTGGAGACTGTTGGAGGAATTGCTGTACATAGTTGGTGACAGCATCACATAAAGCTTCGAGTTGCTCGCGATCGCCCCGAATTGGAACTCTTTGTTCTTCTGGTAGTCGGGGATCGTCAAAACGTAGCTCAAAGCTCAAATGTTTGAGGACAGTTTTCCCCATCCAACGGGACAGAGCTGAGCTTTGCGCGAATACTTCTAGCGTGCAAGTCGGTGGTGTGTAGCAACGAATAACTGAATTTGATAGAGGCATGACAGGAACTACGAAGAAGACTATATTGGGATTTTGCAAAAATTGAGCCAGTTGCTTGCAAAGAAAAGTTGGAACGGTGGATTCTTCCACTCAGAAATTTGTCAGGTTCCTCCTGTTATGCAAACTGGCGTGCAAGCAGGAAGCATTGTTGATAGTGCATCGCTCAAGAACTAATGACCATCAAAAAGGTTTCCTGACCTAGCAAACTTTTGAAAACGAATTTTGGTTGAGGAATTTCAAATCTAAAATTTAAAATTTTGTTGAACGGTCTATAAGTGCTAGCCAGAGACGGCGATGCCCACCAGGAGCGCTGTAAAAAAGTAAATCTACAAGCAGTTTTAAGGCCAGGTTGGTTAGTAAATCAGTTGAGATTTGCTCGTCCTCTTCCATCCGCTCTTGGTAGGTGTTGCAAAAAGCATCAATATAGTCTCCAAGTAAAGCAGCCTGGTGAGGTTCCCGGTTATTTTCTGCCATTTGTTCTAACAGACCGACAGCACGGCGAATCAATTCCTGGTGCTGTTTGGCTAGGTAGCAGACGATCAAAACAAGCGATCGCGCTTCTTCGACATCTAGCTTTTTTCGCCCTCCTTGACCTTTGCGTAGAGGATTTGATTGGCGCAATCGCCATAAAGCTACGCGGTCTGGCACTCTTGACTCTAAATTCAGATCGGTTGCCGCCGAAAGCATTGCCTCTGAACCAATCCCAGTTAAGGTTTCTAGCGCTAACAGCACCAAGTCTAATTGGGTTTTGATATTGTCCCATTGAACTGTGTTTGGGGCTGGAAGCTTGATTAAATCCTCCCAATGGGAATTTGGAGTGGCTGAGTTGGCGGCCGAGTGCATAACTTTAAGCATAGGTGATCGAGCTGATAGGGGATGTTGCTGTTACCCATTTTGAAACCAGACTCTTAAGAATCAAGCTTGGTTTCCCATAGATAGCTATGAGCCAGAGGCTTCAGCTAGCTTTTTGATCTGGTAAACAGTAGGTATCTTTGTCTTACTCTAGATGAAAATTTATTTTCGACAAAGTAAAAAATTATCAATTCTAATTAAGGTTTACCCGACTTTCGCTGTTAGCTACGTATCAGAGTATAAATAAACTATTGTTTTAAATGCTAACCGCTAGCGATCGCTAAGTAATTATGTAGAATACCTCCTAATTTGTTTGCATTTTTAAATTTTGAAATTTCTTGATATTTATTACTTGGTCTTAATATATACATAATTACTCTACAAATATTTTTCCTGTTTGCTAAAGGCACTTTTTGCTGCTGGACATTACCCCAACTGAGTTTTACTTGTGTGCAGCCTGTTATTTCAGTATAGGCTGGGCAACATCAGGACGATTGACGCCTCCATGAATAAAACTGATGACAAACTTAAAAATTTGATAAAGTCAGCGTTTGAAGATGTTGGGTGATTGATTTATTCCAACTTAGTTGGTACTATTGCTCTAACCACAAACCACGCACATATCAGAACTCATTTATAAAGTTAATGGGCAGAGGTAATAGTTTAGACATTTACCAAAACCTATGCTTAAATATGGCTTAATTTCATTACTTCACCCAAGCGAATCACTCTATAATCATCACCAATCTATTTCAAATGGTAAGTTGAAAACACTTTCAGGAAGAGACTTTAGAGGATTTCCATAGAGAAGTATACTGTTCTTAAGTCCAGATAAATTCCCCATCCTATCTGGTAATCCGGTTAGCTGATTGTTTATAAGCTCTAATTTTTCTAACTTAGTCAGGTCACCTATACTCCCTGGTAATTGAGTTAATTTATTGTCATTAATAATTAGTTCTCTAAGATTTCGCAATTCACCAATACTCTCTGGCAAAGAACTTAAAAATCCCCTTTCAAGCCTCATAACTGTTAATTTTTGCAGTTTGCCAATAGTATCTGGTAACTGATGTACTTTGGGATTACGGCTGATTTCTAAATAATCTAAATTACTAAGATTACCTATAGTATTAGGTAGTGATTGTATAACTGTAGAGTTAATTATCAGTTCTTTCAAAGAACTAAGTTCTCCAATATTGTCAGATAAATTCTCAAAATTAGCAAGCGGTCTCATTGATTCCATCAACTCTAACCGCCTAAGATTTTTGAGTTTACCAATACTGTTTGGTATTGCTTTCAAGCGTGAACAATCAGCAATGTGCAAAACTTATAAATTTGTAAGATTGCCGATACTTTCAGGTAGATATTCTAATTCACATAAATCATAAATCTTAAGTATTTTCAAGTTAGTTAGCTTTCCAATAGTTGTTGGTATTTCTCCAATTCCATAAACTATATTGTGCGATTTACTATAAATTGTTAATTCTTCTAAGTTTAATATGTTGCCGATAGAATCAGGAATAACAGGATACCTATACCTATGAGAAAAACTCAAGTCTAGTCGCGTGACTTTGGCTCTTATGTCACTTTCAATTACTGCTTCAGCTTCTTGTAGAGTTTCTATTTCTATATCCATATAATTTATGATATATCTTATTTAATTAGAATATTAATGTCTGGTACTTATAGGTATTAGATAAAAGGTAAGTGGCGTGGTTTGCTAACCTGTAAACCACGCTTCGTGAATCTCCTAATGTTTAGTTTGGTAAGGGATAAATAGCAAAATATCACTATTTTTATCCCACTAGCCATAACTTTTTTGAGTAGGCATTTCTGACAATTTCAACTAAATCGGGCTACTAATTTGCTGTCTTATCCGCGCACGAAATGCTTTCATTGTCACATTTCTACCATTAGTTTTACTTAGGATTAAATATTCGGGAATTATTTTGGTAATGGGGAGATTAGTAAAAATAGAACTGATATTTGATTCTAGATATTTACTATCAGATAGCACATTTATTTCCAACTTGCTTCCGTTCCATCGCCATAGCTCTGGTACTCTTAAAGCTTGATAATTATTGAAACGAGTGCGGGAGGTAATATCAATTTCAATAGCTAAATCTGGAGGCGGGTCGGTTTCTAAATTTATTCTATCTTTGCCCCTAATTTTAGCTTCATTTTGGATATAGAAACAATCATCGGGTTCTACCCCAGCATCCATACTTTC
Organism: Nostoc sp. LEGE 12454; assembly: GCF_056620565.1. NCBI lineage: Bacteria > Bacillati > Cyanobacteriota > Cyanophyceae > Nostocales > Nostocaceae > Nostoc > Nostoc sp. LEGE 12454. The sequence goes on from NZ_JBWQXL010000001.1 coordinate 197,573, forward strand.
CTTATCAAAAGTCGTAGAACCCAAACTCCAAAATTCCAGATCGAGTTCTTCTAATAAAACTTTTACCAAGTCGCCAATAATAACTTTAGCTACTTCATGCTCTGGCAATGGAGCCATTATTTCTAGCACCCCTTGACTGTAACCTATCCGCGAACTGCGATTGTCTCCTAATTCTGCTAAAATGCGTTTGTATGCCGACCAGGAGACATCTTTAATCAACAACTGATGACCGGCTCTAACAATTAGTTGATTGAGTTCAAGTAACATAGCATTCCTGCTTTTTATTTTATGTGAGCAACGGTAACACCAGTGCCGCCATCTGCTTGTTCTGCTGGTTCGTAGTTGTTCACTCTGGGATGCTGTTGCAAAAATGCGTGAACTCCTTGTCGCAGTTTGCCAGTACCGTAACCATGAATAATCCAGACTGGGCCTGTAGCTTCCGAAATGGCTTTGTCTAAAATGTATTCGGCATCAGCTACCCGTTTACCACGCAAATCAATGGTATTTTTGGAAGTCCGAATTTCTGGTACAGCTGGCGGTGGGGGGGTTACTGCTGCTGGGGCTGGTTTAGCTTTGACGACTGGTTCGGGTTTTTGACCATCTAAAGATTCTATATCTTCTAACTTCACGTTCATCTTCATTAGCCCAAAGCGAACGCTTAACTCGCCATCTGCATCGGGGGCGGCGATCACATCTGCTATCTGTCCCAATTTTGGAATGCGGACACGATCGCCTACTTTGGGCATAAACCCAACTTTGGGTTTTGCTGGCGTTGCTGGCTGATATTGCTGGCCAATTTGATTTAAAGCATTAGTTGCTTGTTGGGCCTCTTGGGCTGTAGGCGTACCTTTCTGCAAGCGGCGAATTACTTGGGCAATTTCACCTTTTGCTTGAGCGATCGCTTGTTGCACTGCTACTTCTTGTGAAGCCCGCAAACTGCTTTCCCTTTCCTCCAAACTTGCGGCTTTTGCAGATACTTCTTTATATAAACGTTCCGCTTTCTGCAACAAAACTTGGGCTTCCGCAGCTTTGGTTTCTTGACGGCGGCGTTGCGCTTCTAACCCAGCAATTACCTGGTTAACTTCATCTGTGGCTTCTCCAACTTGGGTTTTTGCCTGTTGTACCACTTCTGGTTTTAATCCCAAGCGCAGGGCAATTGTCAGAGCGTTAGAACGTCCAGGGATGCCCCACAGCAGACGGTAAGTAGGCGACAGAGTACTTTCGTCAAATTCTACAGAGGCATTTTCAAACCGATCGTCTTCGTATTTCAGGGCTTTTAGTTCGCCGAAATGAGTGGTAGCGATCGTTAGCTGGGAATGGTTGGCGAGATATTGCAACAAGGCGATCGCTAAAGCACTACCTTCCACTGGATCGGTTCCTGCGCCGACTTCATCAAGTAAAACGAGTGCTGAGTTAGAAGCAGGAAGTTCCCCCTCTACTCCTCGGTCACTGAGCGTAGCCGAAGTGCTACTCTCCTGCTCTTCTGCTTCCCCATTCCCCAATGCCTCTAAAATCCGACTAATTCGGCGGATGTGTCCAGAGAATGTGGATAAACTCTGCTGTAAGGATTGTTCATCGCCAATATCTGCCAACACCTTATCAAACCAAGGTATTTCTACTGGTTCGCGGGCGGGGACAAATAAACCCACTTTGGCCATCAATGCTGCTAACCCCAAAGTTTTTAAGGTTACAGTTTTACCACCAGTATTTGGCCCGGTAATTGTCACTACCCGAATTTGCGGACTGATCAGCAAATCTACAGGAACTACTGGTTGCCCTTGTTCGTGCTGTTGCTGCCACACTAACAGAGGATGTCGTAAGTTCCGCAAGGTAATCATTTCCCTGTCTTCGCGCTGGATAAATCGCGGGGGATTGGCTCCTAGCCAGAAACTATATCGCGATCTAGCGGTTGCCAAATCCAAAGTAGTAGCGATCGCTAACAATCTCTCTAAATCTGGTTTGACTGCGGCTACTTGTTCCGTCAAAACGCGGCGAATTGCTTCTTCTTCAGCTTGCTCTCTTCTGATAATCTGCCGCTGTTGGTTGCCTAGAGGCACTACTGAATTCGGTTCCACATATAGGGTGGCACCGCTGGTAGAGGTATCGTGGACTATACCGGGGATGGCATCTTTTTGAGGTGCTTTTACGGGGATAACAAAGCGATCGCTGCGTTGGGTAATCAGCTGTTCTTGAACTGCGCCAGATTTTGCCTGTAAGATATTTTGCAGCTTTTGAGTAATTTGGCTGCGTACTCGCCGCAAGTCTGTGCGAATTTCTCCCAGTTTTTGACTCGCGCGGTCAGTTACCTGGGCCCGTTCATCAATACAGCGGTGAATTTCCTGTTCTAGTTCGGGATAAGTCCGCAAATCGGCAACCAAATCAGTCAATATCGGCAAATCTTCTTGATTGTCGATGACACGGCGCAAATTTCTGGCACCAGCCAAGGTGGTAGCGATCGCTAACAGTTCTTCTCCTGCTAAAACTCCACTGCGTTCTGCTCGTTCTAGGGAATCGCCAATATCTTGAATTCCTTCAAATGACAGTCCCGTGGTCAGGCGAGTTTCCAGTTGGTAGACTTCTTTGGTTTGCTCTAACAACAGTTCGCTTTGGGTCTGAGAATCAGGTATTTTCAGATGACGCGCAGCTGTCGCCCCCAGCTTAGTTGCGGCAAAGGTAGCAAGGTGCTGGCACAGGCGATGCCATTCTAATAATTCTAAGGTTTCAGATTGGATCAAGGTTTCAACATCTAATCTGAAATTATGGTAACAATTCTAGCTCCTAGATGGCTAAATCTTAAAGGAGAAAATTTTGCTTTAATTCAATCAGCCAGCTAGTCCGTGGCAACAGCCAAGTAATAACTGGCACATTCAAATATCTTTTCTGAGAAAATACCCCAATACTGCCATCGAAAACAATACAGAAACGAATTAGGCAGCAACTATTTCTTGGGCTAAAACGTAAGGTTGAACGATGAGAGTATTAAATCGCTTATTGCGATCGCCATTCCATTCTCCCACTTGTACTGTTGTGGGTTTGGTAATCAATTGTTTATCAATCCACTGTTCCACTGATGGAATGTTATCACTGGCGATCGCTACTCCAACATCCACCAAGTCTAGCTCAAGCGCCACCAAAATTACTGCATCTCGTTGTACATGAGGAATTAACCATTCCCACTCTGCCTCATCCAAAATTTCTGTTAATTCCGCTCTTAAATCCGACATTACTTCCCAATGTTTATTTGTAAATGGCTATTTTTACATTATTCACTAGTTCCGAGTTCCTGACAAATGACCAATAACTAAACTTCAGATTTCATTTCATCTATTTCAAATAAAGACACAATTACTCCAGCTATGGGAATAGATATAAAAACACCTAATAATCCTGCTACTCTAGCCCCTACTAGTAAAGCAAAAAACACCACTACAGGATTAAGATTGAGCGCGCCTTGCATAATTCTAGGCGCAATCAAGTTGTCTTGTATCTGCTGGAGGACAATACAAGCTATTAATACTTTGACTGCTAACCATACACCTTGAGACAACACGAATAGAGTAACTGTGCTTACTCCTAATGTTGCCCCTATACCAGGAATAATATCAACAATTCCGACTATTATTGACAATATCAAAGCAAAAGGCACTTTTAATATTAAAAAAACTAGGAACGTCGAAATTGTTAAAAATCCACTTAATAGCAACTGACCTCTAAAAAATCCTAAAAAAGACTTTCTGATGATATTTGTAAATTTATTACGGCGCTGTTTTGGTACTATTTTTAAAATAAAATTCCACAGTTTATCTCCATCCAATAGCATGAAAAAAGCCACAACTGCAATCAATATAAAAGTTACAAAATTTGTCATAAACCCTTGTAGAATGGCTAAACTAGTTACAAGAGTTGATACAGCTTGATTTCGCAATTGTTCTTCAATAAAACTTAAATCTATCTGTAAATTACGGTTACGCAAAAATCCTTCTATTCCCTCTAATAAAGGTACTAAAGAATTTAAAAATGCAGTAATACTATTAATTAATTGTTGTCCTTGAGATAAAACCGTTAAGCTCACAGTAATTATCAGACCGCCTATAATCACAATACTGAGCAAGAAAACTACACCAACAGCTATACTGTGGGGCAAAAAACGCCGCAGCCCTTGTACGGGATAACTGAGCAAAAAAGCTAAAATTGCTGCAAATGTAAAAATAACAATGACCGATTCAAAATAAGCTAAAAGTTGTACAATTGCCCAGCCAGAAGCAAGCAAAAGCAAAAAGCGAACTAATGCCAGATTATTTAATCGCTCCCAAAAATTCTTGGCTTCAAAGCCGCTCATAATAATTCATAATTCATAATTCGTAATTCGTCGTAATTAAGCCATAAAAACGCTAGTTGTTTAGCGTGATAAACTTAGCCGCCCTGTAAGATTGAGAGTTATTTGTTGGAAGTCTTTTACTTTATTGCTAGAGGAATAGAGTTTAAGATTAAAGTAATCTAATAGCGATCGCTACCTCCCTAAAGCATACATCTCTTGCGTGTCTAACTCATCTTCCTAAATCATGCATTTCATTTATGACTGTGGCACACTTTTGTGTCAAAGCTTCCAATTCCTCTTTATTACTGGAACTAGGAGCATCAATCAAGTTACCAATTCTGATGGTGATGGGAACTGCGTGAGGTAGGGACGAGCCTTTTTGTAAAATCTTCTCAGTACCCCAGACACTCACTGGCAATATTGGGGCTTTTGCTTTCGCCGCCAGCAGCAGTGCGCCTCTTTTGGGGTCTGTAATTCGACCATCTAGGGTGCGAGTACCTTGCAAGAAAACACCGACAGCCCAACCTTTATTGAGATATTCTAGGGCGGAACGGATGGCATTGCGATCGGCATTTCCCCGACTCACTGGGTAAGCACCGTACAATTTAATCGCTTGCGCCAAAACAGGGATATTAAATAACTCTTCCTTAGCCATATACGCCACCGGACGACGTACACAATTAGAGACAATCGGCGGATCGAAGTAACTAGCGTGATTACTTACTACTAATAGAGGCCCTGATTTGGGGACATTTTCCGCACCATAAATATGGCCCCGAAAATAAGCGTGAAGCATGGGGCTGACGACTGACCATTTAAAGGCGTGGTAAAGTGCCAGACTGATCGACGGTTCGCGGTTTTTGTCCACAGAAAATAATGCAAATCAAACTGAATTTAGCATAAGCGATCGCAACGCCCAGATCAAACGCAAAAAAGCTATAGAGATGAATTGCTGCACCCATCTGGGAACACTAAATCTGGAAATCTTTAGGATTTAACAGTATGTTTATTACTACAGTCAGTATTCCTGGATACAAGGTTAGCGAACAACTTTACAACGGTTCTCGAACGCTGGTTTATCGCGGTTATCGAGAAACCGATCGAGAACCTGTAGTGATTAAATTATTGAAAAATCCTTATCCGAGTTTAAGCGAACTCTTGTCGTTTCGTAATCAATACACCATAGCTAAAAATCTCAACTCACCTCTGATAATTCAAACCTACAGCCTGAAACTGTATCAAAATAGCTATGCGTTGGTGATGGAAGATTTTGGAGGGATTTCTCTTAAAGATTATTTCATCTCTGTAGAGAGGCGATATATCACCTTTCTAGAAGAATTTTTATAAATAGCGATCGCCCTATGCAATATCTTAGATATACTGTACCGTTCGCGCATATTCATAAAGATATTAAACCCGCGAATATTTGAATTAATCCACAAACAAAACAAGTTAAATTAATTGACTTTAGTATTGATCTTTACTGCCACGGGAAACCCAAACGCTAATAAGTCCCAATGTATTAGAAGGGACACTTGCTTATATTTCTCCAGAACAAACTGGCAGAATGAATCGCAAAATTGATTACCGCACCGACTTTTATTCTTTGGGTGTCACTTTTTACGAATTGCTAACAGGAGAATTACCATTTCAATCAAACGACCCGATGGAGTTGGTACATAGTCATATTGCAAAACTTCCACAACTTTTAGGGAATTGGGAAAAGATTCCCCAAGTTCTTTGTAATATGGCGATGAAATTAATGGCGAAAAATGCTGAAGACCGCTATCAGAGTGCATTAGGACTGAAATTTGATTTAGAAAAATGTTTACATCAGTTAAAAGAAACTGGTAGGATTGAAAACTTTGAAATTGCCCAAAGGGATGTGTGCGATCGCTTTACTATCCCTGATAAATTATATGGACGAGAAGCCGAAATAGCCACCCTACTCGAAGCATTTGAAAGAGTTAGCAAAAATACAACTGAAATGATATTGCTAGCTGGTTTTTCAGGTATTGGTAAAACTGCCGTTGTTAACGAAGTTCATAAACCGATTGTGCGCCAACGTGGTTATTTTATTAAAGGCAAATATGACCGATTGCAAATGCAAATGGGATGACTTCTGAAGTAAAACATAAGATTTTTGATCGTTTATTTACTACCAAAGGCGTGGGTAAAGGCACGGGATTAGGATTAGCGATCGCTCGTCAAATCGTTGAAGAAACCCACAACGGTAAATTGACTTTGAACTCTGTTCTGGGTAAGGGTGCAGAATTTGTAATTGAAATTAATTTATAAAGGAATTAAACAGGTAAATCATTAGCCCTCTGGATATTTTGTAAAATTAAATCAGGGCTATTACGTTTAATCAAGCCAGTTAATACTTTACCAGGGCCAATTTCCATTACTCGCTCGATACCGTTGGCTGGTAATTGCAGACAAATTTCTCGCCATCTTACAGAACCAGTCATTTGTTTGTTCAGGCGTTGCTTTAACATCTCAGCATCAATAGACGGAATTGGTTCGACATTAGACAGCACTGGCACAATCGCGGGTTGAAATTCCACAGATTCTAAAATGTCTTGAAATTCCGCAGCTGCTGGTGCTATTAAATGTGAATGAAATGCTCCAGAAACTTTTAGGGGAACCGCACGCTTTGCTTTAACTTGAGTCATCACCGCTTGTACAGCCTCAGTCGTGCCTGAAATTACCACCTGAGCCGAACTATTATCATTTGCTATCACGACATCAGGCGTTAGAGAAATGGCTTTTTCTAGCTGTTCGCGGTCAAAGTTCATCAAAGCTGCCATCATCCCATCGATGGAACTATCCATAAGTTCTGCACGACGCTTCACCAGATATAAACCAGCTGACCACTCAAAGACACCCGCTACATAAAGAGCAGTATATTCTCCCAAACTGTGACCAGCAACTAAATCTGGCTGATGTCCTCGTTCTCGAAGCAGGTCAGCAAGAATGCTTTCAACCACATAAAGACTTGGCTGAGTATACAGCGTCTGTGATAACTTATCTTCTTGAGTTTGACAAATTTCAGTTACAGACCAGCCCAAAATATCCTCAGCTTTGGCAAGCTTGTCTTTAGCGGACGGTATATCTAGTAAATCCATTCCCATTCCCAGCGTTTGGGAACCTTGTCCGGGAAACACCCATGCAGTTTTTGTCATTTGTCAATAGTCATTTGTCATTGGTCATTTGTCACTTGTACTGAGCGTTCGCGTAGCGTCTCGTAGAGAAGCCGAAGTATTGGTCATTTGTCGTTGGTCATTAGTGAATAACAAAAGACAAAGGACTAATGACAAAGGACAATATATTATCTTCCCCATTGAAAGATTGCCGCGCCCCAGGTAAGACCGGCACCAAAGCCGGATGTAGCAACGATGTCATTGGTTTGAATTTTACCTTGTCGTACTGCTTCATCTAAAGCTAAGGGGATGGAAGCAGCTGAGGTATTGCCGTAATGGGCGAGATTACTAATAACTTTATGTTCTGGGATATTCAGGCGTTGGGCAACGGCATCGATAATCCGCTGATTGGCTTGATGCAATATCAGCCAATCTATCTGGTCAACGCTAAGGTTGGCTTGAAACAAAGCTTTATCAATTATTTCTGGCACTTTTTGGACAGCAAAACGATAGACTTCTTTGCCGTTCATCGTAATTGGTTGGTAAGTGCCTTTGGTGATATTTACATCAGTCACCAGTTCTTGAGAAGTTCCTGCATAAGCAAGGTTGAGGTAATGGTTTTGAGTACCATCACTTTTAAGTGCAAATCCTAATAAGCGATCGCTTTTGGCAGCCTGTAACACCACTGCCCCGGCACCATCACCAAACAATACACAAGTCCGCCGATCTTCCCAATCTACCCAGCGAGAGAGTATATCTGCCCCGATCAATAGTACGTTTCTATAGACACCAGTTCTAATGTATTGGGCTGCTGTAACCAAACCAAACACAAAGCCGGAACAGGCAGCGGTCAAGTCAAAGGCGACTGCATTAGTGGCTCCCAATTGCGCTTGTACTTGACAAGCACTACCAAACAAATCATCAGCGGTGGAAGTCGCTAGCAGAATCAGGTCTAGGTCTTCTGGTTTAATTCCCGCAGCTGCGATCGCCTGACTGCTAGCGGCAGTAGCGAGTACACTCAAGGACTCAGAAGGCAGAGCTAATCGACGCTCACGAATTCCCGTTCTTGTCGCGATCCACTCATCTGATGTTTCAACTAGTTCACTCAATGTCTGGTTGTGTAGGGAAGTCGCTGGTACTGCCGAGCCGCTTCCGGTAATTGCTACGCCTAAGTTTTGCACTCCTAATCTCCCAAGCTATCAGCTTTTTGTCTTTTGTCCTTTGTCCTTTGTCCCTTGTCAGTTGTCCTTTGTCAGTTGTCCTTTGTCCTTTACAAATGACGAATGACTAATGACCAATGACCAATGACTAATGACCAATGACTAACCACTCTCGCGCTCTAGGATATATTGGGACTGAATTCGTTGTATCACCTCGTTGTCAACAGCTTCTTTTGCCATGCGAATTGCATTGAAAATTGAAGGTGCTTGGGAACTACCGTGACCGATAAAACAGACTCCTGCCACGCCTAGTAGTAAAGCACCACCATGTTCTGCGTGATCCATTCGCTGCTTAATCCGCTTCAAGTTGGGTTTTAAGAGTGCGGAACCGATTTGACCGTGCAATCCTTGGGGTAATTCTTCCCGCAGAATTTGCAGAATCACTTCTCCAACGGCTTCGGCAAATTTTAACAGTACATTGCCTACAAAGCCATCGCAGACAATCACATCAAAGCGACCGGATAGCACATCACGCCCTTCAGCATTACCAATAAAATTAATTTGGGAATTTTCGCGTAGCAGTTGGTGGGCGCGGACGGCTGCATCATTGCCTTTAGAGTCTTCTTCACCGATATTCAGCAAACCCACCTTCGGTTCATCTGTACCCAAGACATACTTACTGTAAGCCGATCCCATAACGCCAAACTGCTCTAAAAACTTAGGGCGGCAATCTACATTTGCGCCAACATCAAGTACCAGCACTGGCTTACCAGCAATAATTGTGGGAAAAACTGTCCCGATCGCTGGGCGATCTATTCCTGGCAATCTTCCTAAGCGGAGCAAAGCTGATGCCATAGCTGCCCCAGAGTGACCCGCTGAAAATACGGCATCTGCCTTTTGCTGCTTGACTAAATCCATCGCTACATTGATAGAAGCCTTGCGTTTGCGTCTAACTGCATTTAAAGGCTCCTCATCCATCGCGATCGCTTCTTCAGCATTCACGATCTCTACCTGCCCTAAACTTGTTTTTGATGGCAAGGCAGCTTCTATTTGTTGGGGATCGCCAACCAAAAATATATCTACACCCAATTCTTCTCTTGCTCGCAATGCGCCAGCAACGATTTCACCGGGTGCATGATCCCCTCCCATTGCGTCAATTGCGATCCGTACACGAGTCGATCCCATTGCTCACAGCTTCTAGAAACCTTACAAATTTTACCAGATGGCAATGCCCGAAAAAGCTTAATTTTCTGACCGCCAAATTAATTCTGTTACTATTGCAACAATTTTTACTGGCAAGCTCAAGATAGCACGAATTGTTCGGTAGTAGGAGGAGGGCATTGGGCAGAGGGGCAGAGGGGCAAGGGAGCAGAGGGGCGGAGGTGCAGAGGGGCAAAGGGGCGGGAAACTGACTGCAACTTCTTTCTTGCTCCCCTGCTCCCCTGCTCCCCTGCTCCCCTGCTCCCCTGCTCCCCTGCTTCCTATTCCCCAATCCCCAACACCCAATCAACTAGCGTCCGAACGCCGTAACCAGTTGCCCCTGCGCTGTTGTAACCATTTTCTTTATCTGTCCATACTGGGCCAGCAATATCTATGTGCGCCCAAGGGGTTTGTTTGACAAATTGCTTGAGGAAAAGGGCAGCGGTGATTGCACCACCTGGACGCGGGCCTGTATTTTTCATGTCCGCAATACCAGACTTTAAGCCTTCAAAATATTTTTCTTCCATTGGCATCCGCCAAATCTTTTCTCCTGAAGTTTCCGCAGCTTTTTCGATTTGGGAAGCAACACCATCATCGGGAGTGTACAAACCAGCAATATCATCACCCAAGGCAATGACGTTGGCACCAGTCAGGGTGGCTAAATCAACGATCGCATCTAATCCCAATTTGTCGGCATACACCAAGGCATCTGCGAGGGTCAAACGTCCTTCAGCGTCGGTGTTGTTCACTTCGATTGTTTTGCCGTTTGATGCTGTGAGAATGTCTCCAGGGTGCATGGCGTGACCGCTAATCATGTTTTCAGCCGCTGCTGAGATGAAGTGAACTTCAACATCTGGCTTAATTTGAGCAATTGCTTTTGCTGCCCCCAAGGTAGCAGCTGCACCCCCCATATCCATCTTCATGGTTTCGATGCCGCTACCAGCACCTTTAATGTTGAGTCCGCCGGAATCGAAGGTTACACCTTTACCAATAATTGCTAATTTCTTTTTGGGTGTACCTTCTGGCTTGTAAGTTAGGTGAATAAATTTCGGTGGCAAATCGGAAGCTTGGGCTACTCCCAAAAATGCACCCATGCCCAACTTTTCGCAGTCTTCTTTTTCTAGAATTTCTAGTTGTAAACCGTATTCCTTGGCGATCGCTTGAGCAGTTTCGGCTAAAGTAATTGGTGTGACTGCGTTGGCTGGTGCTGCCACTAATTGCCGTGCCAAATTTACCCCAGAAACGATTTGATTGGCGCGGGTAATGGCAGCTTCTTGTCCACCGAAACCCAGTAAATCTATACTTTCTATTTGTGAACCTTTATCTTCTGGTTCGGATTTAAAGCGAATATCTTGGTAAAGTGCTAATTCCACACCTTCTGCGATCGCTTGGGCACTTGCTGCTGGATCGTTATTCCACAATGGAAAACTAAAACCCAGAATTTTGCTTTTTTGCTTTTTTCCTACCCTGGCTACAGCCGCAGCAGCGCGGCGCAGAGTATCTAGTTTTAGTGCATCTGGTTTACCTAAACCGACCAAAATCAATTTCCGCACTGGGCTACCAGCATTTACACGGGTGAAAATAGTGCTATTGGCTTTACCTTTAAATTCTTCTTCAGTAATCAGTTCTTTTAATACCCCAGAAAACTTTTGATCTAAAGTAGCTAGTTCTCCGGTTAACTCTACTGCATCTTCAAATAATCCAATTGCCAAACTATCGCCTGCCCACTCTAGTAAAGGCTTATCACTGGGTTGAATTGTCATTTTGGGATTTTGTGTAAATATTCCTTCTTGTACCAGTATTGCTCAAAATTCTTGTTTAATGGTGTAGGAACTTGGTATTGGGGATTGGGGGATGGGGACTAGGGATTAGAGGCTGGGGAGAAAGAGAATTAGAGACTCGTTAATCCACCTCAGAACTCCGTTAACGAGTATTTGATCCTCGTTAATCCACCTCAGAACTCCGTTAACGAGTATTTGATCCTCGTTAATCCACCTCAGAACTCCGTTAACGAGTATTTGATCCTCGTTAATCCACCTCAGAACTCCGTTAACGAGTATTTGATCCTCGTTAATCCACCTCAGAACTCCGTTAACGAGTCTTTGATCCTCGTCAATCCACCTCAGAACTCCGTTAACGAGTCTTTGCTACTCGTTAATGAAGCTATGCACTTTACTCTTTATATTTCCTACCACATGCCCACTTGCCCTGAGCGTTCGCGTAGCGTCTCGCAGAGAAGCCGAAGGGATGCCTTATACCCCAATTTTATTTGTATCAATGTTAAATTTTCTGGCGATCGCTGCTATTATTTCTTGCTCAAGTGGTGTAGTCTTATTGTCAAGCTGGGCAATTTTTTCACACTGAACGAGCAAGGGTATAGCAAAATCACGATTCAGCTGATTGAGCAGTATATCTAAAGACTTAGGTGATTTGATATTTTGGGCAATGGCATCCAACGAGGTAGGACTGAGTTTTACAGCTTGTAATTCTGGCAAAATTTCTTCCAAAGTCTTATCTGGATGGCTAGCCAAAATCATGTGAACTAAGATTTGATCCATGACGGCTTCTTGAGCGATCGCACTTTCTAGATACTTTTCACTTTCGGCTTTTAATGTTGCTAATGTCTGTGGCGATGCCAGAGAAGTAGATTCATCCAGCTTGGTTTCGTAAAATCTACAAGCAGCATACCCCAATGAATAGATCATCGTTGCATTGGAACTAGCTCCAATAACTGCACCCGCTAAGGGCACATTTCGCAGCAAGCCTAATCCCGCAGCTTTCAATAAACGCCCTCCACCCAAAGCCAACCCAAAAATTGCTAAAATTTCACCTTTCCGAGCAGGATCTTTTAAATCTAGCCCGTAGACAGATGCAATTTGATAAAGCATTTCTGACTGTAATTTTGTTGTGGCTGTTAAATCAATTGCCAACAATGCAACTGCTATACCTGGCAAAATACTAGTGGCTAGTCCAACTGTGGCTGCTTGAGTTGCTTTTTCCACCATGATTCGGTGAGCAAGCTGGCTGGGTGATTCATTTGGATACTGTTTCTTAAGCTTGTTTACCGCCGCTTCTGCTTGTTCTAAATCAACAAGGTTATTATCACTAATTAACCAATTGAGATTTAATACTCCAGATAGTTTTCTAATCAGCCAATTTTCGCTGAGGCGATTCACAACCTGACCGCTGGTTTGAGTTGTTTGCTCAATTAACTTGTGTGTTTCTTTTGCCGTCGCTTCTCCCACCCCTACTGCTGTGTCTAAAACTGCTTTGCCAGTCTGAGCAACAGTTTCAACAAAAGACTCTAATACAGACGGTTCCTTTTCTACTGATGATTGAGCCTGGATTTTTACTTCTGAAGTTTCTCTGGGTGAATTAACTAATTTATTCACTTCTATGTTTTGGGGTTTGTCTGCCATTGCTTGACACCATCTTGTAAAGCCTCTCTATTTTTGTTTTAGCGAAGTTTGAGGGGCTTTGACATCTCTCGATAAGCACAATTCGTCAGAGCAAATAGGAATGATTCGGAGCCTTAACTATAAACATACAGGATGACAGAGGTTCTGATTTTAAAGCTGATAACCTAATGCCAACAACACTTTACCTTTTAGGGCAGTGAGTATTTCTAGAGTCAGAACGCTCACTTTTATTTGCAATCTTGTTTTATCAATTACCCGCAATTAGTGGCAAAGACCAACTGAATCTCATTCTGATCGACCTTCACCACTTTGAATTAATAAACAGGTTGGTGAAGATACACGACGTAAATTTATTCAGAGGAATAATGATTAGTTTTGAACTTTATCCATGTCAGCTTTACTTTCTAAAAAATCGTTATCTTTAAGAATTTCATAGAGATTAGTATCTTGCTCTAGCAAACAAGCGTGTCCGCAATTGGGCAACACTACAATCTTGTTATTTGGTAAGATTTTCCCTATCCGGTTCACTTCGCTTACAGAAGGCAAAAGACGATCGCTAGCACCAGCAATCAACAAAACTGGTTGAGTTAAACGCCTTAACTTTTCCTCATCAATATCAAACTCTCGCAGTAAAGACAACCGCCAAAGAACGGTTTCTGCCGGTACAGAACGCATCGTTTTTAGCAAATCGTGGCGATCGCTCCGAGAAATGCGTGACAAAGATGCTAAAAATGGCAACAAGCCTAGTGCGCCAATATCATATAATCCTGTTGGCACTAAGTAAGTTAGCTGGGATGCCCAACTTAACCAAGGGCGAAGATGAAAGGACGAAGCTGGGTTAATTATGATAATTCGCTTAAATAAATCGGGTGCTTGGATTGCTACTTTCATTGCCAAGCAACCACCAAAGGACTCGCCACACAAGTAAACTGACCTCTGAGAGCTTTTTTCTAATTCGGCGTCGATCAAGTCCAATACACTCTTAGTTAGGGCATCCCAAGTGTTAAGGTCTTTCCGGGGGAGCGCCAAAGAGCGCACATCAAAGCCAGTTTCTAATCCTGCGGTTTGCGATCGTAATAGTTGACCAGTTCCATCCATTCCTGGCAAATATACCAAAAGCGGATACTCTGGCTGCACTCGTTTAGGAGTCAGGAAACAAGGGTTTAGCTCAACTTCTGTAATAGTCATTGGTCATTAGTCATTGGTCATTGGTCATTGGTCAATGGTATAAAACTTTTGGACTGCGAATTGTTGCTTTTATGAGCTTCGGTACTTTTGAGCAAAAACAAAAAAGTCTCGGAACAAGCTACTCAAAGTTGTGCAGACAATCCAAAATTGTTCGACTGAGCGGAGCCGAAGTCCAAATCAAATGGCTCTAATAGCAACCTTGACGCAGTAAATTGCTAATTTCGCCCTGACAGTGTTCTGTCAGTTCAGCCACAACAGTTCTGGCCTGTTTGCCATGATATTTTTTATGATGTTGGGGCGTAATCCAATAAGGACGACCGATTAACACCGCAACTCGACGATAAATTACCAAGGGATGCCAACCATTTTGATTAAATAAAGGTTCTGAAGGGTCGAATACACTCAAAAGTCTTAATGGAAAGCCATTGGTGTTTACTTCTTCTAAGGAAGCGATCGCGATCGGCAAAATAGCTAAATCCGGCACATTCGCTCGTAATGCCAAATGGGCAAATCCCCTCTGAAACTCACCTACCTGGCTTGGCTGAGTAAATTTCACCATTGGTGCAGTCCCTTCTGGAAATACTCCCACCATCTGCTTAGACTGCAATAGCAATTGTGACTGCGAAAAAAAGCTTTGCTGGCGGTTTTGAGTTTCTTCCAAAGGAAAACACCCCAATTGACCGGTGACAATCTCCCGCATGACCGGAACTTGTCCCATGTAGTGATGGCAAGCAAAGCGAATCGGACTCGATAACGCTGCCATTAAAATCAGTGCATCCATAAAGCTGCGGTGATTGCTGACTACCAAGACGCTCGCATCCTGGGGAATGCGGTCTTCGTAATAGCGGAACATTTGCGTTGAGAATGCCGCCACCAAAGCGCGAGAAACCTCTAGGGGGCTATTTCCACTCATACCTAATCAATATATTTTCCGGTAAATATGGCAAATTGTCTTAATTTAATTTTTACATTTCTTTACTATTGCCATGACCGTCTTAAGATAGAAATATCTAATCTACAAAAGTAATTAGATTTTCTGTCTTCTCGATTATGTATTCTCGATCACAATAATATCTAATAGAAACTATTCGAAAAAATTATGATTAGTTAATTTCCATTTTTTAGGTAAAAATGAGTTTAATTGATGCATATTAAAAAACAATTCTGGACTTGATAAACTTGCTAGTATGGAAGATGTTATTGGAGAAAATGGTAATAATATTGTATAATTACCTGGTTTTGCCGATAAAAGCTAAGATGTAAAACGTTTTAATAAGTTAATTTTTATTTTGTATGAATCTAGTGAATAAAAAAGAATTGACATTTGCGCTGACCACACCCCTATATTATGTAAACGATGTCCCTCATATAGGCAGTGCTTACACGACGATCGCAGCCGATGTAGTGGCGCGATTTCAGAGATTACTGGGACATCAAGTATTACTAATTACAGGTACAGATGAACATGGGCAAAAAATTCAGCGCTCGGCAGAAAGTTTAGGGAAAGCGCCACAAGAATTTTGCGATGAAATTGTCCCTAGTTTCGTGAGTTTATGGCAATTATTAGATATTCAATACGATCGCTTTAGTCGGACTACTGCGCCTCATCATCAAGCGATCGTTAAAGAATTCTTTGAGCGAGTCTGGGAATCTGGTGATATTTACCAGGGACAACAACAAGGCTGGTACTGCGTTTCCTGCGAAGAATTCAAAGAAGAACGGGATCTACTAGAAGGACACCGTTGCCCAATTCATACTAACAAAGAAGTGGAGTGGCGAGACGAACAAAACTATTTTTTCCGCTTATCCAAATATCAAAGTAAGCTGACAGAATTTTATCAATCTAAACCGGATTTTATTCAACCAGAAAGTCGGCGCAATGAAGTTCTCAGCTTTGTCAATCAAGGACTGCAAGACTTTTCCATTTCACGAGTGAATTTAGATTGGGGTTTTCCCGTACCAGTCGATCCCAAGCACACTCTCTATGTCTGGTTTGATGCGCTGCTAGGCTATGTCACAGCATTACTAGAACCAGATGCAGAACCGACTTTAGCAAATGCTTTAGAAACATGGTGGCCGATTAACTTGCACTTAATTGGTAAAGATATTCTACGCTTCCATGCAGTTTACTGGCCAGCAATGCTGTTGTCGGCTGGCTTACCCTTGCCAGAGAAAGTCTTTGGGCATGGCTTTTTGACTAAAGACGGTCTAAAGATGGGCAAAAGTCTGGGTAACACCCTCGATCCTGTGGCATTAGTTAAAAGCTATGGTAGTGATGCCGTTCGTTATTACTTCCTTAAGGAAATCGAATTTGGCAAGGATGGAGATTTTAATGAAGTTAGGTTCATTAATTCTCTGAATGCAGATTTAGCAGATAAATTAGGCAATTTGCTCAATCGTACTTTGAGCATGGTGAAAAAATACTGTGCTGAGAATAAAGTACCATCAATCGGCAATGAAGCGATTCCTGACGAAAATCCTTTGAAAGCCATTGGTTTACGTCTAGGGGAACAGGTGAAACAAGCATACCAGGAGCTAGCTTTCAGTCAAGCTTGTGAGGCTATCCTTTCACTGGCGCAAGCCAGTAATAAATTTATTGATGAACAAGCTCCTTGGTCATTATATAAACAGGGACAGCAGGAATCGGTGGAAAAGGTTCTCTACGCAGTTTTAGAATCAGTTAGACTAGCAGCTTATCTGCTATCCCCAATTATTCCGAACATTAGTAGCGATATTTATCAGCAGCTAGGCTTCAGAATAAATTTTAACGATCAAAAACAAAGTTCAGTTACCGCTCCTTTTGCCATCCATGCTAAATGGGGACTACTATCGAGCAAACAACAATTGGGTACACCCCAACCGATTTTTAAACGAATAGAACCCCCGAAAAACGATTAGTCCTTATCAAACTCTGATTTTGTTCAATTTTTTTATTTTCTCACAAAATTTATCGTGGCTCAATTTAAATTAGCCGCGGAACATTATCATAAGCCGCTGTGACTAGCATCTAAAAGTTGGTAATTTGTATCAAAAATAACAGGGATAAAAATTGAGGTATCACAACGATGTTGAATAATTTGGAAAACGATTCAATATTTACGCCAGAACAAGTTTTAGAGAATCGGGGTAGGGTCGCCATATTTATTGATGGCTCAAATTTATTTTACGCTGCATTGCAATTAGGGATTGAAATCGATTACACGAAGCTATTGTGTCGATTAACTGGAGGTTCTAGATTACTGCGTTCTTTTTTCTACACTGGTGTAGATCGGACAAACGAGAAGCAACAGGGGTTTTTGCTCTGGATGCGTCGCAATGGCTATCGAGTCATTGCTAAGGATTTAGTCCAGCTACCAGATGGCTCTAAAAAAGCTAACCTGGATGTAGAAATAGCAGTAGACATGATGGCACTTGTAGATTCTTATGATACCGCAGTTTTAGTTAGCGGTGATGGGGATTTGGCTTATGCGGTCAATTCAGTCAGCTATCGTGGCGTGCGGGTAGAAGTTGTGAGCTTGCGTTCGATGACCAGCGACAGCTTAATTAATGTAAGCGATCGCTACATTGATTTAGAAGCCATCAAAGAAGATATTCAAAAAACTCCTCGCCAAAGCTATCCATACCGCCCATTATCTGGGATCGGTTTTTTGGAAGACCCCAGAACTAGTGATGGACACCTAGAAATCCAAGAATAATGGCGTATCAATTTCATAAAAGAGGGAGATGGGGAAAGAGAAAAATTCAAATTTTCTCCTCCACTCCCTCCTTTCTTATTTTTCCTTTGACCTTTTTCTTGGTATTTGGTTTAGTCGCCTGCGGGGGGAAATCCCCGCCAGATTCCCAACAAAATACTGCGGATTCATCTAATAAAGATAGCAATTTGACTTTCTTTGATGTCACCCTAGAACAAGCAGATGAAGTGGGAAGACCAATTTGGAAAGTCAGGGCTAAAACCGCACAATACACCAAAGAAAAACAAATTGGCCAGGCGGAAAGTCCTTATGGTGAACTATATCAAGATGGTAAAATTGTTTACCAAATCAAGGCAGATGTAGCAGACATTGAACAAGATGGGAAGCAGTTGTTTCTTAAAGGTAAGATATTTGCCACAGATCCTAGTAATGGGATTGTGTTGCAAGGTAATGAATTAGAATGGCGTCCTAAAGAAGATTTGTTGATTGTTCGTAACAAGATTAACGGCACCCATAAAAAACTACAAGCAGTAGCGCAGGAAGTGCGAGTAAAAACCCGCGAACAGCGGATGGAATTTTCTGGAGGAGTGGTAGCAAATTCTATCGATCCCCAGATGCAAGTGAGAACTGAACATTTAATCTGGAATATTAAAGAAGAAAAACTGATTGGCGATCGCCCCCTAGAAATTGACCGTTACAAAGATAATAAAATTAGCGATCGCGGTAAAGGAAATTCTGCCGAAGTCAACTTAAAAACAAAAATTGCCACTGTCCAAAAGAATGCTCAACTAGAATTACTAGACCCACCAATGCAAATATCTAGTAATTCTATGACCTGGAACATGAACGCAGAAACTGTCACTACAAACTCACCTACGCGAATGTTCCAGCGTGCCGAAAATGTCACTGTGACAGCCAATCAAGGTGAAATGAAAATACCGCAAAAAACCGTTTATTTAAAAGGTAACGTCAACGCAGTTGGTCAGCGTCGCCAGTCTCTAAGATCCAATACACTAACTTGGTATTTAGATAATAAGTTAGTTGAAGCTCAGGGAAATGTTGTTTATCGGCAAGTTGACCCACCATTAAATTTTGTGGGTGAAACAGCAGTTGGTAATCTGCAAACAGAAAATATTGTTGTCAAAGGTGGCAGTTCTAGCGGTAGGGTAGTAACGGAGATTATTCCTCAAGAAAAAGCCAATCGTCAGTAGTAAAGTTAGGGTGAATGGGGCCTGCCTTCACCCATAAGTTTTGGGTTGGTTGAGTACTAGACTAGGATCTTAGTAATACAAGCCTTTTGATAGCCCATGAATGGATCAAACCGATTAGGTAAGAAATCCTTGCCAACATCCCAGCAAGCAGAACATTCCCACTATCACGATACAGACCACGAGCATACAGATGGTACTCATGGGACTGGAGACTTGGCTCATCCCCATATCCATAGCGAAGAGTCTTTACGGCGAATTGTTAATCGATTATCGCGTATAGAAGGACATGTTCGTGGTATTAAGACAATGGTGGAGCAAAATAGCCCTTGTCCTGATGTTCTACTGCAAATTGCCGCAGTGCGGGGCGCATTGGATCGGGTAGCACGAATTGTTTTGGATGAACATTTAACTGAGTGTATTGCTAGAGCCGCACAAGAGGGTAATATTGATGTTGAAATTAAACAGTTAAAGGCTGCTTTAGATCGATTTTTACCTTAAAAATAAGAAAAATCATCTAAAATGCGTCAGCACAATTAGTGATGCACTAGCAGCGATGCATTAAAATTCCATAGTGCATCCTGACATTCACTCCAGCGACATCATATTGCCAACTGGTAGACAATCTATTTTTATAGACTTTCCTTTCTTCACTTTTTCTAAGAGGCAACGAGGGAAAAAATTATTCCATCAGATAATATGCTGTGTAATGATGATTTTTGCCTAGACTATGATCTTAGAAAATTATCAATTTCATTATTCTTTAATTAACACTATAGATAAACCACTAATTCTTTTTTTGCATGGCTTCATGGGTAACATTGATGAATTTGATGAAGCCATAAAATTACTATTTAAAGAATTTTCCTATTTAACACTGGATCTTCCCGGACATGGCAAAACCAAAGTTTTGGGTGAGGATGAATACTATACAATGGCAAACACTGCTCATGCTTTAATCAACTTACTAGATGAGTTAAAAATTGCCAAATGCTTTTTAGTTGGTTATTCAATGGGTGGAAGATTGGCTTTATACCTAGCCCTGAATTTTCCAGAACGTTTTTATAAAGTTCTGCTAGAGTCAGCTTCCCCAGGTTTACCAACAACAACAGAACGATTAGAACGGATTAAACTTGATACACAAATAGGTAGAAAATTAACAAGATATTTTGAAAAAAGCGATTTTGCTGCTTTTCTATCAAATTGGTACAATCAGCCGATTTTTGGTGATATAAAAAATCATCCAGAATACGATCGCATGGTAGAAAGTCGGTTGCAGAACAATCCACAGGAATTAGATAAATCACTGCGCTTTATGGGTACTGGATGTCAGCCTTCTTTATGGGAAAAGCTACAATTAAATACAATTCCCATACTTTTACTAGTCGGTGAATACGATCAAAAATTTATATCTATTAATACAGAAATAGCTAAAATATGTGAATTTGCTCAAATAAAAATAATTAGCAATGCTGGGCATAATATCCACTTTGAAAATACCTTGGCATTTGTGGAAAATATCAAAAGTTTTTTGTCCGCAGCAAATTAAAAATTAAGATAACCTCACTACTTCTTCACTGCCTTGCTAGAAGGAGTTGGGGATGGTGGCAAATTCGGGGATGTTGGTTGTTTAACTGCGGTCAATTCTTCTTGCAACATTTTTTGGTAAACCTTGGGCAAAGAGTTACTAACAGAATTAGTTTCTATGCCATATCCTAGACTTGTCCAAGTGGGAGATAGTCGCCGCAATACATCATTTAACTTTCCCTGATGTAACAGTTGCGAAATATTAGTTCCCCAAACTTTAGAATCATTTAACCAACGGTAAACTACTATATCTTGATATTCTGCTTCAAAACTATAAGTAGTCCAAAACATCATTCGCATCGGCTTTGGGTGATAAAGAGGGGCTAAACGATACCAAGTAATGTTGATAATTTGATATCTGCCAGCAGCGGTAGAACAATTACCTGTATTGGGGCCTGTGACAATTGTGACGCATATCTCAGGATGTCGGCTAAGGTCGTTGACTTGCTGCCCACCATATAACAGCGAATAGGGACGGTTTCCACTAGCCTCACTTGCCGAGATGGTTCGCATTAAAGCGCGGATATAAGGGTCGCCCTCTTTCATCACCAAAGGCGGCTGTTTATTTTCAAAGATGGGATCGGAAGGCGATCGCAAGTCTCCAATATACCATTGCAACAAATACACAAAGCCGAGAAGCGCGGCTATTGGACCGATAAGTTTTTCAACACCTTTGAATTCAAAGCCTTTCAGAGTCTGACTCCTTCAAATTCACTCTTTTTGCTAACAAAAATCACCGACGAACTGATTCCAGTAAAATTCACATTTGATTGTTAGTTATTATTTCCGATTTGCTCATTTTTTTAGGAATTAACAAAAAAGAGTATAAATACCGGAGTTTGCAATATAAAAAGTTTCTAACTCCTGCCTCAAAACCCGTACCTTTCTACTTTATGCAAAAGAAAACTACTGTAAGTATAGCAAGCGAGATACTCCCAAAAATCCCGCTCAAGTATAAACTCAATTGCTTATAGTAGCATCTGATCTCAGTAATCATTGCTTCCTTGCTCAAATCTGGCGATAAGTCTATACAACCTCATTGCAAAGGTTTTTATTTCAGTTGATACCGATGCACATCTGTGAAGCACTACAAAAGGTCTGTATTACGACCGATTGAGAAATGCAATCAGGGAGATTGGGTAATTAACGAGTCTGTTCCTCTAGCCCCGCATCAAATTTGTATCTTAAAATACCAGGATTTTCCTGAAGACACTGGAGATAACAAATGTTACTGTGGGCTAGTTGAAAACCAAGAGGCAGATAGCCTTTACCAATATTGAATCTGCTTTGTGTTTTTACACAATAGTCATAGTCATGGGCACAATATTCAAGTAGCTTGAAATATGAAAATCACTCGTATTCTCCACCAGTTTGAAAAACTATGGTTAACCGTTTTACTTCCGTGACTACTGCTCTCACACTTAAGGTAGTTGGAATAATCTGCATTTTGTCCTTTTTCGTTGACTTTTTGATTCTGTTGTTACCCTTTCAACCCACCGATCGGGTATGGCAAATCAATTTGGGAACAGCGCTCGTCGATCGAGGAATTGTTCCTCTAGTCGGTTTGGGGCTTCTGTTTGCTGCCTATTGGATTGAGAATGCCGATCCAGCAAGCGATCGCCCCCAAGGTATCGATTTAAGATTTCCCGCCGCGATTATCTCCAGTATTTTAGGATTGATGTTCTTGCTGATTTTTCCCTTGCACCTAAATAACGTCAATCAAGCCAAGACTCAAACACTCAACCGAATTACCCAAGAAGCAGATCAGGCAGAAACTCAACTAAACACTCGGTTATCGCAATTGCAAGCACAACTGAATACTGAACAAGGAAAAGCGCAACTAGACCAACTGCGAAACCAAACCAAAGCTCAGTTTAGTGAAATCCTCAAAGATGACCAAAAATATAAGCAAGCAATTGAAAGCCCTCAAATTCCTGCAAATATCAAAGAGTTACTCAAGAAGGCTAAAACAAATCCCCAAGTACTTGACAAAGCTATCGAACAACAAACAGATGTTCAAACGCTGCAAACTCAACAACTGAGCCAAGTTCGCCAGCGCCGAGACGAAGCACTGCAACAAGCTAAAGATACTGCTTGGAAATCTGGACTGCGGATTGGTATTAGCAGTTTGCTATTGTCTATTGGTTACATTATCATCGGCTGGACAAGCTTAAGAGGTAGGGGTGCTGTACAAGGTGGTAAACCTAGAACTGCCGCACGCTAATCCACTATTGGCATGGCAGTAGGACGTATCCAAAAATTATTGACGGCTGATACTGCCATGCGTCTAATAGCTAACTAACTAATAACAAGACAATTATCGCTGAGTAAAATCCCTATAAAACTTGAGTAATGTTCTCAATTTACATACTGACATATAACGAAGAACTAGATATTGCTGCTTGTATCGAATCGGCGATGTTATCAGATGACATCATTGTTGTGGATTCATGCAGTAGCGATCGCACTGTGGAAATCGCCAGTCGTTATCCCATCCGCGTTGTCCAACACGCTTTTGAAAGCCACGGACGCCAGCGTACCTGGATGTTAGAGTCTATACCCCCAAAGCATCAATGGGTTTATATCCTCGAAGCTGACGAGCGTATGACACCAGAACTGTTTGCGGAATGCGAAAAGGCAAGTCAGAATCCAGACTACATCGGTTACTACGTGGCTGAACGCGTCATGTTCATGAATCGCTGGATTCGCTACAGCACACAGTATCCCCGTTACCAAATGCGACTCTTCCGCCACGGGAAAGTGTGGTTTACAGACTACGGTCATACTGAGCGAGAAGTTTGTGAGGGTGCAACTAGCTTTTTAAAAGAAACATACCCACACTACACTTGTAGCAAAGGTTTGAGCCGCTGGATTGACAAACACAACCGTTATTCTACGGATGAAGCTCAAGAAACATTGTATCAGTTAGAACAGGGAAAGGTGAACTGGCAAGATTTATTCTTTGGCAAATCTGAAGTCGAAAGACGGCGTGCCTTGAAGGATTTATCTTTACGTTTGCCCGCCAGACCGTTGCTACGGTTTATATATATGTATTTTATCTTAGGCGGATGCTTAGATGGACGCGCCGGAGTCGCTTGGTGTACATTGCAGGCTTTCTACGAATACCTGATTTTGCTCAAAGTCTGGGAAATGAAGTATCTACCAAAACCTAATTTAGATACAACAGCAATTTTGGTACAAGAGAGTACGCAACAGTTGCAGGGCGCGGATTCTGAAACTACACATGTTGATGCGGCGTGAAGATAGCTGGAGATTAGAAGAATTTCCTGTATAGCGATCGCAAAATCATAGGGCACACAGATGTGCTACACAGATTCCTGACTTCGTAAAAGTTGTCGGGGATCTTGTTTTTCATGATTCAAGACTAGATAAAAGAGACTTCTAAATCAAAAACATCTCAAATTTTCTAGGGAAATGATTGTCCCCATCGCTTCTATATTCAGGACGGGCAGAATACTCACCCACAAGATGGATAATTTATTTCTTGGAAATCCCTAACAAATTAATATTTTTAACAGAACATTTTCATAAAAGCCACTCCTGCTCAAAAGTGAGTGACTGACCAGATAAAATAATTTATTAGTTTACCCTATAGTACTTTCACAATCATGAGCAGCTTTTGATTAAGCGCGCTAGATTAATAATAGCCAAGAACTTGCAACAATTATTTACAAATTTTATAAATAAAAGTAACATCTAGAACTTACGCATTGACAAAGACAGCCAACTGTGGAGTACCTCTCGTTACAAGGCTCTGCCTTTGTAATGCTCTTATGGGAGGCTCTGCCTCCCGTCAAACAAGTAGGCTCTGCCTACTCGATCGAATTCCCAGGCAGAGCCTGGGAACGAGGCAGGATAAGACTTTTCGTTTAACAAGCTGACTTCTCACATAATGGTCAATGTGTAAAGTGCGTAAGTCCTAACATCCTCTAAGAATAACCAGTCGCCATCGGATTGGTTAATGTCTATGTGTATGCTTATAGGAAAATAGCTGATTTCCAGCAGCAGGAAACTTGCTAACGTTTTAGACAGTTACTTGCGGCAGAATCTGCCAAAGTTAAAGCCTTCGGAATTTGACGAATCTGCTGGTATGGATACGAATAACAAAAGTTCCTCTAGCTTAAAACAGGAGAATCGGGGCTTGGTAATCGATCGCCTAAAACAGGATTTAAAAAACGACCTGATTGCTGGTTTGTTGGTAATAATTCCCCTAGCAACCACTATCTGGCTGACAATTACCATTGCGACTTGGGTAATCAACTTCCTCACCCAAATTCCTAAACAATTGAATCCCTTTGATGGGTTAAACCCAGCTTTAGTAAATGTACTTAATTTATTAGTAGGGTTAGCTGTACCTTTACTAAGTATATTGCTGATGGGCTTGATGGCTCGGAATATAGCTGGACGATGGTTGTTAGATTTTGGTGAGCGATTATTACAAGCAATTCCTTTAGCAGGACAGGTATACAAAACTCTCAAACAGCTTTTAGAAACAATATTAAAAGATTCTAATGGCAAGTTTCGCCGGGTAATTTTGGTAGAGTATCCTCGCCGAGGAATTTGGGCGATCGCTTTTGTTACTGGTGCAATCAGCAGTGATATCCAAGCCCAGATATCTCGCCCCGTGCTAAGTGTTTTTATCCCCACCACCCCAAATCCGACTACCGGATGGTACGCAGTCGTTCCTGAAGACGAGGTGGTGAACCTTTCCATGTCGATTGAAGACGCCTTTAAAATAGTTGTATCAGGTGGCATTGTCGCCCCCAATACGCCTTTGGTTTTTTCCAACGAGTCCACATTGGAAGTGAAACACAAAGAGATCGAGCAGCAGGTTATTCCCGTTGAAGAAACGTGAACAAGACAGGAGGCAGGAGGTTGGAATAAAGAATAGCAGATCGCACCCCATCGAATTCCAAGCCACTAACTCGGAGATTTTGGCGATCTTGACTTAAACTCCAAGAAAAGCCTTGGTTGCGGCAAGAGACATAGGAGTGTATTTCTCCTGCCGACGCTCTCTGCGAGACGCTACGCGTAGCTTGCTTCTCTGTAAGAGTACGCGGACTCGCTAACGCTGCGCTATCATGCCCTCTGCCTCTTTGAAATCAATCTGGCATAGTCACAAGCAAATGCGTAATGTTGTTGTTTAACTGTGCCAAAATTGATAGGCTTATAAGTTTGTCTTGCCTAGTAAATTCAGTTCTCGCACAATCACCCCTCAGTTTTATGCAACCTCGTAAACCCCAGCAAATTGCTCGTGAATTGGCGCTTTTAAGCCTTAGCCAATTGCCAGTCAACCCAAAGAAATTAGATAAATTGGAAGACGACCAACTAGTATCCAAGTTGGTACTAGGTGCAGTACGCACTCTGACCTCAGAAGTACAAGATACCCTCGATAATGCCGCAGGTGAACTGCAACGCAGTAACGATCGCCTCTTAAGTAGCCAAACTCGGGCCTCCGACCTCAATACTGCCAGAACAATGCTTCAAGAAGCGATCGCTTGCACCCAGACAGCAATCAATCAGTTGGGTACAGCTGTTGATTTCCCAGTATTGATTCAGTTAGCTAATCAGGATAAGGGAGTTCGGAATTACGCTAAAGAGCTTGTGATTACCGTCAACGAAAATCGACACATTATAGATGAACTAATTTCTGCTGCCTTAGTAGATTGGCAAGTAACTCGTCTCGCCCAAATTGACCGCGATATCTTGCAAATCGCGGTTGCAGAAATGAAGTTCTTAGGAGTTCCAGACAGTATCGCCATCAACGAAGCCGTGGAGCTAGCCAAACGCTACAGTGGAGACGATGGTCATCGGTTTATTAACGGTGTTTTGCGCCGAGTCACTGAGCAGAAAAAAACTGCGTAGTACCGCTGCGGAATTAATAATTTTTATACTGCTGTGGAGAAAAATCTGTAGCCGCTTCTGCGGCTTCCTCCAAGCGAAACTTCACTCAAAGTGAGACGCTGCGCGATCGCAAAAAACTCTCTATTGTCACGATTTTCCTTAAACTGGCGTTGAAAGGTGAGGATAACTCGGAAGTTTTCACCCCAAGAAAAAGTGCAAAGTTAAATTAAACTCATAATTCATAACTCATAACTCATATAAACAATACTGCTGCAATGGTTTTTAATTGGTTCCGTCGTCAACATAACGATTCCTCTAACACTCCCTCTGATAAGAAACAGGAAGAAACTCCTCCTGTAAAAGAACCCCAACCAGAGCCAGCCGAAACCTCAACACCAACTGCTGAAACTACACCAGACACAACGGCAGACTTATTGGCATTTGCAAAAGCTGCCTACAAAAATATTCAGCAAAAACAGCAAGTCGAGGTAGTAGAAACTCCACCCGATCCAGCAGATACCTTAGCACCATCAATACAACCTGAAACCGTAGAAACGGTAACTGCGGAAATAGCTGAACCAGAAGCAACTGAGCAAGCTGCTAATACAACCGTAGAAACAGCACAGCCAGAAGTTATCCAAGCTGCTAGTCAGGAAGAAATTACAGAAGATTCTTCAGTGGCAGCAATTGCTGAACAGCCAGATGTTTCCACCATAGAACTCACGGCAAGCGAAGTTGAACTAACACCCACCGAACCACTAGCTACGCCAGAGGCAACACAGCCAACAGCATCAGCTAACTTATCCTTTTTAGAACGGGCGGCGGCAGAACGGCAAGCCAAGCTAGAACAACTAATAGCCACCGCCATTGAAGTTCCAGAACCGGAGGTAGTACAGCCAGTAGCGACAACCTCAGAAACAGGAGAGGAAATTCCCGGACTGCTATTTGATGATGGGTTTGTCTGGTCAGCGAAAGTTCTAGCAGCTCAAGGTAGGAGTGCAGAAGACGTTTCTATTGAAGAAATTACCTGGCTGAAAAAGCTCCGGCAAGGGTTAGACAAAACTCGCCGTAGTATTCTCAATCAACTGAAGGCGATCGTTGGTCAAGGGCCGCTAAACCAAGCTGCTGTGACAGAAATTGAGGCATTGCTTTTGCAAGCTGATGTGGGTGTAGAAGCGACAGACTTTATTATCAATGCCTTACAGACAAAATTGCGAGAAGAAGTTACCGCACCTGAAGAAGCGATCGCTTTCCTGAAAAAAATCCTTCGGGATATGCTGGATGCACCAAACAAAACCTCCCACAAAACTACTTTTACTCCAGAAAAAGAAACCTTAAACATTTGGTTAATCACTGGGGTAAATGGTGCCGGTAAAACCACCACTATTGGCAAAATTGCCCACCTGGGACAAAAATCTGGCTATAAATGCTTGATTGGGGCAGCAGACACCTTCCGCGCCGCTGCTGTCGAACAGGTGAAGGTTTGGGGTAGTAGAAGTGGTGTGGATGTAATTGCTAATCCGGGAAAGAATACAGATCCAGCAGCAGTTGTATTTGATGCGATCGCAGCCGCCCAAGCGCGTCAAACCGAATTGCTTCTGGTAGATACAGCTGGGCGACTGCAAAACAAGAAAAATTTAATGGACGAACTCGGTAAAATCCGGCGAATTATCGATAAAAAAGCCCCAAATGCCAAAGTAGAATCTCTTTTGGTTCTAGATGCTACTTTAGGCCAAAATGGACTGCGGCAAGCTGAAGTTTTTTCTCAAGCTGCTCAACTCAGTGGTGTTGTCTTAACCAAGCTAGATGGTACTGCTAAAGGCGGCGTTGCCCTTGCCGTTGTGCAGCAGCTAGGTTTACCCATTCGCTTTATTGGTGCTGGTGAAGGAATTGAAGACCTCCGCCCCTTTTCGAGCTATGAGTTTGTCGAAGCTCTCTTGAGTGGTTAGTTGAAAAATTTCGAGTGAAAAATTTTTCTTAACAGACTTAGGACTTACGCAATACTGTATGATTCTTCTCTGGGAGACACTGCGCGTTAGCGTCAGCCTCTGACAGAGAAGGAGGTTCGATAAATTAAGCTTTTTAGCTATTTTTGCGTAAGTCCTAAAACTGATAAATTTAGGGATGACCGATCTGGTATTATCACTTGAACTAACTAGAAACAGCTCAAGTCCTAAAATTATGAATTTGTCACAATAAATAGGTGACTTTTGCTAAAATTTCTAGCTAATGCCCTTTTTGAAGTCTGAAATGGGCTTTTTAAATGTAGCAGCACGGTATTTAGTTGCGACATAGAAAATCCCCTAGACTTTCATCTTGCAGCAATTGAAAAGGGAATCGAGACGCTCACGCCCACAATATACAACTCTATTGTGGGATAGACAGCAGTCCCAATGGTGAGCAGTGCATTGGGGAACCAGCGCGGGTGATTTCAGCGCTGCGGGAGGTTTATTCCTCCATAGGTGTTTGGTGTTGGCTATGGCGACTTACTCGTGCAACGTCTATTGAGAGGTTGGAATTCTGATGGTTAAATGAAAACACTCTTTCTGGCTTTTGACTTAAAGTTCTTAGAAGATATTTCTTCTATTTTTAGTGTCATCTCTTCTATTCATATCTTACACTTACCAAATGACTCACCCCTAGAATAAATTACAGGCTAATGGTTTAACTCTGTTACCTCTGACTAAGAAGATCGAGTTACTTCACTTTTATCCAGTTTTGATGGATTTAAATTTTGCGTATTCAGCAACTCAAAATTCACAAAACGAGAAATTAAAAATGGAAAAGCTCAATCTTGGCGATTATCCGAGCATTTATGGTATACAAATTAAGTATTTGAAAACTTCTTAACAATATTCTCAGGTTTGGGAACGAGTGTAGTTCTGTTTTTGAGCAAATCAAGCTCGATTTGAGCGCTTATAGAGGTTTTTACTCAAAAGACTTCTAGTCTTCTAGTTACTTCTGCCCAAAAAGTCTCTCTGAGAACGTTATAAATTATTCTTTGAATAAAGTATTTTTATGACTTTAGAGATATGCTTTGGTAATTAAGTTATGAAAAAATGAAAAACTTTCTGATATATCAGCAAAACTAGTAATTTTTACGGGTAGAATTTGGACTAAAAATACATGATTTGAAATTATTAATATTCCATCAAAAAGACAATAAGCAAATAAAATACTTATAAAATTTGCCTGTTACGTCTTTATACTCTTGCTAAAATGGCAAGTCTTGCCTAAATATGGTTTAGCAATGCCAAAGCCAAAAGATTTATAACTAATCTAAAATCTGCCAATATAAAGTGCAATAATACCCGTGCCTGTGTCTCAACTGCCCTCTCAACCCACTGATAATAGTAGTAGTGCCGCGACGGATGTCACACCAGTCGTGGCACTCAAAGAACTCGTGGCAAGGTTGCACCGGGAACAGAACAAAATTCAAGATTTGCTAAGTTCTTTAGGATTTGCCCTGAGAAGTTTCAATAATTTGAATCAGTTTTTGGAACTGATTCCGCTGATGGCAACAAGAGTGACAGATGCAGACGGTAGCGCCCTGTTTCTCTACAAACCTAATGGTCAAGTCAGGTTAGAACAGTTACATTGGCAAGATAGTGGCCAGCGCAAGAATATCCGCAAAGCGCTAGAAATAGCCAGTAGTCAAATCACACTTTTGCCCAATACTGCCCCCCTAGCGAATGCCACGGGGATTTTGGATGACCAAATGCATCGCTATTTGGGTCCAGATGTGCAAATCTTTGGTACGGCGATTCTGGTAAAGCATACAGAACGAGGATGGCTCTATGTCTTGAGCCGCGATCCAGAATATAGTTGGACAGAAACCAGGCAAAAGTTAGTTAGGTTAGTGGCAGACCAAACAGCAGTAGCGATCGAAAACGATGAACTAGCTGTAGAACTAAGAAAAAAAGAACGCTTAGACCAAGAACTAGAAATTGGCGCAGAAATCCAACGGCGACTTCTACCACGTCAATGCCCGACAATTCCCGGTGCAGTCCTAGCGGCACGCTGTAAACCTGCCAATCGCGTCGGCGGAGACTACTACGACTTTATTGCTACCAATCATAATAAGATTCAGCCCAAGATCAAAGGTGGCAGCGAAACTAGTCGCTGGGGTTTGGTTATTGGAGATGTCATGGGCAAAGGTGTCCCCGCTGGGCTAATTATGACGATGATGCGGGGAATGCTACGGGGAGAAGTGCTACATGGTAATTCCCCAGCCGGAATTCTACAAAACTTAAATAGAGTTATGTATGCGGATTTGGAAAATTCCCACCGCTTTGTAACGCTATTTTACTCAGAATATAATCCCCACAGCCGAATTCTGTCTTATAGCAATGCGGCACACAATCCTCCCTTGTGGTGGCACGCAGCGACAAAAACTGTCACCCGTTTAGATACTTTGGGAATGTTAATTGGTTTGGATGCTAACAGCCAATATGAAGATGCTCAGGCACAGCTAGAGCCTGGAGATACAATTATCTACTATACAGATGGCTTGACTGATGCCGCTGCTGCTGGTGGCGATCGCTTCGATGAAGACAATTTTGTTGCTGGCTTCAATACTGCTTGTAAATACTGCAATGGGCCAGAGGAAATTGTGGATTACCTATTTGACCAAGTTCAGCAATTCATCGGTGCTGATAAACAAAATACTGATGATATGACACTAGTTGTTCTGCAAATCTTATAATCATTGGCTATTTATACTCGATCGAGTCCATTAGTCAATGCTTGAGTTTATGGTGACAGAGGATTCACCACAGTGATTACACTAAATTTAATTTTTTATTTATTTTTCTTTTAATTTTCATAGCGATCGCCCAAATGCTTGCACATCAACCTTTTTTGGGAACTTGTTTGTATTTAGCCTTTAGGATAATACATAAAAAATGATCGTTAGAATACTTTTCTGTTCAATTAAAAACTATATATTTTGCACATCTAGCACAGTAGGAAACGCCAAGGGGGAGAGCAGGTAAAAGGTAAAATGTACAAGGTAAAAAGTAAAAGGTAAATTTACTTCTTCATTTTTGCTTTCTTTCTATCCTTGTGACGCAAGCATTTGGTCTGCTCCCTTTTGGCGTTTTAATTTTTCTTTCTCCGCCGTAGCAAGTTCACAACAGCTACGACGGAGTTTTGCTTTCTTTGTTTATTCGTCCTAAATTTGGTTTTTTTAAACTTCCTTAGTATTGAAGCATCTAGCTTTCATTTAATTATTGGTCAAGATATTTCTGAAAATATTTTAGATGAAGAATTTAGATGGCTATTCTTGTGCCCCAGCTTTTTGCAGACTCCGTACCACATTCTTATAACCATTAAATTCTGCAATCATCAAAGCAGTATAACCGCCTCGGTTTTTCAAATTCACATCTGCCCCAGCTTGGAGTAATAACTGTACAATTTCGCCATAACCTGCTGAAGCAGCCCACATTAATGATGTGGCCCTCGCTGAGTCTTGAAAATTCACATCTGCCCCCTTTGTTAGCAGCAAATGTACGATCTCTTTGTGTTTGCGTTCAGTTGCCTTAATTAAAGCAGTTTTGCCATCATCCCCAGGAATGTTGACATCAGCACCATAGTCTAACAACACTTGTACCGTTTGGGTGTGTCCTTGTGATGCAGCCAACGTCAAAGGAACTTCACCAAGATTTTTCCCATTTATATCTCCGCCAGAACGTAGCAGTGCCTCGACAATTTGGCTATGTCCCTGCAATGCTGCTACAAGCAGTGGTGTATCGCCCAGGTGGTTGCTAATTTGGACATCTGCACCCTTGTTAAGTAATATTTGCACGACATCAATGTAGCCTTCCACAACGGCAAGGTGTAAGGCAGTTTCACCATCTCTATCTTGAAGATTAATCTGGGCACCTCGATCTAGTAAAGCTGCTGCGATCGCACTGTGTCCAGCCGCTGCTGCTGCCGATAGGGCAGTTCCACCATCAGCGTTTTTCACATTCACATCAGCCCCTGCTGCTAGCAGTGCTTCCACAATCTCCAAATGTCCCAAGTCTGCCGCTAGCATTAAAAGTGTCTCACCCTCCTCATCTGGAATATTGACATCGACACCAGTTTGGAGAATTGTTTGTAAAACTTCTATTTTTCCCTGCTTAACGGCAAGTTTCAACGCCGTATCATTATCTTTATCAGCGATATTAACTTGGGCACCAGCAGCCAATAAAACTCGCACTACATCGACATAACCTTTGAGGACTGCTGCCATTAATGCTGTACTGCCATCTTCATTAGTGGCATTGACATCTGCACCTTTAGATAGTAAAAGTTGCAAAATGTCAAGCTGTTTGGCACTAGCCGCCAACATCAAAGCCGTTAAACCATAGACTTTTCTGGGCAAGTTGATATTTGCCCCAGCATCGAGCAGCGATCGCACAATTTCGGTGTAGCCTAAATTGGCAGCAAACATTAATGCCGTAGTGCCTTGGCGATCGCACGCGTCCACCCTCGCACCAGCAGCCAGTAGCGCATGTAGCCTCTTTATATCGCCACTTTTAGCAGCTTTGAGCAGCAAAGTATCGTTGTTTTCAGTCATGAATGAGATCCCACACACGGGGTTTTGTTCGTCTACCCTCAAAATTTAGTCTGAGATTGTTTATCCACTTTGGCAAGAGGGTGAAGGAAAATAGTTAGGGATATGCAAGGTCTCTTTATAATTTGTGCAACATTAAGCACAGAAAATAGAGTTATGCTAATTTTTATAAATATTTAATAATTAATTAGGCGAGAACACGATGAGTCTGGAACTTTCTACGTCGGTGAAATATTGGCTGAACTTCTTCCACCCGGTGCTCATGTGGGCGCTATTAGTACTCTCAATTTATGCTGCCTATTTGGGGCTGCAATTACAGCGTACCAGAAATGCTCAGGGAGAAGAAAAGAAAGAACTGATTAAAGGTAGATATAACGTCAGACACTACCAAATCGGTTCTATACTCCTAGCTTTGATGGTGGCAGGTGCGATCGGTGGGATGGCTGTCACTTACATCAATAATGGTAAGTTATTTGTCGCGCCTCACCTGCTGGCAGGACTTGGCATGACAAGTTTAATTGCATTTTCTGCTGCTTTGTCCCCTTATATGCAGAAAGGGGCAAATTGGGCGCGTGCAACTCACATTTTAATAAATTTCACCCTTTTGGGACTTTTTGCTTGGCAGGCTGTTACTGGGGTGCAAATTGTCCAAAGAATTCTCACTCAAGCATAGTCTGTAAGTTAATAGTCAGTTAACAGCCTGATAACTGTTAACTGACTATTGACTCAACGCTTTTGCTTAAAATTAGCAGGAAAAGGTATTTCCAAAGATTTATGAAAATCTTCCTGAACTTTGCGAGTTAAGCGGCGGGAGACTTGGCGGACAATTTGATTAAGTAAGCGATCGCCTGTAGATTGAATTATAGACTTGGGTAATCGCTGAATAAACCGGGGAAAGTGAAGATAAACTATTAAATCCAATTCCCATTCAACTCTTGTAACCTTACCAATGCTAGTGGAAACATCGGTTTCTTTTAACTCTAGAGATGCGCGATAGTCTACGTCATAACCAGGCGGTTGGTAGTCAGGAATGGGAATTGTACGGATGCGGTAAATACCCTCCTCTGGGGGCAATAATTCCAAACCTATTTTAGGTTCTACTTCATAACCAAAAGAACCAAAACGACCAATTGTTAAAGCATAGCCATTTTCCCCAAGTGATTGTACCTTCATGGGTTCAGCGCAGCGCGAAAACCATGAAGCATGAGCATTGAGATACTCAGCAACCTTCTCTACTGGGGCAGCCATTTCCATAAAATCTTGATAACGACCGTAAAATTTTGTCAGCGTCGCTACATTTGGTTCTGTTAATGTGTCCTCGGCTTCTTGGCTGGAGGCTACAGGTAAAACTGCTTCTGTTATTTCCCAGGATTTATATTCGCCTTTTCTTGAAAGCATAAATGCATTACTGTATATTTTGGCGTTAGTCTATATTAATGATTCCCCACACACCTGGGTCATTTCGCATTCAGATCCCATTTTGACCGAAACCTCATGAATCTGCGATCGACTCCATAGAATTACTAAAATAAAGAACTGAACAAGCACACAATAGTTTCCCAGGATAGCATTTATCATGAAAGCATTTGTAGCAGGGGCAACAGGTGAAACAGGTCGCCGGATTGTGCAAGAATTGATAGCGCGGAATATTCCCGTCCGAGCCTTGGTGCGGGATATAGAGAAAGCTAAGGGTATTCTGTCTCCTGAAGCCGTATTAGTGGTAGGCGATGTGTTACAACCAGAAAGTTTAACTGCTGCCTTGGGGGATAGCACAGTTCTGTTGGTTGCGACTGGGGCAAAACCTAGCTTTGATCCCACTGGCCCCTATAAAGTGGATTTTGAAGGGACTAAAAATTTAGTAGATGCTGCTAAGGCAAAGGGAATTGAGCATCTTATCTTAGTTTCTTCTTTGTGTACTTCCCGGCTTTTTCATCCGCTGAACTTATTTTGGCTAATTTTGTTGTGGAAAAAACAAGCTGAAGAGTATATTCAGAAAAGCGGTCTTACTTATACAATTGTCCGGCCTGGGGGGTTGAAAAATGAAGACAACTCCGACCGCATCGTGATGCAGAGTGCAGATACACTGTTTGATGGTAGCATCCCCAGACAAAAAGTCGCCCAAGTTGCTGTTGAGGCGCTGTTTGAAGCAGATGCACGCAATAAAATTGTCGAAATTGTTGCTAAACCTGAAGCAGTCTCAAAAAGCTTTAAGGAGCTATTTCAGCAGTGCTGATATTCCACAGGATTTTATTGCTTCTGTCTCTTAATTCTCATCCCCAAGATTATCGGCTCACATATTTATGGAAAAGTGATTCCTATGGCTCTGCCTACGCACTTTTTCAATTCGCCCCTTGATTTTGCTCCTTAAAGCGATCGCTCTATTTTCCCTGCAAGGGCTTGTTCCCAAATCGGCAGATCCTCCGGTCGGTCAACATCAGCTAAGGGTAACAAGTCCACGTATGACAAACTAAGTTTCTGGGCAATATCCACGGTTTTCTGGAATACTTGAGCAGTTCCCCACTCGATGTTAACGAATAGCTCCGGGATGGGTTGGCGCAAAGCAATTAAGTAATATCCACCATCGAGCGCAGGGCCAAGTACGAGGTCAAAAGCGTGTAACTTCTCAAAGGCTGTTGCTAAAATCTGAGCATTCACTCCAGGACAATCTGTACCAATGATAATTACTTTTTCTGCACCAGATTGAAAAGCATCAAAAAGCGATCGCGCCATCCGCGAACCTAGATCCCCTTCACCTTGAGACTGGTAAACCAAATCCAACCCCAGCCAATCTTGCATAAGTTGCGAATCGCCACCTGCAAAACGCACTTCCACAGATATGTCAATGGCTTTTTGCAATTCTTGAACCTTAAATATTGTATGCTCAGTCATTTCCCGTTGAAGATTGGCAGCACCAACACTTCCCAAAGCAGGAATCAATCGGGTTTTTGTCCTACCTGGTTCTGGATAACGGGTGAAAATAATCAGGTGCTGTTTTGGGCTTGCTGGTAAGTTCAGCACAAAATACCTTGTTTGAATGAACTAATAATATCTTAATAGCAATACTTATTGTCTTTAGCTATCGCATTATCTTTACCCATTCGCATTGCTCCTAAAATCGTAGAAACAATCACACAACGCTTAGTTTTACCGCCAGACTTAATCGATAGCGCGATCCGTCCTAAATCTTTAGCATTACCTCTGTAGTCAAATCTAACTTCTTGTACAGTACTGAGTGATGATTGAAAGTTTGTCTCAGAATCTAAGCGAACATTGGCATCTAAATTATTCCAGTTAGCGTTAGATGGGTTTACTGTAGCAGGATGAACCGCCCATTGAACGATACCGTTTTGTTCACGAAAGCTGGCTTGCCAAGTCAATTTATCCTTGGTGGCTTGCCTTTGAGCTTGGCGCATAGCATAATAGACTTCGTTTTGAGCAGTGTTGAGACGGCGAGTCTCCACAAAAGCTAGCCAGTTGGGTATTACCAGCGTAGCCAATATACCAATCAATACAATAACTATTAACAACTCTGGTAAGGTAAAACCACTGTTAGAGTGCTTATTTTTCAAGAGTGTTTTTGCATAAGCTAGCGATAGTAGATGCACCAGGCTATCCATTTTTTCTTCTGGTCGTTTTTCAGCTACCTAGGTGTTGAACAATGTTTCAGCTTTTTGGCTTCTTACTTTGCGCTGGTTAGTAATACTGTCGAGCAACCTAGGCATTAAAAGGATTATGAGAATTTTTAATAATAGTTTTAAAGTGAAAGTTATACGCTTAAGTCTTGAAGAGTCATTCAGAACATAATTCCATAAAAATTTAGCCGCAGTTAAACCTTTTTGTCGATTAAAGGGCTTTTGTAAGGCTTTGCATGTTAGGTATTTGTATAAATTTGCCAAACTTAGATTCCGAATATTATTAAGTTCTAAAGACCTTTCCTTATATGCTCTCTCAAGCACCTGCAAGCAAGCTTTCTCTTGCCTAACAAGATTGGAAGAAACTGAATTAGCACTTATACGATATAGAATTTGTGGAGATGGTACGCATATAAAATCAAATTTACAGGCCAATCGCAGCCACATATCCCAATCTTGAGCAGCACATAGATATTCATCAAATCCACCTAATTCGATTAAAGCTTCTCTACGAATTAAAGGATTGGAGCCATTCTCCAAAAAATTTGTCACTAATAAATTTTCATAAACGTCTCCATTGACTGTAACGTGTGTACCAGAGAGTACTATTTCACTATTTTCATCGATATAATCAGTCCAACTGTAAGCAACTTTTGCA
Source organism: Nostoc sp. LEGE 12454 (assembly GCF_056620565.1). Classification (NCBI taxonomy): domain Bacteria; kingdom Bacillati; phylum Cyanobacteriota; class Cyanophyceae; order Nostocales; family Nostocaceae; genus Nostoc; species Nostoc sp. LEGE 12454. Next base: position 235,202 of record NZ_JBWQXL010000001.1, read on the forward strand.
GTAAGATTTTCTTGCAAAGACTTTAATTGGCACTGAAGCTTATCAGGTGTCCAAAGATCATCTGCATCTAAGAAACTAATAAATTCTCCAACTGCATGGTTTAACCCTCGGTTACGACTTACATTTCCGCCAGCATTAGGGTAAGAAAATACTCTTATTCTGGGATCTTTAATTTCTGTAATAACATCTAAAGTTGAGTCTTGTGAACCATCATTTATTATAATCAATTCAAAATCCTTAAAAGTTTGGTTTAAGACAGATTGAACTGTTTCAATAATGGTTTTTTCGCTATTATAAGCTGGTATAATTACAGAAATAAATATTGTAGTTAAAGTTGAGTTACTCATTTTCTATAGTTGTATTTTCTAAAAGTTTATCTATCCTCCATTTTAAAGAATAAAAAGGACTGAGCATACTAGCCCAGTAAAAATTAATTTCAAAAAGTGCAATTAAATTGCTTTTTAATTGACCTCGATACTTAATAATATGTTTTAATAATCGGTGTAAACTTCCCAATATAGTTTTGATCGCAACTATTGGTTTTTGCCAATTTTTAGCATTGATTAAGCGTAGCTGGAAAATACACAGACCACAACCACGCGCTAGCACTAGTAAGTAATCTTTTTCTAACCGCCAATGTGGAATTTGATGATTGATATGCATTGCAGGATTATACCAGATTTCCCAACCTGCTTTGTGTAAGTATAAGAGAGCTTCTGTATCATCTCCGCCAACCATCAATTTACTCAGTCTACCTTTAAAAACCAATTCTTCAGGAACACTTTCACACCAAGCTTGCTTACGAACAACCAACGCAGCACCTGGAGGAAGCCTTAAATTATCTGCATCAAATAAATATGGTTGTAGTCCATGTTCCCTGATAGCTAGAAAGGCTTGAATTCTTGTAAAATCTTTTGGGGGGCTTACTTCAAAATCACCGTGAATTTGACCACTCCAGGCACCAGATTGAGGATGCTCTTTCCCAAAATTATAAGACTGAAAAACCCAATCAGAGGCTGGGAGATTATCATCATCTATGAATGCAATAAACTCACCTCTAGCCTCCTTGATAGCCCGCATTCTTGCAAATGCTATTCCCTGTTGTTTTTCTTGAAAATACCTCAATTTAAAATTTTGATTAAATTTTTTTTGGTAATAATCAGCTACTTGATTAGTCTCATCTTTACTATTATTGTCAATAATAATAACTTCCCAATTTAGGCTTTCTATACCTGTCTGATTGAGTAGCAAATCTAAAACTTTAGGTAAACGTTTTGCGCCATTGTATGTAGGGATAGCTACCGTAAAATCCAATTTTTCCATATTCATATAAATTAAATAAAATACTAATTTCTAATTATATTTTTTAGTTAAATAGCCATTTTTCCAGAGATAAAAAGGACTAATAAAACTGCTTAAAAATAGTTGCATTTCGCAAGCAGCTACTAAATCAGTTTTCAGGACAGTTCGATATTTCAGTAAATGTAAAATAATTTTACGCAGGTCATTTATCAGATAAGCTAAAAAAGCAAATGGTCTATATATCTGTTTGACATTAACCATTCTAGTTACATAACGGCTAAGTCCAATACCTCGAAAAAATGGAATTAAATAATCTTTTTGCAAACGAAATTTTGGTATTTTGTGAAAAATTTCCATTTCTGGGTTATACCAAACTTCCCATCCTGCTTTTTGGATATAAGACAACATTTCTAAGTCTTCACTGGTAAGCATACTGCCTTTAACTCTCCCAGTTAAAATAGGCTTATCTGGTACACTTTCTAACCAGGCTTGTTTACGGACAACAAGTCCGGCAGATGGTGGTAGCAATTTTTTAGCCGCTTCATATAATAGTGGTAAATTACCTCGCTCTGTAATTGCCAAGAATGGAGCAATTCGCTGAAAATTTTCAGGTGGTTCTACTTCCCAGTCAGGATGAATTTGGCTGCCATAAGCTCCCGCTTTCGGATATTTGTCCCCAAAAGTATAAGCTGCTGATACCCAATTTGATACTGGGTAGTTGTCATCATCTAGAAAACCTATGAGTCTACCTTTCGCTTCTGCAACTGCCCTTTTTCGCGCATAAGCTGCACCTTGTTTTGGTTCAAAGCAATACTTTAAAGGGTAAGGGCATCGCCAATCTTGTTGATAGGTTTGAACAACTTTAGCTGTATTATCAGTGCTGTTATTGTCTACAACTATAATTTCCCAAGATAAATTTTCGGTGTGAAGTTGGTTTTGTAGTCGTTCTAGTAGTTCAGGCAAACGACTTTCACCGTTATAAGTTGGGATAGCTACAGTAAGATCAATATTTCCAATCATTTGACTAAAAGTATATTTTATTAAAGTTATTTTTTTGGTACTTAAAATACATCAAAAAACTGTACTTACTGTATGTTACAATTTTGCTCTTAAATTGCAGTTTTATGTACCGTATTTATATGGAATTTTTTATAGTTTTCGCTACAAAAAACTATTTAATTGTTGCAAGCAGTGTCTTTAGCTGTCCGCATTCCCCCAATGAGAGTTTCTACTATGACACAGCGTTTAAATGCACCAGCCTCAGTAGTTCCTGTTTTGGGCGCAGCTACCATGACTTTTAAAGGTGTATCAGCGTTATCACTACCGCTAGGTTTATCTGCCAAAACACCTATGTAGTCGAAGGTAATAGTACCAGTTCCTGGAGTAGTCTCAACTATGTTACCAGTAGCATTTTTTGTATTGGAAGCAGAAATATTGGTATACAATAGAACTTTTCCTGGATTAAAGGCCATATCCTCGCCTAAAGATTTCCACACAACACCTGAAGTTGGCATAACAGCACCCTGATAAACAAGGAACTTCGGAATGTTGTTTTCAACTTTAAAACTAACACTGTAGCTGAGTTTTTTGTTTTTAGCTTCGCGCTGTGCTTCTTGTAGTGCAGCAAAAACAGCGTCGTTAGCCTTATTTACTTGCTGTCGATTTACAAAGGCAACCCAACCAGGAGCTGCTATCGCTGCTAAAATTCCTACCAAGAGCATTACTACTATTAATTCTATCAGGCTAAAACCAGCATCCTTTTGGAAGTATGCAGATGTGTAGCGGAGTCTGTTCGCTGAACATTGCAGTTTTGGTGTTTCCACTAAAAATCGTTTAGGAATTTTGTTTAACCTCAATAAAGCTTCACTGTGCATACAATACCTTTGATTGATTAGCTAGAGGTTATTTAGTAAATAAAAATCCGTGGCCTTGCACTCGAATGCTTGAACTTGGAAAATAAGTTTTTGTGTTAGCAGTGTAAGCTAAGTTATTATTTTGCAGACGAGCAAGTGCATTACCTCTAATGTACACCTGTGCTAGTACTTCGTTGGCATCGACACAAGCAAAAAATCCACTTGTTTGACTGCCTACAAGGTTTGGACTAGTGCAAGGTGTGCTGCTAGGTGCAGTGGTACTAATATAATCAACCAAAGTTACGACTTGATTACTAGTAGAGTAATTAGCTAATGCACCTAATGCAGTTTGCCATTGATTCATTTTGTCTTTGAGTGTAGCACCGCTCTTACTTAGTGGTGGTGGATTAAATCCAGTATCACTTGCACTGCCTGTTGCATTAGCATAAGCTGCATTCACTGGGCCTCTAAGTTCAAACCTGCCAATCCGTGATTCTTGAGACCAGGTAGGGTTGTCCTTATTTGGATTTGTGATTAAGTAGTATGCTACCAATGAATAAGCAAAGCCATCATCTGTATTTGCGGCACTAGTCTGAGTTGTGGCAGTAATTCCAACACTATCAGGCTTAAGCTCACGTTTCCAAAAAACAAGTATTGGTGTGCAAACACTCGGATTGCTGCCGCTAGTAGGGCTACAGCTAGAAGCAGATTTCACTGGTGGTATTTGGTCTGCAATGCCTGAACTACTAATAGTAGTAGTATTTGTGTTTCGAGTAACACCATCAGCATCATAGATGTAAATAGCTTGCTCTAAGTCACGAGCAATATAATCTAGTGCTGCTTGGATTTCTTGCTCAGAAGTTGCCTTGGCTTGTTCTTTGCGATCGCCATCTAGAATATTAATCATAAAGGCCATTAAAGGCGTTATGATTAGTACTGCCATTATCATAGCTACTAGCAGCTCAATCAGGGTAAAGCCGCTAATTGTCTTATTTATTCCAGAGCGTTTTAATTGAGTACTCAGGATAAATTTTAGTGAATTTATCATGCTGCGGTTTCCCTTTTATTGAGAGATATTTAAGAATAGACTTCTTGCATAGATATTTATTTGCCTCACGCAGAGGCCTATGAGAAAGATGCTAAAATCGGAAGTTTTGCAAGAAGTCTAATTAAAATTTAATTGCAACCACCTGTGTAGCGCGCGCAAAGGTCGCTGTATTTAGGCACAGTGTCGTTGATATCTGTTGTTATTTCCACTAAAGGAGCTTTGCGCTGACCTGCGCCTCCGGTGAAAGTAGCTTGTGTCACATTTTTGTAATCACCCGACTCATTATTTCTAGAAAGAGTAGTGCTTTCTTTGAAAGCATCAGCTCTGTAAACCCGCACACCTAAAGCATATCCACTAGTAGCACTACTACTAGCTGAGTTGTAGCGAAAACCCTGTATAATCATGTCTGTAACACTGGTGTTTTCGCAGCTACCACTACTATCAAAATCAACGCAGTACAAAGATGTACCAGTTGGGGCTGTGCAGTAAGAGTTTGCTGTTATGCAAGTTAGAGTTCCTGTAGCTGTGGGAGCGGTATATGCTGTTAGGGTATCAGTTCCCGTAGAGGTGGGGGCGGCAATTTTCTTTGTCTTCACCGCATCAATGTATGATTTGGCAGCTTGTGTGGCTAATTCTATCCGTCTGGATTGTATACGAGTTGCTACTGACAAGGAAAGAACAGGTGCGATCGCAACTAGCAAAATGCTAACTACAAGTATCGCTACCAAAGATTCAATAATCGTGAAACCCCCTTCGTTATATCGTAGGTAGGATACAGATGTATTACCTACTTCAGTTGCCTGTAATCTTTGTTTGTTACCTTTTTTCCCTATCAACATGGCAATTTACCTAATATTTACAGGATTTACAGCGAGTCAGATGGTATATCTGATGGAGATGGGCAGCCGCTTGGGCGATATTCATCAGGAACTGCTTTTGCATAAGTTACTGTCACTCCTGTTGTAGGGATACCTGTCTGGTTACTAGCTTCCCCGGCACAAAGCAATGTTTTCACCCAGGTATCATCTCGACCAACTTCTCTAAAGAACTCATTTGGGCGACCTGTTGGAGGTGCTGTAAACCTTTGGGCAAACAAGTCTGGTTGCTCTGACAACAGACCAACATCAAATCCCCACTTTCTATTTGGTGCTGCATAGAAAGGTAAGAGACCACTAGCGTTTCGGGTTGGGTAAGTATCTAATGAGTAGTCAAAAATGCTGAGATTATCGTCTTTAGAAGCAGTAGCACTAGATTGTCTGTTTGTGAAAATGGGTGCAATTGGTGCAGTGGAGAAGCTACTCCGTTTTAATTGAATAAAGCTACCGCTGATTTTGGCTGTTCTGGTATCCCAGTTTTCCAAAAACCGCACAAAGTTTTGCAAACCTGATGAGATTTCATCTGTTCTACTGGGACTATTTCCTACTACAAAGGTGGCGTTAAATATAGTGTCACTTGCCTGCTGTAGCCAATTAGACTTAAAGTCATCTCCTGAGGCTACATCGAGTGCATCCGTTCTCAGGTTAGGGGGATTCTTTTTTGCATCATGAATTTCTAAGACTGGTACTAAGAGTGGTTGATTGTCCAAATCAGGACTACCATCACCGTTAGCATCAATGGGGGGGAAATAGAACAGTGGTTTGTCACTTGCGTATACTGCTTGGTCTATATCTCTTGGGTCAGTTGTACTACTTGTGGTTCTAAACCAGAGGGCGCGGGTGCTGCTTTCTGTTAAACCGTAATTAGTACCATAAGTACATCCATTATTGCTATAACCAGTACCAGTAGTATCCAAAGGGCAACCTACACCCATAGGTTTGTAAATACCAGGACTGCTTGTAACCAGGTTGTTGCTATTATCACGGGCAAATGCAACTCGACGGGGATAAAGGCGATCTGTAGCCAGAGCACTTTGCAGGGATAAATAAGTTGTACTTGTATCCCCAGACCCCAGTCGCTCTCTGATTTTCTTGTTACCAGTTCCAAATGAAGTATTCCAATTGATCGGAGTAGATACAGTACCACTTGAAGCGGTACCACCGGCAGCAAGTATGGCTTTACCCAAATGATAGGTTTTAAGATTTTTCTCTATTAAGCTTTCACCGGGGTCGGTTGTGTCCCCATCGCCATTCATATCTAAGTTAACTGTATCGTCTAGGTCAGAATCTCCATTAACATTAAACCCAACGACCCAATCATCAGGCGTACATTCTGAAACTAGTAACTTACGGCACATTTCCATAACATACAAGGGTTGACCAGTAACCTTGCGCTGAACTGGAGTCACTCCATTTACTAAGTAAGAGCCAAGAGAAATGTTAGGAGTAACGGTAGTGTCTAGTCTGGGATTACCATCACTTGTCCAAAAAGAACTGGTAGAATAGGCATTTTCCCAAAAACCATTTTTCAGGCGATTTCGTCTTCTATCATCTAAAGTGGCTAAGAAAGTGGATGAAAGTGTGGGACGGGCACTTAAGCCATCCTCTACAGTAATGCCAGTGTTATTGTTCAAATCGTAGTCTGCGTATCTCCGTACACCATCTACGAAACTGCCAGAAAGCAAGGTCATTGAATCGGCAATAATCGTTGCTGGTCTCCAAAGGTCGCCCCCTGTAGTAGGGCATCCGGTTCTTCCTGCACGACAGGCAAAGTCAGTATTGGGAGTACTGCGCTCATAAAAGTTGGTACTTGCTGATTCTTTTTCTGTAAATTCCTCAATTTCTGTAGTGCTTGTACTTGTACGGTGCAGATTGAAGTCTCCCTTAATATATGCGGGCAAATTTGTTACTAAAATCAAACCTTTTTCTTTAGCAATGTAAGTATTAGCACTAGTTCTTGCTAAAGTTCCCCCATTAATCAGACGAATACCATTTGGGCGACGAGTTGAGTCTAACCGAAAATCAGTTGGGCTGAGTAACTCTGATTCGCTGCTTGTATCACTTGCATCACGCAAGGCATCATCTCTAGAGGCATAAATAATGCCACTGTAAGGCAATAGATACTCGTTAGCTGTTATTGCTGTGGTGGCTATACCATTCGCAGTGGAACTTAAATCAATGTCTGTAACCCTAATTTCTAAAGGTTGACGCTGTTCTAAGTCTAAGTTGTATGTGGTTGGTGAGCCTGATGTACTTATCTGCTTAACTTCCCTAGCATCAAGAAAAGTTGCTTCTCTGATTGCACCGTGTTTAGGTTGATTACTGGGAGTAGCAACAAAACCATTTGGAGTAGTCAAAATTGAAATAGCACAAAGCGCTGTATCAATTGCTGAATAATCTGCTAGCTGCAAACCAGTACTAGGTACTGTAGTACCAGTTCCAATTTTGTCTAGAGCATCTTTTAAAGGTTTATTAACCCAACGCCCGTTGGGGAATTTCAAGTTGGCTTGTAGTTGTAGACGAGTTTTGTTACTCGTAAAAAATGTGCCTCTTCCATTTGCCGGGTAACTGTAAACAACGCCATTGTTTGACCTGCCGTCGGTAGTATCTACACCATATCCACCATCTTGATTAACTTTGTTTTTAGCTGTAGTTTCGTTTGAGGGATCGTAGTAGCTACTTACACAAGCGATCGGTTCTTGGTCAGTGCCATAGTCTACTTTGTAGTGATAAACAGCCGTGGCTCGCATTTGGAGATCGCCTTTGCGAACATTTCCAGGTGTTGACATCGGCATTGTGTCGGGCCAGACAACTGTAATATCACCCAGAACTGGTGCTGGTAAAAATGAACCAAGTGTACTAGAACCTCTTGGGTAAAACGGGCCAGTTATTAAGTTTGGAATATTACCAGAACCATCTACATAAATACCTGCACCAGTAACAATCCGCACACCACCCACGCTGTCTAAATCATTTATGGGATTTGCTGCGGCATTTTCTTCCCAAAAGCCATTACGGTCAGATAGACCTAAATCAGCAACTGCCTGTATTTGAGTGTTACGCCATCTTGCTGGTGGTTCTGAACCATATCTAGTCCAGTTAATCGCAGTGCCAGAATTGTTCAAAATTGGCTGTTCAGCCTCTGAACCAACATATTTTCCGTCTTTTAACCACAGAGCAGGGAGGTTATTGCCGACAAAAACGCGATCGCCTAATGAGGTTTGAACACCTTCTTTCTTTTGTAAATTTGGTTGTGTGGCTTCTAGCTTAGATGTATTTATAGAGGGAGGTGATGTTGCTACACCAGTGAACTCGTTACTGGATGTTAGTGGTTGCCTCCAAACCTGTGGAGGATCTAAACTAGCAGTAATTGCTGTGATGGTACTACCATATCCAGTTGTTGCATCTGAGCCAGTGGCGTCTGATACTTCTGCAAAGGGTACTCGACGGGTACGATTTTGCAAATAAATTTGTATTTCGTCGGAGAGGATATTTTTGGCTGTCGTAGCATCGTCAGTATTTAGTACTTTGACATCGACGTTGGTTTTCACATCTGTCGGATAACCACTTAATGCAACAGCCGCTTTAAGAGTGGTACCGTTAGTTGCACTATTGCAATCTGTGCATAAAGCGATCGCAGTAGTCTTCATTGCAGCAATGCGTTGATTGTATGCCGCATCGTTGAATCCAATACTACTACCACCAGTAGCGCTTGTAGATTTATTGGTGCTGTTAATCGCAGCAGTGCTGATACTCTTCCCAAAACCTTTGTATAGGTCAACGGTTACATTATTATTACTAGTTTGAGCGAGACTACCATTTCCGACGTTTCCCCCAACGCTAACTTGCCCGTTTTCTTGATTGTAAAAACAGGATGTTTTACTGCTAACTTGGCGGAAAGTTATATTACCGTCACTGTCAATAACCCCTACTAGCAAGTTGCCATTGGTGTGAACTCTTCCATTTAAAAGTAACTCTGTACTACCAACTATGACTTCTAAATCATTCTCAAAGAAAACAGCATTATTTGCTAGAGGAATGCGACTGCGATCTTGCTGAAACTCTAATGCTACAAAACTTTTGTTTCCTTTATAGGTTTCATATTGTGTAACGTCTAGGGTGCCTAAGTTAGTAATTGGCACGTTAACGGTATAAACAAAGAAGCTTTTACCCAGATTGCCACTATTTAACTTATACCAACTGGAATTGCCCACTAAGCTAGAAAAACCAGATGCATTACACTGCTGGTTTGATGCATCATTATCCATTGGTGGAGTTCTAGCATCTAGAGGTTTTCTTTCGCGATTAAACTGCCCTGTAGTAGAGTCTCTACTCGGTGAGCGAAAGAAGATTCCATAAAGAGTAAAAGTATCTTTTTTGCCGTTATTGTCTGTGTCAACGGCATATTTCCAAGCACTTTTTAGTGTTTCATCATACTCTACTGGTGTGGTGCTCGTTGGATTTTGAATGCCAGCAGTATTAGCAGTGCCATCAGGATTTAAAGGAAGTTCAAAAGCTAGCTTCAGACGAGTCTCATCCCCAAGTCTATATTTGTCTTTTTTAATAGCATCATATAAGGCGCTATCAGTAGGAGTTCCTCGTGGTAATGTTGGGTCTTCTATTAATGCATCTAATTTAGCTCTAGCACGATCAATCGCTGGCGTAGCAGCGTTAAGCACAGCCTCATTAACACGGACATTACTAGCGTTTTTAGAGCGCTCAAAAGACCGAAATAAAATTGCAGTTGTTAATAGTACAACTACCAAAGTTACCATCGCCACTGTTGGTAAAATAAAGCCAGAATTCACAGAGCTGCGTCTTCTTCGAGTGCCAGAGATACTTCGCAGTAGACAAATAATTTGCTTGTTAATTGTAGATAAAAACTGCTTGCTAGTTTGCCTAAAGGTTTTTTGAATTGCCTTGACTAACTGACGTTTTCGAGACATAGCTGCTTCCCGATCAAGTGGATTATAGCGGATTTTCTATTTTTCCAAAGTCTTCATTGATGCCTATAAATTATTTTTACAGACCGAAAATGAGACTATATTTATTTAACTGCTGTATTTGGTTTTACTAACTTCCAAATAAAGTAGCTATAAAAAAAGATAATTTATTAAAGTTATATCATTTATGAATTGTTCATTTGATCCGGTAAACACTGATTTTTTCAGAATTATTTAGTTCAAGTCTGATAAATAATAAAAGCATTAGTTCACAGTAGAATTGCGTAAATGTGTTTTATTTGAAGACAAATTTATGAAGATGTTGTCAGCAGAGTAGGCTTATAATACCCATCTGTTGAAGGAAAGATATCAGTTAGGCGCAAAATAATAAGATGTGCGGCTTAGATTCCCGACTTTTTAATTAAAGAAGTCGGGAATATTGTTGTTCACATTGCTTTGATTAATTACTAATTACTCATTAGTACACCTTGGCGTAAATCCTACTACCACCTTTAAAGACAAACAAGCTTCTGCCACAAGGTACGCAAAATTAGTACCCTGTCGCAGAAGCTACTAGGCATCATAGATGCAACACGCAGTTACATTAATGTTAAAAGGATGGTTATAAACCCCAAATATACGGGGTTTACTCACATCCGTGGGTTTCAAATCCTCAATTCTTCTTAGATTTTGTTTGTGTATCCAAGCCAGTTCGATCTTCTCCCTACAGCCCTTTGGGTATGTCCCGTTGAGTGAAGGGGAGACGCTAGGTGTTATGTAGCAATTTGTGGTACTGACACCTTCACCAGCATTTTTTTGCTAAAAGACAGACCGTTTTCATTTTTGTCAATGATAATCGTGTCTCCAGAGATAAAAGTATTTTCCAATAATTTGGTGGCGAGGGGGTTTTCTACTTCTCGCTGAATTGCCCGTTTGAGTGGACGCGCACCATAAACTGGGTCATAGCCTGATTCGACAAGGTGATCGCAAGCTGATTGGGATATCTCAAAGAAGATTTTTTGCTCGCGGAGGAGATTTTCTACGCGTTTGAGTTGAATGCGGATGATCTGCCGCATTTCTGTGCGATTTAGTGTGTGGAAGAGAATAATATCATCGACGCGGTTGAGAAATTCTGGACGGAAATGCGATCGCAAGGCTTCCATTACCCTAACCCGCATTGTTTCATATTTGGAATCATCACCAGATATATCCAAAATATGTTCGCTACCAATGTTACTGGTCATCACAATAACGCTGTTACGAAAATCTACCGTTCTTCCCTGAGAATCAGTAATTCTCCCATCATCCAACACCTGCAATAAAATATTGAACACATCGGGGTGCGCCTTTTCCACTTCATCCAACAACACCACTGAGTAGGGACGGCGGCGAATCGCCTCGGAAAGTTGACCGCCTTCTTCATATCCTATATATCCTGGAGGCGCTCCCACAAGGCGAGAAACTGAGTGTTTTTCCATATACTCAGACATATCCAAGCGCACCAATGCATCATCAGAATCAAAGAGAAACTGAGCTAAAGCACGGGCCAGTTCGGTTTTACCCACACCTGTAGGGCCCATGAACAAAAATGAACCAATGGGACGAGAGGGATCTTTCATCCCCGCACGGGCGCGGCGAATTGCTGCTGCTACTGCTTCTACAGCCTCTTCTTGCCCAATGACTCGTTGATGCAAATGACTTTCTAGTTGCAGCAATTTTTGCCGTTCCGATTCCAACAGGCGATTGACGGGAATTCCTGTCCACTTTGCGACGATTTCGGCAATGTCGGATTCAGTAACTTGTTCTCGTAGCAACGTGGAACCTTGATTTTGAATTTCTAAAAGGCTCGCTTCTTTGGCTTCGCGCTCATGCTGCACTCCTTCCAATTTGCCATACTTTAGTTGGGCAGCTTTATTTAGATCGTAGGCGCGTTCTGCCTGTTCAATTTGCACTCGCAGCGCATCTTCTTCTTTCTTTAAGGCGCTTATAGCCTCCAATATCTGCTTTTCACCTTGCCATTGCTCATTAAATATTTGCTGTTTTACCGTTAAATTGGCGATTTCTTGTTCAATGCGCTCTAAACGTTCTTTCGTTTGGGGAGTACCCTTTTCTTCGCCAGCTAATGACAGCTTTTCCATTTCTAACTGCATGAGGCGGCGATCGATGGTTTCCAATTCGGCTGGTTTGGAGGTAATCTCCATTTTCAACTGTGCTGCTGCTTCATCTACTAAGTCAATAGCTTTATCTGGTAAGAAGCGATCGCTAATATAACGTGCTGACAGAGTTGCTGCTGCTACCAAAGCCGAATCAGAAATTTTGACGTTGTGATGCACTTCGTAGCGTTCTTTCAACCCCCGCAGAATGGAAATAGTATTTTCCACAGTTGGCTGATCCACAAATACTTGCTGAAAACGGCGTTCTAGGGCAGCATCTTTCTCAATGTGTTTGCGGAACTCGTCGAGGGTAGTAGCGCCAATACAACGCAGTTCTCCCCGCGCCAGCATTGGTTTGAGCAGATTTCCCGCATCCATTGCCCCTTGTTGGCTGGAACCTGTACCGACTACGGTATGTAGTTCGTCAATAAACAAGACAATTTGACCGTTAGATTCCGTAACTTCTTTGAGGACAGCTTTCAAGCGTTCTTCAAATTCTCCTCGCAATTTTGCCCCAGCAATTAAACTACCGATGTCTAAAGAGATGAGTTGGCGGTTTTTCAGAGATTCGGGAACATCACCGTTTACCATCCGTTGTGCTAAAGCTTCTGCGATCGCTGTTTTACCTACTCCAGGTTCACCAATGAGTACGGGGTTATTTTTGCTACGACGAGACAATACTTGAATTACCCGTCGAATTTCATCATCCCGCCCAATTACCGGGTCGAGTTTTCCAGCTTTTGCCTGTTCTGTCAAATCTCTGCCAAATTTTTGTAAGGCGTCATAGCGGGATTCTGGGGTTTGATCTGTCACCTTTTGGCTACCGCGAATAGTTTTGATAGTAGCTTCGAGTTTAGGTGCATCCGCACTAAAGCCTTTGAGTATCTTTCGTCCAATGCGATCGTCTTCAGCAAAGGCCAAAAGTATGTGTTCCACGGAAATGTAGGAGTCTTTCATCCTAGCTCTAGCTTCCTCGGCTCGGTCTAGTAAAATATCTAAATTGCGGCTAAGGTAAAGCTGATCGCTTTTACCAACTTTGGGCTGGCGTTGGGTAAAGGCTTCTAGCTGCTGCTGCAAGCGGATTGGATCGACCTCAGATCGAGCCAGGATACGTATTGCTAGACTAGTGGGTTCTTCTAACAGGGCAATAATTAAATGTTCAACATCTAGTTGCTGTTGTTGATAAGCACGGACTATATCCTGAGATTTAACAATTGCTTCCCAGGCTTTATCAGTAAATTTATTGGGATCTGTAGGTTGCATCTTTAAAATTTTGGAATTTGGATTTTTAGTTTAAGGATTGGGGATTATTAAAGGGAGTAGGGAGTGGTTGTAACCCTACTCCTTAATACCCAGATAATTATCCAAACATTCTTAGCGGATATCCGCGTGTATCTCCAGTGGCAATTTTGGATTGGCAATTGATGATAGTTTAATCCATTGCCTATTTCCTAATTTAAAACGAAAACACTGTTATGAGCAGACTTTCCCCGATGGTGTTATTGGAGCGATATCTACGACGGGCAATTCGGCGTCGCTATTAGTGTTGCTCATCAAGGGCAGTATTGGGGTAATCCTAATAGGATTTACGTAGAGGAGATCCCCTAACCCACCTAAAAAGGGAAAAGTCTGGCGCCTCTGGGTTTACTGACACGAGACGACAGTGTACGGGAAGAATCAATCTCTCTCTAACTCAACTTTTTAAGACATCAGTGTGGATTTTTCTATAGCTGTCAAGCATAAATTGCTACCCAGATTTCCGGCTTCTTGCAGAAGTCGAGGATCTGAATCTAGCTTAAATAAATGACATTCCACCCTACCGGATAATTAATTTTTCGGAAATCCCTGATAAAAATTATTGACTCACAAGTTGTTCTTGTGATTCCTTTTTGACTCCCGATCCTTGAGTTCCCAGTTGAATCAGTTCAATTTTATACCCATCTGGATCTTCTACAAAAGCAATTACTGTCGAACCATGTTTCATCGCCCCTGGTTCGCGCACAACTTTACCGCCTTGATTGCGGATTTCTTCACACGTTGCGTAAATATCATCAACGCCAAGAGCAATGTGACCATAAGCATTCCCTAATTCGTACTTTTCTACCCCCCAGTTGTAGGTTAGTTCGATTACCGAGTTGTCGCTTTCGTCGCCGTAGCCAACAAAAGCTAGGGTAAATTCTCCCCCTGGAAAATCTTTTCGGCGCAGTAATTTCATTCCGAGAATTTCACAGTAGAACTTTAAGGATTCTTCAAGGTTGCCCACCCGCAGCATTGTGTGTAGTAATCGCATATTGACCTTTTCTCTGTAATTGATTTAGTGTTATTCTCTGCAAACATTTTACCTAGCTCAAAGTCTTAAGGGAAAAATGCCGTCACAGAAAGAATTAAAAGCCGAAAGGACAGGATAAACAATTAGCCATTTTTGGCATTGCTCCCTATCCCTATAATGGAAATCTTATTTAATCTCAGCCGAAAAAGTCTCTTAACCGCCTATGCTAGCGATTGGGTTAGGCAACTGGACTGGATGCGTAACACACTCGAATAAAGGATAAAGTACAGATGAGTAAATTTCTAGATACTGCCATTGAGGCGATCGCAGCCCGTGAAATTCTTGATTCACGCGGTAGACCGACAATTGAAGCCGAAGTGCATTTAGCTAACGGTGTTGTCGGACTGGCGCAAGTTCCCAGCGGTGCTTCTACTGGCACTTTTGAAGCCCACGAACTGCGTGATGGCGATAAAAGCCGTTATGGGGGCAAAGGCGTACTCAAGGCAGTACAAAACGTCAGAGAAGCACTTGCACCACAATTGTTAGGCTTGGATGTCCTCAATCAAGAACTGCTAGACCGCACAATGATTGCGATCGATGGTTCTGCTAACAAATCCAAGTTGGGGGCTAATGCGATTTTGGGGGTTTCCTTAGCAGCTGCTAAAGCTGGTGCTGAGTCTCTAGAAATTCCTCTATATCGCTATTTGGGTGGCCCTTTAGCGAATTTGCTCCCAGTGCCGTTGATGAATGTGATTAACGGTGGCGCACACGCCTCAAATAACGTGGATTTTCAAGAGTTTATGATTGTCCCAATTGGCGCAACTTCCTTCCGGGAAGCGTTGCGCTGGGGTGCAGAGGTATTTGCTACCCTCAGTCAAGTGTTAGATGAAAAGGGTTTGCTTACTGGTGTCGGCGATGAAGGCGGCTTCGCCCCTAACCTAGAATCTAATCAGGTGGCTTTGGAATTGCTAGTTGCTGCCATTCAGAAAGCTGGTTACAAGCCAGGGGAACAAGTCGCTTTGGCGTTGGATGTGGCGGCTAGCGAATTTTACAAGAATGGTCAGTATGTTTACGATGGTAAACCTCACGCCCCAGCTGAGTTTATTGATTATTTAGGACAACTAGTTGACCAATACCCAATTGTGTCAATTGAGGATGGTTTACACGAAGAAGATTGGCAAAGTTGGCAATTGCTGACCCAGAAGTTAGGTTCGCGGGTGCAGTTGGTAGGGGATGATTTGTTTGTGACTAACGTTACTCGCTTGCAAAGAGGCATCCAAGAAAAAGCCGCTAATGCCATTTTGATTAAACTCAATCAAATTGGTTCTCTTACCGAAACCTTGGAAACAATTGATTTGGCAACTCGCAATAGTATCCGTTCAGTAATTAGCCATCGTTCTGGTGAAACAGAAGACACAACGATCGCTGATTTAGCTGTAGCAACCCGTGCCGGTCAAATCAAAACAGGTTCTCTGTGTCGCAGCGAACGCGTAGCAAAATATAATCGCTTGCTGCGAATTGAAGACGAACTAGGCGATCGCGCCGTTTATGCTGGTGCTGTGGGGTTAGGGCCGAAGTAGAGTTAAAAGTTAAGAGTTAGGAGTTAGGAGTTTTTAATTCATAATTCATCACTTTTAACTCCTAACTGATTTACGGATAAAACCCCAACTTGGGCAAACCCAAGGTTTCATCCCAGCCCATCATCAGGTTTAGACACTGAATAGCTTGGCCCGCCTGTCCTTTAATTAGATTGTCAATTGCTGACATGACAATTACGCGACCTGTGCGTGGGTCAACTTCTACACCGATGTAACAAAGATTGCTGCCGTTAGCCCATTTGGTTTGCGGGTAGACGCCGCTACCGCAGACTCTTATCCAAGGAGAGTTGCGGTAGAAGGCTGAGAAAATTGTAATTAAGTCATCTCGCACTAGACCGGGATCGCTCATTGTGGCATATATCGTTGCCAAAATACCGCGTACCATTGGGACAAGATGCGGTGTAAATTGAATCATGAGTTCGTGACCAGCTAAGTCACTGCAAATTTGCTCAATTTCTGGGGTGTGACGGTGACGACCAATATTGAAAGCGGCTATGGAGTTGTCGGCTTCAGCTAGTAATAAGTTGGTTTGAGCCTGCCGTCCGCTGCTAGATGTGCCAGACTTGGCATCGATAATAGCTGTTTCCGGTCTGATTAAGCCTTGCTTTAAAAGTGGCGAAAGTGCAAGGAGACTAGCAGTGGGATAGGAACCAGGACAGCCAATAAGTTGAGCTTCAGCAATGCGATCGCGATAAAGTTCTGGTAATCCATAAACTGCTGTAGCTGCAATTGTGCGATCGCTTCTCTCTGTACCATACCAATTGGTATAAGTTGTCAAATCACTAAACCGATAGTCTGCACTCAAATCTAGTACTTTGCATCCTTTTTCCAACAGTTGGGGTGCGATTTGGCAAGCCAGACCATTTGGTAAAGACAGGAAAACTACTTCACAGCGGTGAGCAATTATTTCTGGTTCTACTGCCTCTATTAGCAGGTTAGTTGCATGAGCCAGATGCGGGTAGAGATCCCCAAAGGATTTCCCGATACTAGTCTCACCTCCTAAATAAACCATTTCCACTTCTGGGTGATCCATCAGTAGTCGTACTAACTGCACTCCACCATAGCCCGACGCGCCAACAATCCCAACGGGTACGCGTCTAAATTTGCCCATGATCTGAAATCCTTATCCCATGAATGGTTAATTCGTTCTCAGCTATCAACAATATCAGCGACCAGACGCGCAGCGCACAAAAGGTCTTAAACTCCTCTACTTTCTTCTGAGAAGATGGGGGAGCAAACAAATGATTATTATTCCTCATCTTCATCCTTTACTGTCGCTGCACTTTATCACCATTTTTAATAACAAAAATTTTTGCCCCCTTATCAAATCATTGCTAGTCTACTTCTCTGCCTTATAAAGGAGCTACAATCTAAAAGAAGAAATTGTTAAAAAAATTTACGTTTATAGCTGGAAATCTTCTGTGTCACAGCCTAATCCTACCCAAGCTTTTAAATTTGATTCGATTGATGCCGCTTTAGCAGACCTAAAAGCTGGTCGCGTCATTGTAGTGGTAGATGATGAAAATAGAGAAAATGAAGGCGACTTAATTTGTGCCGCCCAATTTGCCACACCCGACACGATCAATTTCATGGCGGTGGAAGCAAGAGGACTAATTTGTTTGGCAATGACAGGCGATCGCTTAGACGAGCTAGACTTACCCTTGATGGTAAGCAACATTACAGATACTAACCAAACTGCTTTCACTGTCAGTATTGATGCCGGGCCAGAATTAGGTGTCTCCACAGGCATTTCAGCAGAAGACCGCGCTCGGACTATCCAGGTTACTCTCAACCCAGCCACAAAACCTACCGATTTGCGTCGTCCTGGTCATATTTTTCCCATTCGGGCTAAGGTTGGAGGCGTACTCAAACGCGCAGGACATACAGAAGCTGCTGTGGACTTAGCGAGGCTAGCAGGGCTATACCCAGCGGGGGTAATTTGTGAAATTCAAAACTCCGATGGTTCAATGGCACGGTTGCAGCAGTTAGTTGAATACGCTAAACGTCACAATTTAAAAATTATTAGTATTGCGGATTTAATCAGCTATCGCCTACAGCACGATCGCCTAGTGTATCGTGAGGTTATTACCAAGCTGCCTAGTCAATTTGGTCAGTTTGAAATTTACGCCTATCGCCATACCCTGGATAATACAGAACACGTTGCAATTGTCAAAGGCGATCCAGCTAACTTCAAAGATGAGCCAGTGATGGTGCGGATGCACTCAGAATGCTTAACTGGTGACGCTTTGGGTTCTTTGCGCTGCGACTGTCGAATGCAGCTTGTAGCTGCACTCAAAATGATTGAGTCTGCTGGTCAAGGTGTAGTTGTATACCTGCGCCAAGAAGGACGGGGAATCGGCTTGATTAACAAGCTGAAAGCCTACTCGTTGCAAGATATGGGACTAGATACAGTAGAAGCAAATGAGCGTTTGGGATTTCCTGCCGACTTGCGAGACTACGGTATGGGGGCACAGATGCTCATGGATTTGGGCATTAAAAAGATTCGTTTGATTACCAATAATCCCCGCAAAATTGCTGGAGTTAAGGGCTATGGGTTAGAAGTAGTCGATCGGGTGCCATTGTTGATTGAAGCAACTGACTACAATTCTTATTATCTGGCGACAAAAGCGAAAAAGCTGGGTCACATGCTGTTACAGACTTATCTGGTGACAGTAGCAATCCACTGGCAAGATGACCCAGAAGCTGTGACGGAACGTTATGAACGCTTAGAAAAACTGCGACACTTAGCGAAAAGTAACGATCTATTGTTACAGGAAGAAGCGCGTCCTTTGGCAATCGCTATATTTGACGAGCCATCTTTAACTGTACACTTGGGTTTCGATCAGGCAAAAGTTGCCAGCTGTGATTGGTATCAGCAGAGTGGTCATCCTTATATACAGGCAATCTTCCAAATTCTGGACAACCTAGCAACTGTGCCTTACATCCAGAAACTAGAATTTCTGATTTCTTCTGGTTGCGATCCTTTGAGTAATTTACAAGTTCAACTAGATCGGCAGACATTCCCGGATGGTACATTGCCTTCATCGATTAGCGATCGCTTGGAGACGCAGCAAATTTACAGCTTTAGCAAATAGTCACAACCCTAAAAGCCAACTTTTTAAGGGGTTGGAGGATTTAATTGTGTGTAAGTCCTACATTCCTCCCGAACTTTTCAGCCGTTCTTTTATATGACAATGAGAGCAATTAAAATTATTGTTGAAAAACATAATGACGGTTACGTAGCATATCCCTTGGGTATCAAGGGGATTGTAGTTGGCGAAAGTGACAGCTATGAAGAAGCACTAGCTGGTGTTAAATCTGCTATCCACTGCCATATATAGATATTTGGCCAAGAGGTTTTAGAAGAGGAATGACCAGTCCTAAAAGCTTTTGTGGCGGATTCATCTGTAGGTGGCAGGGTGTCAGTCTTCGCAATACTGATTAAACTTGTAGTTAAACCCTTCGGCTTTGAGGTTGGCTGAAGTTTTGGTTAGAGCGATCGCTCTCCAAACTTCTACTGTTTACCTCATACTAATTCAATTAATGATTGCAACACATCCTTGGCTAAAGACGCGATGAATCGCGTCTCTACAAATGGTCTATTTGTCGCATTCTTTTTCCAAATTGGTATCAGAACACGAAACACCGAGTTCGGAACTCGAAGTGTCGAGATCAAAACGCCAGAGTTGAGTTCTTTAAAGAAGAGTGGGGATTAGAGAGTGAGGGAGTGAGGGAGAAGAATTAATAACCAATGCCCCATGCCTCATTCCCAATTAATAATGAGTTGCCGACTTGCGATGATGGACGGCTGTAACGCCATCAGTATCTAACAATTTGCCACTCTCGACAGTTGCATAAACCAGCCAGTGGTCGCCAGATTCCATCCGGTTTTGTACGGAACATTCGAGATATGCTAGAGCATCGGTAAGTATGGGAGAACCGCTTTCAGTTTCTTGAGCGGCAACATCAGCAAATCGGTCTTGTCCTGGGCCGAATGGTTTAAGGAAGTGCTTCATCAATCCCAAATGATTGCCTTCTTTAAGAATATTGAGGACAAATTTATTTCCTGTATGCGTCAGTGTTTCTACTGCGCGATCTTTGGCAACGGCGATAGTTAAACCGGGTGGACTAAAGCTGGCTTGAGATACCCAAGAAGCTAACATGGCACTGGAACGATCGCCTTCTTTGGCTGTGAGAACGCAAAGAGAACCGACAATCCGACCAACTGCTTGTTCTACATTTGTTGCAGGTTGACTTGGCGATCGCACTTTTCTCGCTTTCTTCAGTGCTTGGGCAAAGTCTGTTCCAGCTTCTTCACACAATTGTAAGGTGGCATCGTCGGGTTTGAATTTTACGCGGATTGTATCAAAACCAAATCGATAGCCAGCATCTTTTAATTTACTCTCAATTAAATCAACCGCTTCTCCACTCCAGCCAAAGGAACCAAAAGCACCAGCGAGTTTATTGTTAGTAGCGGTGGATAGCACAATTCCTAAAGCTGTTTGCACAGGTGTCGGTGCATGACCGCCAAGGGTAGGAGAACCGATGATGAAACCACCAGCTTTTTCCACAGCCGCCCGGATTTCTTCTGGTTCAGTAAACTCGCAGTTAATCGATTCTACGGCAACGCCAGCTTTTGTGATCCCACGAGCGATCGCTTGGGCTAATGTGGCTGTATTCCCATAAGCTGATGCATAAATCAACGCTACTGTCAAGTCAGCAGAAGTTTGCTGTTGACTCCATTCCCGATAAGCTTTGGTCAGGTCGATTAAGCCATAGCGTACCAAAGGCCCGTGTCCATTGGCATACATTCGCACGGGAAAATCAGCAAGTTTATCCAATGCTGTTTCAACTTGACGAGCGTGGGGAGCCATGAGGCAATCAAAATAATAGCGCCGATCCTCGTTATATACTTCCCACCCTTCATCAAATACCTGATCTCCACAAACGTGCGCCCCAAATAACTTATCTGTGTACAGAATTTCTGTTTGTGGATCGTAGGTACAAAGTTGATCTGCATAGCGAGGATTGGGGGTGGGAATAAATTGTAAATTATGCCCATTACCCAAATCTAGAGTTTCTTCGCCCCGCATGACAAGAATTTGCAAGTCTGGATTTTCCAGCGCCGCACGTAAATTTATCGCCCCTGGATTAGAACATACAAAGGTGATTTGCGGGGCAATTTCTAACAAAGCTTTTAAAGTTGCAGCACGGTTAGGATTTACGTGTCCTAAAATTACATAATCTAAATCTTCAAGATGGAAACGTTGTTGCAAAGCTTCTAAATAAATTTGCGTAAACGTTTCCCCTGGAGGATCGATTATGGCGGTTTTCTCGCTTTCGATTAAATAAGAATTAGCAGTTGTACCCTTAGCAAGAGCATATTCAATTTCAAATCTCAGCCTTGACCAACTGCGCGATCGTAGTATTCTCGTATCTGTAGCAATGGGGAAAACTTGAACGTCACGGGGTTTATTTTTTGACATAGGTAAAACAAGAGTTATGAGTTATGAGTTATGAGTTATGAGTTGAAGAAAGTCGTTAATCTAAATCTTTTAACTTCCGTTGTGCAGACGAGATTTTTTATTAAACTCGTTGCTACAACTCCTAATTTTTAACTTCTAACTCTTAACTCCTAACTCCTAAGTTTTTAGTAGTGGTTTCCGACTTTACGGTGATGCACAGCAGTCAAAGCTTCTGGTTTAGAAACCCGTCCAGCGTAGACTGTGCTGTATACTGCCCAGTGGTCGCCACAATCCATTCTACTGACGACTTCGCACTCCATGTAGGCGAGGGCGTCGTTAAGGATAGGCGCACCATTTTCGGCTGGCTGAGTTCTCACACCTTCAAAACGATCTGCGCCAGGAGCGAACCGTTTCAAAAAGTGCTTCATTAATGGTTGGAAATTGCCTTCTTCTAAAACGTTGAGAACAAAGCGATCGCCTACTTGCATGAGTGATTCAATTGCCCGATCTTTGGCGACTGCAATGGAGAATCCCAATGGTTTAAAGCTAGCTTGAGCAACCCAAGAAGCTAGCATGGCACTGGAAACATCGCCTTTTTTAGCAGTAATAATATATAACCCACCGCTGATTCTACCTAGTGCTTTATCTAAATCAGCACCAAGCGATTTCATAGCTTTGATGCTGCGATCGCGTGTTACCCATTGAGCTAAGTCTGTACCCGCTTCTTCACACAACTTGTACGTATTTTCCGTAGGCGTTTGTTTAATCCGAATTGCGGGAAAAACTGTTGTCAAACCTAAATTACGGAATTTACTCACCAAAGGATCTATTGGCTCATCATCGCCACCACCACTTTCAAACACACCGATAGCTTGCTTTTCTTTAGCTGATCCTAAAACTGTGCTAAGTGCAGCTTGGATGTTCGCAGCACCAGAAGCCGGAGGTAATCCAACGACTAGTCCAGCACAACGGCTAACTACTTCCCGCAGTTCTTGTAAATCGACTTCAGATCCCAAATCGACAATTTCCACGGCGACACCAGTTTTACCGATACCGTTGGCAATTGCTTGCGCGAGGCGATCGCTATATCCGTATTCAGAAACGTAAAATATCCCAATTGTTGTTTCTGCCTTGGTTTGGCTTTGGCTCCAAGTGCGGTAACGTCCAACTAGTTCTTCAACATTGTGAGATAATAATGGCCCGTGTCCTGTGGCGATCGTGTCGATGGTTTTCAGTTCTCCCATCCGCTTCAGGGCAGAAAGAACTGACCGAGCATTCGGCCCCATCAAGCAATCGTAGTAGTAATGAAAGTCTTCTTCGATCGCTGCTAAGTTTTCATCAAAGGTGCTATCTGAGCAATAGTGCAGCCCAAAAGCGTCGCAGGTATAGAGAGTTTTGGTTTTATGGTCAAAGCTGAAAATGGTATCCGGCCAATGTAAATTTGGAGCAATCACGAATTCAAATTCATGACCATTGCCCAAATCCAAGCGATCGCCATTTTTCACAATCCGCCGCTTAAATGGCTGATGTACCAAATCCTCAAGAAACTGAATCGCCACTTTAGAACCGACAACGGTTATTTCTGGAGCCATTTGCAGCAAATCTTTAACTAAACCGCTATGGTCTGGCTCCGTGTGGCTGATAATTAAATAATCAATCTCTGTTGGGTTGATTAATCCGGTGAGCGTATCAAAGTATAGTTGGCGAAACTTTTCGTGGGAGGTATCAACTAAGGCAGTCTGCTCCCCACGGATGAGAAACGAGTTATAAGTAGTACCGTTTTGCAGACCAAACTCAATATCGAAGCGATCGCGATCCCAATCCAAAGAGCGAATAGCCGTCGTCTCTTGAGCAATCTCTACAGTCTGTATGGTGAGCCGTTTTTCAGTTTTTTCGGTGAGTGCTACCATAACTCCCTCCTTGACACAATGAGTATTTCTTCCTCTTCTTTTATTGTTACACGGCTTTAATGTTAATTTTTATTAAAAAACCTATAGTTGACTTAAAAAAGTTAAAACTGTGAAACCACAGAGGCACAAAGAGGAAATTTGGCTAGCCTTGGAAATCGGAAATTCGCGGCTGCATTGGGCATTGTTTATTGGCGAGACACTCTACTCAACTTGGGATACCGACTATTTTACTGAGTCTGTCATACAACATCTAGCTGAATGTCAAACTCTAGATGAATTATTATTGGCAATTTCTCCACCCCATCTACAAAGTAATTTTCTCACAAATACTCCACCCTTTTACGCTTTTGTATCTCTGCCCCCGTGCCCTCTCTTCCTCGCCTCGGTAGTTCCCAGCCAAACTGCTATTTGGCAAACTTACCCAAAAACTCGCGTTATTACCTTAGACCAAGTATCACTAATAGGCGTGTATCCCACACTAGGAATTGACCGCGCTTTAGCTTTGTGGGGTGCGGGGAAAACTTGGGGTTTTCCGATGTTGGTAATTGATGCTGGGACGGCGCTAACTTTCACGGCTGCGGATGCTAATGAGTCTCTAGTTGGAGGTGCAATCTTGCCGGGGTTAGGCTTGCAATTTGCAACTCTTGGTCAACAAACAGGACAATTACCATTAGTAGAAATGCAAACTTTTCCGTCTCTACCACCACGTTTTGCTCTCAATACTAAAGAAGCAATTCAAAGCGGAGTAATTTACACATTATTAGCTGGAATCAAAGATTTTATTCAGGCGTGGTGGGATTTATTTGCTGAAGGTAAAATTGCGATTAAAGGGGGCGATCGCACTTTCTTGATTAACTATTTGCAAGCTTTATATCCTGAAATTGCAGAACATTTGATTGTAGAACCAAATTTAATTTTTTTGGGAATGCGCGAAATACTAATGGGTGATAGTACAGATGGAATAAAATGAAGAGAGAAGTTTACCCATAGTGAAGTTATGCCCAAAGCATCATCGCTTTATGTAATTATGCAACAACTCGCTGCCCTTTCTTTAGTGGATCTTTTCAAAGTTAAGGCAATAATCGATGCGTTGATTGAGGAAAAATCTTCTCCACTGTCCAATAGTTTGAGTGTTGGAAGCTATCAAAGAGCAATGTCTGTTTCTAGTGAAACGAGAGACATTGATATCGCTGCTGTATTCCCCCCTATGATTCCGGGGTCGAGTATAAGAGGTCAGATCAGATCCGCTATTATCTCAGGAAACTTAGAACACATTAATTTAGATGAATATCAAGTTGTCCAATTTTCTAAATCGGAAGCAAAAGGGGATGACTCTTTAGAAAAGGTAATAGAACTGGTTGACGAATGGATGGCTGATGAATCTAGATACGATGAGCAAACATACTTACAGATTGAGACAGCTTTGAACCAAAATCAGTTATCACTATAAAAACTTAGATGGGTAGAGCCATATTGCTAGACACTCATCCTTTGAGTCAAGTAACACATCCAAAAGTAAATCCAAAAGTTCAGCAGTGGTTGAAATCTTTACAGAAAACTGAAATTATTATACGTGTGCCAGAAATAGCCGATTATGAGCTTCGGCGTGAACTATTGAGACAAGGAAAACAAAAAAGTATCGATCGCCTCAATAAACTTAGTCAAATTTGTCTTATACCAATAACTCCCGAAACGATGCGAAAAGCAGCCGAATTATGGGCATGGGTAAGAAACCAGGGGAAACCTACAGCAAGCAATGAAAGTTTGGATGGTGATGTAATTCTTGCTGCTCAGGCAATTTTTCAATTAAAGAGTTTTAATCAGGTCATAGTTGTGACAACAAACTTGAAACACATATCACTGTTTGAGAGCGAAGGAATATGTGTAGTGGATTGGCAACAAACCCTGAATGAGCTAGTTTAATTCGTTGAAATTATGACTTTTTAAAATACCTTGAATAAACTCCTGAATTTCGGTTGCCACAACCTCAGCACAAGATTCTGGCAAGTCATTTCCGGCATGGGCAATCATTTTCAACTCGACTTTCGGCATTAGTTGAGCATAAACACGACTTCTGGCTAAAGCATCTGGTGTATCTTGTCCACCTTGTAAAATAAAAACTGGGATATCTATCATATAAAGCTGCTTTTGCAGTAATTCCGCCTCAATTTCTACTTGTCGCCGTTTGAAAAGTAACTGGCAACCTATAGGATACGGCAATAGCGATTGACGCAACTGCAAGTCTTGGGCAATTTTTTCATGCCAACCCAGGATTTTAGTCAAAGGACTGAGCGATCGCAAAAATTTAACTATTAGTGGTGGATAATTCAATAATCGCCGCATCTTCTGGCAATACTCTTCTTGTCCTGCTATCTCTACGCCCTCTGGTGCTAGCAATACCATACCATCAACTTTCTCTGGATACTTTAAAGCATAGCTAGCAGCAATCCAACCCCCAAGAGAATGCCCCACTAAATATACTTTTTCTAGCTTCACAGCTTGCAAAAATTCAGCTAGACACTCAACTTGTAAATCTATCGAATGGTGGATATTAGGATTTTCTGATTCACCAAACCCTAACAAATCGGGTGCAAAACAATGAAAATCTTGTGCAAGGGATTCCATCACAGATAACCATTGACTGCTCTCATTCCAAGCACCATGTAAAAAAATTATAGGAGTTTTTTCACCGACTTCACGCCAGAATAATAGCCCTTGAGAGAGCTTTCTCCGGGAGTTACGGAATAGTGTATCCATTTTATTTAGTAGTTAACTTTTAGCACCATAATAAAAAGTCATTAGTCATTAGTCATTGGTCATTATTAACTAGTTCTGGACAAATTACAAAGAGAGAAGTGTAAGTCAAGGCTTCCTGAGATTGTAACTTTGGCGGCAAATGACAAAGGACTAATGACTAATGACTAATGAAAAAATATTGTTATGCCAGTGTTGTCAAGCCATTCAAGTAGTCTTGCAACTGCCGAGTATGGTCATGAGACATCTTTTCTGAAGGTAGTAAACTGGGAGAAAAAGCTTGGATTTCCATTACTTCTAAAGTGTCTTGAATATCCATTGTCCCATGCACCTCGGCTTCAACCACAATACAAATTGAATGGATTCTGGGATCGCGGTCTGGTGCAGAGTAAACTCCTACTAAACGGTTAATTTTCACCAATTCTAGCCCGGTTTCCTCCATTAATTCCCGGCGCACTGTATTGGGAATATCTTCTCCCCAATCTACAATCCCTCCAGGCAATGACCAAAGACCATTGTCGCGCCGCCGGATCAGTACAATCCGACCATCGGGTAAAATTGGGATGATACTAGTGCCAGTAATGGGATGACGAAATATTATACCCAATACTGTTTGTCCAATACGCCATAAGCTACGTGTGGACTCTACAGCTGCCGGAAAAAAAGCAATAACGTTCAATCTTCAAAATTTTGTGTTGTATTCTATAGTTCCCTACCACTTACATAAGCTCAACTAATAAAAATTTTGTTGAGTTTTGTTTTATACAAAAATGTTTGTGGTTTGAGATTTTATTCTCACGATTTACGTAGAATATTATCAATTCTAACATCAAGTTTCATGAGAAGCACTGTATTTATATATACATGATATTTCTCGATCCAAGTAAATTTTCAGTTTATAGCTAGCATTAGTGTTGCTGAAATTAGCTGTTAATAATGATTTGTAGAACACATTAAAAAAATAATATGAATAATAAATCAAAATTCCAAATTCTGAATTCTGAATTTATAAGAGGCAATTAAGTAGGGCTTAAAGCCTACAATTAATTAAAGGCCACTAAATCAAAAATTAGACTCTATGCTTAAACTTAGCTATGCCTCCTGAATTATTTCTTGATAATATTAGTTAGTTTCAAGAACAACAACTAAAAAGCTAATTTACAATCAGTTGACAGATTGGAATCTCAGAAAAGATATTTTTCGTCTCACTGACGGGGATAATTCAGAATTTTTATTGACAAAGTTAGATATAATGCGATAGACTAGTACACTGTTTAAAGCGTATTCATTGCTGCACTAGGCTAAAATTATATCAATAACATTGGTAGCTAATATTGCCTACGTGATGCCTAGTTGCTACTTTTTTGTTGTTTATTTATAGAGGTGAACATGGCCAAGCGCCGTAACCCGAAAAAAGAAAAGGCGCTACGTAACCAGGCGTATGCCAGAAAGTTTCGTAAACGAACTACGACAGGAAGAATGCAGAGAAGGTTCCAACAAAGACCACCAAAGAGTGAGGAAGAAGAAGGCGCAGCAGCAGCTGACACTGAATAAGCTGTCTGCCTAAATCCTTATTATTTGGGTTATTTACCTTTTGGGGCGCACATTTATTTGTACGCCCTTATTTATTATTGGGTATGGGGCATTGGGCACAAGAGGCAGAGGGGCACAAGAGGCAGAGGGGCAGAGGGGAAAGACTTACTGCAACTTCTCCCCTGCTCCCCCTATTGGGCAATTTGGGCGCGGGCGGCTATTAGTGCTTTGTTTACCTGTACAAAGCCAGTACCTCCGTAACTGTTGCGGGCAGCAACAACTTGACGGGGGGATATCGCCTCATAAATATCTGCTGCAAATGCTGGATGTAGTTGTTGCCACTCTTCCAATTTCAAATCTTTCAGGAGTTTACCTGCGGCAATACTAGTTTTTACTACCTTACCCACAAGGTTGTAAGCTTCCCGAAAAGGAACGCCCCGTGCTGCCAGATAATCTGCTACATCGGTGGCATTAGAAAAATCCTCCGCCACAGCTGATGCTAACCGCTGAGTACGAAATTCTAACCCTTCCCTGAGCAAAATCGTCATTGCTTCTAGAGAAGCTTTGACTGTGTTAACGCTATCAAATAGACCTTCTTTATCTTCTTGTAAGTCTTTGTTATATGCCAGGGGTAGCCCTTTCATGATGACTAACATCGCCTGGAGATGACCGAATACACGTCCCGTTTTCCCCCGCACCAATTCTGGTACATCGGGGTTTTTCTTTTGGGGCATGATACTGGAACCAGTGGCACAGCTATCTTTGAGTGTGACAAAACGGAATTCTTCAGATGACCAAAGAATCACTTCTTCTGCAAGGCGGCTGAGGTGAACCATAATCAAGCTAGCAGCACACAAAAATTCGATCGCAAAATCGCGATCGCTCACTCCATCGAGGCTATTAGCATAAATATCGTCAAAATTCAACAGTTTGGCTGTGTAGTGGCGATCTATAGGGAAAGTAGTTCCTGCTAAAGCACCACATCCCAAAGGCGAAATATTCACGCGGCGAGAAACATCTCCTAAGCGTTCCCAGTCGCGTTGCGCCATTTGAAAGTATGCCAAGAGGTGATGAGCTAAACTCAAGGGTTGCGCGCGTTGGAGGTGGGTATAGCCAGGAATCAGGGTTTCAACGTGCTTTTCAGCTATATCCAGCAAAACACCTTGAAATTCTCGCAATTCGCTTTTGATTTGTTGAATTTGGTCGCGGAGGTAGAGTCTGGTATCAGTACCAACTTGGTCATTACGCGATCGCGCTGTATGCACCTTCTTACCTACATCGCCAACAATTTCTGTCAGTCGGCGTTCAACTGCAAAATGTACGTCTTCAGCATCAATACCAGGCTGAAATTTCCCCTGGCGGTACTCTTGGCGAATTTGTTCTAAACCCGCAACCAGTTGCTCTCCTTCTTCTGGGGAGATTATTCCCGTGTGAGCAAGCATTTTGGCATGAGCTTGAGAACCAGTGAGGTCATATTCGATTAATTCAATATCAAAACTTATACTGGCATTAAAACGAGCGATCGCTGGATGCAACGCTGATTCAAACCGCTGGCTCCAAGTTTCTTTTTTGGTCATAAATTATCAAAAGAGTGGGCGAGAGTTAAGAGTTAAGAGTGAGGAATTATAAGTTTTTGACTCCTAGCTTCTCACTCCTCACTTTCAACTCTTAACTTTTAAATTTAACCGTAGCTAGTTAGATTCCGAATCATATAGCCAATAACTAAACCAATCAACAATGCCCACACTTGACCTGTTTGTATAAAGTGGCTCCAAGCTTTTTGCATCTGACCCATAACGTTTGGATCGGTGATTGTTTGTGCTAATGCTGTCAAATTTACAGGCAAATGCCAAAGTAACTGAGATGTCAAATCGCTGTAATTGCTCATCTTTGGTGATTAAGAAGTTAGGGGTGGCAAATTTCAGCATCAGTTTATTATTTACATTAATTACTGATATTTACTGAAATATTGGATGTAACTTCAATGTCTTAACTCAAGATGCAGCCGATGCCAACCGCAATTTCTCGGCAGTCCGCAAAATCTGTCCCGCCAAAACTGCTGCACCAAAACCATTATCGATATTTACTACGCCTACTCCCGCTGCACAAGAGTTAAGCATTGTCAATAAAGGTGCTAAACCACCAAAACTTGCCCCATAACCAATGCTGGTTGGTACGGCAATCACGGGACAACTCGCTAAACCTGCGACAACGCTAGGTAAAGCGCCTTCCATCCCCGCTACGACAATCAACACCGATGCTGACTCAATCAGGTGGCGGTTACTTAGCAAACGGTGAATCCCCGCAACGCCAACATCCCAGAGGCGCTGTACCCGGAAACCAGAAAGTTCAGCAGTGACAGCCGCTTCTTCAGCAACGGGTAAATCGGCAGTACCAGCAGAAAGAATGCCAATTTCACCCGCAAATTGTGGTTCGATGGTAGGGGGAGCGATCGCACAAATTCGCGCGGATTCGTAATATCGCAAACCGCTAACTTTTGATTCCAGTGTGGTATAAACTGCTGGTTCAATGCGAGTTGCCATCACCACCGGATTGCGGAGGCGCATCACCTCGATAATTTGAGCAATTTGATCGGGAGTTTTACCAGGGCCCCAAATCACCTCTGGGAAACCAGTTCTTAGCTGGCGATGATGGTCGATTTTGGCAAACTCACCCACAGATTCATAAGTTAAGTCTTTGAGTGAGTCTAATGCCGTATCTGGCGTAACTTTACCATTCGCAACCGCTTCGAGGAGCGATCGCAATGTTTTTTCATTGGTCATGGGTCATTTGTCCTTTGTCATTTGTCATTTGTCATTTGTCATTTGTTCTTTGTGAATAACCAATGCCCAATGACTGACTAATCAATTACTTGAATTTCATAAATGTTCCAGAATGCACCACCAAGGGCAGAGAATCTAATACCTTCGAAACGATTACGTACAGCTGACAATGACAAGGGGTTAACTAGATAAATAAACGGTAAATTTTCCTGGGTAATCTTTTGAGTTTCGGCATAAATTTCTTTGCGCTTTGCTTCGTCTAATTCCCTTGCTCCTTTAATATAGAGCTGACCAATTTCCGCTTCCCAAGGAGCTACTTCCCAACCCTCAATCGGCTGTTGTCCTGGTTGGGGTTTCTGATTAAACATATGCAATCCACCTTCGGGATTCCAAACGTTAGCCCCATCATTTGGTTCTAAACCACCGGTGAGCCCCATTAGAGAAGCTTCCCAGTCGAGGGAGTTAGCAACTTTATCTGTGAAAGTATTCCATGCTATCGGCGTAAAATCGACTTGAATACCGATTTTGCTTAGGTCTTGTTTAATTTGCGAGCCCATTGCCTCACGAATTTTATTGCCAGCATTGGTGAGCAAAGTGAAGCGGACGCGATTTCCTTGAGCATCTACTAACTGATTTTTGTCATTGTACTTAAATCCTGTTTTTAGTAACAATTCCTTTGCTTTTTTTAAATTGTAATCATAAACTTTTAACCCTTCTTTTGGAGAAAGATAATAAGGACTTTGTACAGAAATTGGTGAATTTTGTGTAGTACCTAAACCACGAAAAGTGTTGTTAATCATTGTTTGGCGGTCAATTGCATAAGCTACAGCCTGCCGAAATGGCAGATTATTAAACCAACGCGATTTGACTGGATTGACTAATGGTTTCCCATTTCTTTTACCTTTATTAAGATTGAACCAAACAAACGATGTACCAGCAGCTGGGCCACCATTATAAATTTTGAAATTACCTTGTTTTTCTTGCACCTTTAGCAAAGAAAAGTAATCTGGTGAAACTCCCACAGTATCTAACCCAGCAGAACGAAATTGTAGCAAGGCGGTATCTGTTGATTCTACAATTTGCCAAACTATCCGTTCAATATAAGGTTGGGATTCTCCTTTAGTCCCTTTGCGCCAGTAGTAAGGATTGCGTCGGAACATCACACGTTGACTTGTGTCATAGCGCTCTAATTTGTAAGGGCCGTTGACAATAATTTGGTCGGGAGGAGTATCAACACCCCACTGTGACAGAAATATTGGCTTACCCTCTTGGTTTTTAGTTTTGACAGATTTTTCTAGGATGTGGGCGGGTAAGATTGGATATCCAGTAGAACTACGTAGGAATGGCGCAAATTGTTCTGGGACAATAAACTCAACCCGACGTTCATCGATTTTTTTAACGCTTGGTAGCTTGCGACTTTCGCCAATCCTTAAAACATCTCTGACATCAGTAGGAATTGCTTCATTAAGGTAGATGTCGTTGTAGGTAAACACTACATCATCTACAGTAAGTGGTTGCCCATCAGACCACTTCAACCCCTTGCGTAGAGTAAAAACAATTTTTAATTTATCATCAGAAAATTGCCAAGATTCTGCTAAAGCAGGCTCAACTTTACCTGTTTGGTAATTTTCCGTGATTAACCCCTCGTAAAGCAATCCCAGAAGAGTTGTTGTTGATGCATCTTGATTCAGAGGAAAGTTAAAAGTTTGGGGGTCACTGAGAATGCTACTTACCAATTGCGGCACTTGAGCAGCTGAACTTTTGAAATTAACTGGATTGCAGGCGGTAAGTGTAAGTGCTGTAGCTGAAGTCAAAATTATTGGCAACCAAAAATATTTAATTGCCAGAAATATTTTTTTAAAAAATTTCATAATTTCAAATTTATTTCCATCCTAATCAGTCTTCAATATCTTTATCAGGGACTAAAATAAAAGTTATTCTGAAGCAACTAGCAAGACGACAGCATAAGCACATATACCTTCTTCACGTCCAACAGGGCCTAGTTTTTCGTTAGTGGTAGCTTTGATACCGATTTGATTTGGTTCTAATTTTAAAACCGCCGCTAGTTTCTCGCGCATATTGTGAATATGCGGTTTTAATTTTGGACGTTCTGCTACTACCACCGAGTCCATATTTCCGATTTGCCAACCTCGATCGCGAATCAATTGATGTACTTGAGTTAATAGTACTAAACTATCTGCTCCCGCCCATTGGGGATCGCTAGGGGGAAAATAATGACCAATATC
The DNA here is from genome assembly GCF_056620565.1 of Nostoc sp. LEGE 12454. Lineage (NCBI taxonomy): Bacteria > Bacillati > Cyanobacteriota > Cyanophyceae > Nostocales > Nostocaceae > Nostoc > Nostoc sp. LEGE 12454. Next base: position 267,934 of record NZ_JBWQXL010000001.1, read on the forward strand.
CCCCAAAGATAATGCTCCAAGCATGGCATCCATAATCGCGTGGGTCAGTACATCAGCGTCACTGTGCCCCAATAAACCCAGTTCATGAGGAATTTGAATTCCACCTAAAATCAAAGCGCGATCGCTCACCAGTTGGTGAATATCGTAGCCGTTACCAATACGAATTTTTGTCATTTGTTCAGTTGTTCAGTTGTCAGTTGTCAGTTGTCATTTGTCATTTGTCAAGAGTTAGAAATTATTCTCTTCTCCCTGCTCCCCTGCTCCTCTGCTCCTCTGCTCCCCTGCTCCCCTGCTCCCCTGCTCCCCTGCTCCCCTGCTCCTCTGCTCCTCTGCTCCCCTGCTCCCCTGCTCCCCCTGCTTCAATTTCTCCAGGAGATCGGGGCGGCGATCGCGGGTTTTTTGAATTTGTTGTTCGTAACGCCACTTTGCGATCGCTGCGTGATTCCCACTGAGCAAGACATCAGGCACTTTCAAACCACGAAAATTCGCAGGACGAGTATATTGGGGATAGTCCAATAACCCTTCCTCAAAACTTTCTGCTGTGAGGGATTCAGTTTTGGCCACGGTTCCTGGGATCAGCCGCACCACGCCATTAATCAAAGCCATTGCTGGAATTTCCCCACCAGTCAGAATAAAATCGCCTAAAGATACTTCACGAGTTACCAAATGTAGCACCCTCTCATCCACTCCCTCGTAATGCCCACAAATAACTACTAACTGGTCATAATTTGTCACCAATTCTTTCAAAAGAGGTTGATTAATTGCTTGACCCTGTGGACTCATCAAAATTACTTCTCTTCGGGGTAGAACCGGCAGCGACTCCACAGCGGCAAAAATAGGTTCTGGCTTCATTAGCATCCCAACACCGCCGCCGTAGGGTTCATCATCTACTTTTCGGTGCTTGTCAGTGGTAAAGTCCCGTGGATTAACCAGATGCACTTCGGCAATCTGTTTGGCTAAGGCTTTACCCAGCAGTCCAGAATTGAGAACAGAGTTAAAACAGTCAGGAAAAAGCGTAACTATATCAAAGCGCACAGTTATTCGTATTCGAGGACACTAATCTTAAATTTGAATGTCTAGCAAACACCAGCAAGCCAAGGTCGGGTCAAACTCCAGTTAAACTTTATCAATAGTATCTAAAACTACCAGACCTCTTGGATTTTAGATGGGATTAAAAGTTTTTCTAATTACTTAATTTATGTTTAAATGTTGTCACAACTACATTTAAATTAATAATCTTATCAAGTTAACAACTTCCAGGATGCATCGAGCCAGCCTCAGAAAAAAGCGTAGTCTTAACTGCTCGTCCCCAACTCTAAAAGGGGAATCTAGCCACTTAAAGACTATTTTGCCCTGCTGCAAGTGGACAGGTGAAAAACAAGGCGCTGGGTTTGAAGAATGGAAACAAACACGTTTAGACTGAGGTTTCGTCTGCGTTAAGCGAGAATTTGGAGAGTGGCTGACCCAGTTCCAAACTTCCAAAAAGTGTCCTCTCAAAAGTTGCAAAGCGCAAAAATTATCAGGCAACTGAACCTTGTTAAATTCACCTGAAGTTGTTGACAGGAGAAACAAAATGCCGCAATTACAAGCTAAATCGCTAGAAATGAGGACACCCCAAGCAACTAAAACCGCCGTTCTGGTTATCGGAGGTGCAGAAGATAAAGTTCATGGGCGCGAAATCCTACGAACTTTTTTTGGACGCGCCGGTGCTAGTAAGGCTTATATTACAATTATTCCATCTGCCTCTCGCGAACCTGCCATCATCGGTGGTCGGTATATTCGCATTTTTGAAGAAATGGGTGCCCAGAAGGTAGAGATTTTAGACATCCGCGAACGAGAACAGTGTGAAGCCTCCCAGATCAAAGCATCCTTAGAAGCCTGTAGTGGGGTATTTTTGACAGGAGGAGACCAGCTGCGTCTTTGTGGCGTATTGGCAGATACGCCAGCAATGGAAATTATTCGTCAGCGGGTGAGGGCGGGACAACTTACGTTAGCAGGCACCAGTGCAGGAGCGGCGGTGATGGGGCATCACATGATTGCTGGCGGCGGTAGTGGAGAGACGCCCAATCGTTCCCTAGTGGATATGGCAACGGGTTTGGGATTTATTCCGGAAGTAATCGTTGACCAACACTTTCACAACCGTAATCGGATGGGGCGACTGATTAGTGCGATCTCAGCTCATCCCGATCGCTTAGGTATTGGCATTGACGAAGATACTTGTGCAGTTTTTGAACGTGATGGTTGGCTACAAGTTATGGGCAAAGGCAGTGTCACCATTGTCGATCCCACTGAGTTGACCCATACCAACGAACCCCATGTCGGTGCTAATGAACCTTTAACCGTGCATAATTTACGTCTCCATATCCTCAGCTACGGCGATCGCTTCCACTTGTACCAGCGGACTGTATTGCCTGCTGTACACCGAATCTCCAGCTGACGGGATAGAGTATCTGAGGTTACACTGAGTTGACCGCACATTTATTATTTCTTACCGTAGAAAAATGATAAGAATACCATGTAAAAAGAAAAAACTGTTCATTAGAAACAGTTTAGCGGTCAATTCCAGTAAGAAACTAGAATTTTGGTTCCGAATCTCCATCTACCTATTCCCATGAGAATCCTCAAGATCCAGACATTACGCGGCCCAAACTATTGGAGCATTCGACGCCACAAACTGATCGTCATGCGCCTCGATTTAGAAACCCTTGGCGAGACGCCCTCGAATGAAATCCCTGGCTTTTATGAAGGATTAGTTGAGGCGCTGCCAAGTCTGGAGGGCCACTATTGTTCGCCTGGCTGTCGCGGTGGTTTTCTAATGCGAGTCAAAGAAGGCACTATGATCGGCCACATAGTGGAACACGTAGCCTTAGAACTCCAAGAATTAGCTGGTATGCATGTCGGCTTTGGTCGCACCCGCGAAACTGCCACACCCGGAATTTATCAAGTAGTAATCGAATATCTGAATGAGGAAGCGGGACGCTACGCTGGACGAGCCGCAGTACGGCTGTGCCAGAGTATCGTCGATCGAGGCCGTTATCCCAAAGCAGAACTAGAGCAAGATATCCAAGACCTGAAAGATTTTACCCGTGATGCTTCCTTGGGGCCTTCTACGGAAGCGATCGTCAAAGAAGCAGAAAAAAGAGGTATTCCCTGGATGTCGCTGGAAGCCCGCTTTTTGATTCAGCTAGGCTACGGCGTTAACCAGAAGCGGATGCAGGCCACAATGACTGATAACACCAGCATTCTGGGTGTAGAACTAGCTTGCGATAAAGAAGCCACTAAACGCATCCTCGCTGCTGCTGGTGCGCCAGTACCCAGAGGTACAGTAATTAACTTCTTAGACGACTTAGAACAAGCCATTGAATTCGTTGGCGGCTATCCCATCGTCATCAAGCCTCTGGATGGCAATCATGGACGTGGGATCACCATTGATATCAGAACTTGGGAAGAAGCTGAAGCCGGATATGAAGCTGCCAGACAAGTTTCCCGATCAATTATTGTCGAAAGATATTATGTTGGGCGCGACCACAGGGTACTGGTGGTAAATGGCAAAGTAGTAGCAGTAGCCGAACGTGTCCCGGCTCATGTCATTGGCAACGGCAGATCCACCATTGCCGAACTGATTGAAGAAACAAACCTTGACCCAAATCGCGGTGAAGGACATGATAACGTCCTGACCAAGATTGAACTAGACCGCACCAGCTACCAACTGTTAGAAAGGCAAGGTTACACCCTAAATAGCGTGCCACCCAAGGGCACTATTTGTTATCTCAGGGCAACAGCAAACTTGAGTACAGGTGGTAGTGCCGTCGACCGTACCGATGAAATTCACCCAGAAAATCTGTGGTTGGCACAACGAGTAGTCAAAATAATCGGTTTGGATATCGCTGGACTCGATATCGTCACCACAGATATTAGCCGTCCTCTGCGGGAAGTAGATGGCGTGATTGTTGAAGTTAACGCTGCTCCCGGTTTTCGGATGCACGTTGCCCCAAGTGTGGGTATTCCCCGCAACGTTGCTGGTGCAGTAATGGATATGCTGTTTCCTAACGAGCAATCCAGCCAAATTCCCATCCTCAGCATCACGGGTACTAATGGTAAAACCACAACTACTCGACTACTAGCACATATTTATAAACAGACTGGAAAAGTAGTAGGTTATACTACTACTGATGGAACATACATCGGTGATTACTTAGTAGAAGCTGGTGATAATACAGGCCCCCAAAGTGCTCACGTCATCCTCCAAGATCCCACAGTAGAAGTAGCAGTACTGGAAACAGCTCGCGGTGGCATTCTCCGCTCTGGATTGGGCTTTGAAGCCGCAAATGTGGGGGTGGTATTGAATGTAGCCGCCGATCATTTAGGAATCGGCGATATAGATACCATTGAGCAGTTAGCTAACCTCAAAAGTGTAGTAGCGGAAGCTGTGTTCCCTGATGGCTATGCGGTACTTAATGCCGACGATCGCCGCGTCGCTGCTATGTCAGAAAAAACTAAAGCTAATATTGCTTACTTCACCATGAACCCCGATTCGGAATTAGTGCGGAAGCACATTCAAAAGGGTGGAGTAGCAGCAGTATATGAAAATGGCTATTTGTCAATTGTTAAAGGTGATTGGACACACCGCATAGAAAGAGCTGAAAATATACCTTTAACAATGGGCGGACGTGCGCCGTTTATGATTGCCAACGCTTTAGCAGCAAGTTTGGCAGCGTTTGTGCAAAACGTCACAATTGAGCAGATTCGTGCTGGTTTGAAGACCTTCCGGGCTTCAGTTAGCCAAACGCCAGGACGAATGAATCTATTTAATTTAGGCAACTACCACGCTTTGGTGGACTATGCCCACAACGCAGCCAGTTATGAAGCTGTAGGTTCCTTTGTGCGGAACTGGACTACAGGACAACGGATTGGCGTAATTGGCGGGCCAGGCGATCGCCGCGACGAAGACTTTGTTACTTTGGGTAAATTAGCAGCACAAATTTTTGATTACATCATCATCAAAGAAGACGATGATACACGGGGACGCTTACGTGGTTCAGCTGCCCAGTTGATTATTCAAGGCATCACGGAAGTTAAGCCTGATAGCCGCTATGAATCAATTCTGGATGAAACCCAAGCAATCAATAAAGGCTTAGATATGGCTCCTGATAACAGTCTGGTGGTAATTTTGCCAGAAAGCGTTACTCGCGCAATTAAGTTAATTAAGCTGCGTGGTTTAGCGAAGGAAGAGACACATCAACCAAATCCCGGCACAACTACGATCGATTCCCAAAATGGGATCGCGCCTTCTTCTGTGGTGAATACCTTGCTGTAGCCAGAAATCAGGAGAAAGCAGCGTGTTGGCTCCTCCTGACTCTTTTAATTACTGTTTTTCTTCTTCCTGATTGGTTTCCTCGCTGGGAGTTTTCATCTCCTCCTTAAAACCTCGCAGGGTTTTGCCCAGTGCAGTTCCGAGTTCAGGAATTTTTTTTGGGCCGAAAATTAGAATAGCGACTATGCTAATTACAGCTATTTCTGGCCATCCCAGTCCAAACATATAAATTTCCTCTAAGGCATCTGTAATTAAATATAGACATTGATGGCTCACATCCCATAAGTTCGCCACTGATCGGCGCAACTAACTTCTCATTGGATTGGTAATTGGCAAACCTAACCAATCGCTTAATTCCTGAGCCAGCCATTCCAGTTCCGCTTCCGATTTAATTGCACCATCACTACCACCAAGTTGATATTTTTTTACTCCTACCCAAATATCCAATTGTGCAGGAACGGCAATTCTCGTACCTTCAGAATCTTTCGTAAAATGTTTGGGAATATAAACTAATTTATTAATACTTTGTCTTGGCGATGCACGGGGACGATAAAATTTCCAAGCAAACAACTCCCAAGTTAGGGAAATTTGTTCGGGATTCAGGCGTAAGCAGATGCGTCCAAAAAAATGAAAGAAAAATTTATACACCATCATCAAGCCAGCACCCCAAAATGGAAGTGAAAACAACGCAAAGGGGATGTTGACAGGAAAAGGTGCTGAAAGTGCGCCAATTGTCCAAAATAAAATAAATGAATTCCAGACGATCGCAAATAAACCTGTAAATACTATTGATGGATCGAAACCAGATGGTGGAACGATAATTTCTAGAGAATCCCCATTTTTGGTTAGTTGAATCTTACTCCCATCTGGTTTGCCAACAACCAAAGTAGGCAAGTTTGTCGGTTGTGGTTTATCTAAAGCTGCGTAGGCGGAGCCCGTCGTAGACATCGCTTGGTCAGCAGAACTCAAACGTCGTTCTAAACTAGGTTCAATCATCCACTTTAACCAATTGTTAAAGCTGGGACTGAGATTAGCCAGTTGTTCAAACTGAATGCGAAAATCTTTTTGGGGTAAATCGGCTGGATGAGTACCCGTCACCAAGTAAATTAAGGTTGCGCCTAAACTATAAAGGTCTGATGCTGCAACAGTGCGTCCGCCAAATTGCTCTGGTGGCATATAGCCATAGGTTCCTACTACAGTTCTTGTACCGATTTCGGTAGCCAAGACTGTCTGTACTGAGCCAAAATCTACCAAATAAACTTGACCGACACTATTGCCAGAACGCTCCCCCAATAAAATATTGCTAGGCTTAATATCACGGTGAATTACAGGCGGATGTAGTTCATGTAGGTAAACGAGAATCTCTAAAAGTGCTTTGGCTATCTGTTTGACTTCAGCTTCCGTAAAAGTCCGCCCAGTTTGCAAACATTGCTCTAAAGTTTGTGCAGGGATATAAGTCTGTACTAGAGCAAATCCTTTGATGGTTGGTAAATTTACCTCAAAATAGTTTAAATAGCCAGGAATTGAGGGATGTGCTAGGTTTTTTAAAGTTTCAGCTTCTCGCTCAAACAACTTGAGTGAATCCCACTCAAAGTCACTACTAAAAGAGAGTAATTTAATGACAACTAATTTTTGAGTTTGCAAATCACGAGCTAATAGCGTCCGCCGCCCTGCTTTTTTTCCTAATAGCTGCTGAACTTCGTAGCGATCGCTTAATATTTCGCCAATCATTATGGTTTCTTGTAATGCTACGGTTGAAAAGTTTTATAGCTGATAGCTTTTCAATATGGCAAATCGATATCTTTAGTATAATTGCGTAATTCTATGCCCTCCCAACTTTGGCCTTATATTACCCCAGGTATTCCCGATGACTTATTTGAGCATTTGCCAGGAATTCCCCTGAGCCAGCGAGAAGTTCGACTGCTATTGATTTCTCAACTGCGGCTAAAATCAGATTCTGTGTTGTGGGATATTGGCGCAGGGACAGGTACAATTCCGGTAGAGGTGGGGCTATTGTGTCCAGGCGGACAAATTATCGCTATCGAAAGGGACGAAGAAGTAGCTAGTCTGATTAAGCGTAACTGCGATCGCTTTGATGTGAAAAATGTCGAAGTTGTTGAAGGCAGCGCCCCAGAGTGTTTACATGACCTCAAAATTACCCCTCATCGCGTTTGTATTGAGGGAGGTCGCCCCATTCAGGAAATACTGCAAGCAGCTTGGCATTATTTACCACCATCCGGTCGGGTTGTAGCCACAGCTGCTAATCTAGAAAGTCTATATGCTATTTCCCAGAGCTTTTCCCTATTAAGAGCTAGAAATATCGAAGTCGTTCAGTCTGCGGTTAACCGCCTAGAGACACGCGGCTTTTCTCAAACCTTTACCGCCGTCGATCCCATTTTTATCCTCAGTGGTGAGAAACTGGATTAGGGAATGAGGCATGGAGCATGGGGCACTTGTACTGAGCCTTGTCAAAGTATGGAGCGGCAAAGAAAGGGGAAAAACAGAGATGAGAGAGCAGGGGAGCAGGGGACAGAGGATAAATTGCAATAAGTTTTTCCCCTCTGCTTCATCTGCCCCTTTGCACATCTGCCTCTTGTACCCAATGCCTAATGCCCCATGCCCAATGCCCAATGCCCAATGCCCCATTCCCAATATTTAATACTTCTATGCCTTGGTCTCGGATTATTAGTGGAATTGTTGCGATCGCTCTTGCTCTTTCCGCAACCCTTTTGGGGGGTTGGTACTTTACCATCATCTTTGCGGTCATCATCTTTTTGGGTCAACAGGAATATTTTAATTTGGTGCGAGCCAGAGGCATCGCTCCCGCCGCTAAAACCACTATGGGTGTCAGCCAAGTCTTGCTGGTGATTTGTACCCTTGATGGCAGTTTAGCTGACGCTGTGATGCCAATAGCTGGCACACTTATTTGTTTTTACCTGCTGTTTCAACCCAAATTTGCCACGATCGCTGATGTTTCCGCTTCTATTATGGGGCTGTTTTACGTCGGTTATTTACCAAGTTATTGGGTGCGGTTACGAGCAATTGATAGCGCTGCTTTTAGCAATCTCCCTTTCGGAGGTTACTGGCCCACAACCTGGGCAGATTTTTGGGAAAAGGCAAATTCCGCTTCTTTAGCACAAGGTTTTACAGCCACACTACTGACTTTTTTGTGTATTTGGGCAGCTGATATCGGTGCTTACACTATTGGCAAATTCTTTGGGAAAACCCGTTTGTCTGACATTAGCCCGAAAAAAACTGTTGAAGGTGCTGTCTTTGGTATTACTTCAAGTGTTGCCGTAGCCATAGCAGGAGCCTATTATCTCCACTTACCTAAATCCCCTTTCACAGGTTTAGCATTGGGTTTGCTGATTGGCATTGCTAGTCTTTTAGGGGATCTCACAGAATCTATGCTCAAGCGGGATGCTGGAGTTAAAGATTCTGGGCAATTAATCCCCGGTCATGGTGGTATTTTAGACCGTACCGATAGTTATATTTTCACAGCACCTTTGGTTTACTATTTTGTGACATTACTTTTGCCACTACTTAGTAAATAGGTGAGTTGGGTATTGGGTATTGGGCATTGGGCAGAAGGGGCAGAGGGGCAGAGGGGCAGAGGGGCAGAGGGGAAAACTTACTACAACTTATCTTATCCTCGGCTCCCCTGCTCCCCTGCTCCCCTACACCTCTGCACCCCTGCTCTTCCGAGGACGCCACATCATTTAAAATAGGATATTAATATTTTTTCATTTGTCATCATCAAGGGTTAACGTTAATCCGTCCACGACATACTAGCTTGCCTGGGATCAGCGTTAATTCTTGGATATCGACATCTGAGCCAAGATCGAGATTGTACTCATAATTGTCCTTTAATATATCTCCTTGGTCTGGCTTGATTGGGATATGTACCAGTTGCAACTCATGTCCACTGAGTAATTGTAAGCCCAGACAAATCTCTAGAGGCGTTGTTTCACTATTGGTTACTCTCAAACCTCGCAGTATAATTTGGTTGTTCCCAAGGATAATTTCTTGCCACTTGATTGGTTGTGACTGAGAATAATCTTTTCGTAAAACCTTAACCAAGAGATCGCTCAAAGCAGTCGATAATAAGTCTGATGAGAGAGAAGCATTCAGATCCTTCTCGTCTACAATCAAATCGCCAACCACTGGTACTGTTTCTAACAGTCGTAGAGGTTTCCCCTTGAGTACGGAACCGATATTTACCCGAATATTTTCTGCTATTAATTGAATTTGTGTAATTAGGAGACCTTGATAAACTGCATGAGTAGCAAAAACAGATACCGAAGGAATGCGTCCAGAGAAAAGTTGGCGATCGCTAGCTTTAATCTCCACTTCTAATGCCGATATTTGGCTGACCTGCGCTCTCAACCAAAGCTTGACAGCGGTTGTGAGTACTTGCGTAATTATGCGGATTTTATTTCCACTTGTTGTTTGGGGATTTTGCTCTGGCATTTAACCAATTTGTTTGGGAGTATTTGCTCAACAACCGAACCGAAATTAAATAAGCTTTAAATGTAACATTTATGCCTACTCGCTACAAAATGCAAATATCATTTAATTGATAACAGTAAATAAGCAATTTCCACATGGAGGTACGGTTACAAAAAATTCTTGCTCAATGGGGTATCGCCTCACGTCGTGAAGCCGAAGAAATGATTAGGCAGTCACGGGTGCGGATTAATGGGGTATTGGCACATTTAGGTCAAAAAGTCGATCCCGAAAAAGATGCGATCGCAATTGATGGTCAGCCTGTATCCGAAAAGCAGCGTCCGGCTTTAATATATCTATTGCTGCACAAACCTGCGGGAGTGGTTTCTACTTGCTACGACCCTCATCGCAGACCAACAGTCCTGGATCTACTACCGAAAGAATTACGGGAGGGTTCAGGTATTCACCCAGTTGGCCGTCTAGATGCAGACTCTACAGGAGCATTAATCCTGACAAATGACGGAGAACTGACATTTGGACTAACCCATCCACGTCACAGTATTTCCAAGACATATCATGTTTTGGTCAAAGGACATCCTCCAGAAACAGTACTACAGACGTGGCGTCAAGGTGTGATGTTGGAGGGTAGAAAAACCAGGGCCGCTAAGGTACGCCTAATAGAACGTCGTACCGAGGAAAGCGTTTTAGAAATAGTGTTGCAGGAGGGAAGAAATCGCCAAATTCGCCGTATAGCTCAACAGTTAGGATACCCAGTAATCAAGCTGCATCGGACTGCTATCGGCCCAATTCAATTACAAACTCCAAAGCAACCCTTTTTATCAGAGGGTAAATATCGTTCCCTCAAAGATCGTGAGATTCACTTTTTGCAAGATCAGATCGCGCAACCTAATTATTGATTCAGTGGAGTTAAGGAGTGTCAGTAGGCATGAAATGGCTAAGAAAGAAAAATAAGCACCAGCCATCACTTTCATTAGAGGAACAACGAGCCGAAAAGTTGGCAGAATTAGGCGCTCAACTTTGGGCATTGCGTCAAGAACAGGGTCTATCCCTAGAGCAAGTGGTTGCATTGACTCGGATTCCCCGGAGATTATTGCAGGCGATCGAAGAAGGTAATTTAAACGATCTACCAGAACCAGTCTATATTCAGGGTTTGATCAGACAATTTGCCGATGCACTAGGCTTGAATGGAGTAGAATTTTCTGGCACTTTTCCGATCAGTTCTGCACAAGTTAGTCCTCTAAGTAAGGGGAATAGTTCACCCCTGGCTCAACTACGTCCGATTCATCTTTACTTTCTTTACATATTCCTAATAGTATGCTCTGTAAATGGGTTATCTCAGTTATTAAATAACGCCTTACTACAAGCAAGTAATAGCCCAAACCAGCAATATCCAAAACAAAAGTCTGTTGTTAAACCAGAACTAGCTCAACTAAAAGAGTCAACACAGGTACAACCAGTCAGCGATACCCTAAGCGGTGTCCAAAAGAGACAGGTTGTACAGGTTGGTGTAACTTTGAAAGCCTCATCTTGGATTCGTATAGTAGCCGATGGCAAAACCGAGTTTGAGGGTATTTTGCCAGAGGGAACTCACCGAGTTTGGAAAGCCCAAGAGCAACTGACAGTGAAAACTGATAATGCTGGTGGGGTGTTGGTGAGCGTCAATCAAGAGAAAGCTAAGGAAATGGGAGAGCCAGGGAAAGAGGAAGAAGTTAGGATTGCTGCAAAACCTAAGTTTTGAAATATGGGTTATGGGGCAAAACAGTTCTGTTAGCGAAAGCGGGGCGTTTAGCCCGTTCTGAATGCTGAGTTAAGAAGTGAGATTCTTAACTCAGCACTCAGGACTCAGCACTCAGGACTCAGCACTCACTGCTCTTGCGGAGCGCGTCCATTGAGTTTAGTAAGAACTTTCAAGCGATCGCGCAATTCGTCTGTTATCGCTCCTGGTTGATAGCGCCACTCCCAGTTACCCTCAGCAATACTGGGAAAATTCATCCGCGCTTCGTTTCCTAATCCCAAAATATCTTGCAAAGGAATAATCGCTTGATTGGCTATAGAACTCAAAGCTAGGCGAATCAAATCCCAGTGAATGCCATCAGGGCTGATAGAACCTAAATAAAGCAACAAGTTTTGCTTTTCCTCGTCCTCAGCTGTATTGAACCAGCCTATAGTTGTATCATTATCGTGAGTCCCGGTATAAACTACAGCATTGTGCCGATAATTGAATGGTAAAAATGGATTAGTGGAATCAGCACTAAAGGCAAATTGCAAAATTTTCATCCCCGGAAATTCATACTTGTCTCGCAGCGCTTCGACCCCTGGTGTAATTACTCCCAAATCTTCTGCTAAGACGGGTAGCTTGCCCAACTTTTGCCTAATCACTTCAAAAAAGGCATCTCCAGGCGCTTCCACCCATTTACCATTGATGGCAGTTTGTTCACCTTGCGGCACAGCCCAATAAGCCTCGAAGCCCCGGAAGTGGTCAATGCGAATTATATCTACATAATCCAGCATTGCCTCAAAGCGCTGTACCCACCACTTAAAGTCTTGTTTTTGCAATTCCTCCCAGTTGTAAACCGGGTTGCCCCACAATTGACCGGTGGCGCTAAAGTAATCTGGTGGAACTCCTGCCATTTGGGCAGCAGCACCTGTCTCTTCGTCTAAGCAAAAAATGTTGGGATGCGCCCACACGTCGGCACTATCATGAGATACGTAGATGGGGATATCGCCAATAATGTTAATGCCGCGCATATTAGCGTAACTTTTTAGTTCTGACCACTGGCGAAAAAACTCAAATTGGACGAATTTGTAATAATAAATATCTCCGTTGAGCCGATGCTGTGCTTGCTCCAATGCTTGGGGATCGCGCTTGACAAATTCTGGCTTCCATGAGTGCCAGTTTGCATTCTCGTTGGCATCTTTCAGCGCCATAAATAAGGCGTAATTATCTAGCCAATAAGCTTTACTGTCGCAAAAACCTGCAAACTCTTTCTGCTGGATGGGCGTAGCATTGGTTCTAAAGTTGTCACAGGCTTTTTTGAGTAGCCCAATCTTAATCGGTACAACCTGCTCGAAATCTACCTTTTCTAACGGAAATTCTGGTAAATTAGCAAAGTCTTCTTCAGATAGCAAACCCTCTTCTAAGAGCTTTTCTGGGCTAATTAGCAGAGGACTTCCTGCCATTGCCGAGTAGCACATATACGGAGAATTGCCGTATCCAGTGGGGCCCAGTGGTAAAACTTGCCAATATTGTTGATGGCTCTCTTTAAGAAAATCAATGAAGTGATAGGCTTCTAAGCCTAAATCCCCAATGCCAAATCGACTGGGAAAGGAGGTAGGATGCAGCAAAATGCCACTGGATCTAGGAAAAGGCATAAGTAACCTGAATTATGAGAGGGAGCAATTGTCTGATGGAAACGCTAGGCGATCGCATCAAATTTATCACTGAACGGTATTTGCAGGGGAAATCAAGTAAACTCATTTTGTTTGTCATTTGTCCTTTGTCCTTTGTCCTTTGGGAATAACCAATGACTAATGACTAATGACCAATGACTACTGACTAATGACTAAATAACTATGACTTACCGAAATCCTACACCGACAGTTGATATCATCATTGAACTAGTAGATCGACCTCATCGGCCAATAGTGTTAATTGAAAGACATAATCTACCTTTAGGTTGGGCTATTCCTGGTGGTTTTGTAGATTATGGCGAAGCGGTGGAAGTGGCGGCGCGGCGAGAAGCTGAGGAAGAGACGGGTTTACAGGTAGAATTAGTTGAACAATTACTGGTATATTCTGACCCCGATCGCGATCCGCGTCAGCATACCATTAGTATTGTGTTTTTGGCGACAGCTACGGGGGAACCTGTGGCTGGAGATGATGCTAAGGGTGTAGGCATTTTTGAGTATTGGCGAGTGCCTGGTAATTTATGTTTTGACCACGATCGCATTTTGCGCGATTATTGGCGGTATCGGCATTATGGGATACGTCCGAGGTTGGGGTAAGAGGAACGAACCGCGAAGGACGCAAAGGGCGCAAAGGAAGAGAGGAGAGGAATACCTGTGACACAAAGTTTTTGTGATTATACTGTGTCAGTGGTATTTAAAGGTGCATTATGGACGCTGAGGAATTTTTGGAAAGATACGCAGCAGGGACACGGCAGTTTCATAAAGGAAATCGCCAAGGTATAGACCTTAAAGGTGCAGACCTAAGTGAGATAGACCTATTTAGTGCAAATTGGAATGGAGCAGATTTGAGTGAGGCAACCCTGATTAGGGCAAAACTTAATAGTACCAGCCTCAGTAGAGCATCTCTAACAAATGCAAATTTGAGTGGAATAGAAGGTTCTTCAATCAATCTTAGTTGGGCAGACCTAAGTGATGCAGACTTAAGTTATGCAAACTTGAGTAATGCAAATTTAAGTGGAGCAGACTTTACTAGAGCCAACTTTACTCAGGTAAAGCTAACTGAAGTAAACTTTTCCGGTGCAAATCTCCAGAAAGCTAAACTTCGAGGAGTTACTTTGGAGAAATGTAATTTATCAGAGGTCAATTTAGCTGAAGCAGATTTAGTCAGGGTTTCCTTAGAACGAGCAAGCCTTAATAAAGCGTGTCTACAAGGCGCAAATCTAGAAAGAGCTTGTCTTTTATATGCAAACCTAATGATGGCAAACCTTAATGGTGCAAACCTGAAAAAGGCAAATTTAACTGGGGCAAATATCTATGGGACGACCTTTAAAGATGCAGACCTAACTGGTGCGATAATGCCAGATGGAGAAGTCTACAAACCGATCGCAGCTAAAGCAGAAATCGGTAAACAGGAAACATCGTTAGAGAAAGTAATATCTATGACCCGTAAAGTAATTAATACTGATAACGCACCCGCACCAGTCGGGCCTTATAATCAAGCGATCGCAGCTTCAGGTCAATTTGTATTCATCGCTGGACAAATTGCCATCGATCCCCGCCTTGGTGATGTTGTGTACACTGATGATGTCAAAAAACAAACTGAGCAGGTATTAGCTAATCTTGAAGCCATTCTCACAGCAGCCGGAGCGACTTTTCAAGATGTAGTGAAAACCACTGTATTTCTAGCTGATATGAATGATTTTGCGGCGGTGAATGCCGTATATGCGAAATATTTCCCGGAAAATACAGCCCCAGCGCGGGCTTGTGTGCAGGTATCGCGCTTACCTAAAGATGTGTTGGTAGAGATTGATGCGATCGCTGTAATTAGCGGTTAGGAGAAATAGAACAATGAGCAAAATTATAACCGTTACATTTGATGGTTCTGTTTTGCGCCCAGATATTCCACCTGATTTAGAACCGAACAAACGCTATGTGATTACCATTGTTTCTGAGGATATTAGCTCATCTCAAATTAAAGCGACTGATGTGTGGGATGTTTTAGAAGATTTAACGGGGACAGTTGATGCACCCGAAGATTGGGCAAGTCAACATGACCATTACTTGTATGGCACACCAAAACGTCAGCCTGAAATTAACACATGACGGGTGAGCGAATATTTTTAGACACTGTTTTTATCCAAGCGTTACTGAATGTACGCGATCAATACCATCTGAAGGCAAAAATAGTGCTACCGCATATCCCAAATGCTGTAGAAGTATGGGTAACTGAAGCTGTTTTAATCGAAGTTGGTAATGCTTTGAGTGCTTTTAATCGCACAGCCGCAATACAGTTGATCGAGCAGTGCTATCAAACACCAAATATAAATATTGTGAGTGTAGACACACAACTGCTCAACCGTGCTTTACAACTTTATCAGTCCCGTCTAGACAAAACTTGGGGTTAACTGATTGTATTTCCTTTATTGTCATGCAAGACCGGGGCTTAATAATTGCAGTAACGGCCGATCAACACTTTGTTCAAGCAGGTTATCGGGCACTTTTGCTTGAAATACAAGCTTGACTGAATTATGGCTTAAAAAATTATAAATTCAAGGGCAGAGTTGGGAGTTGACAATTGTAAGTATTTTTGAGTGTTCCCCTCTGATGAATGCGATCGCTTCTATAACTTTGGGAATACTGAAATTAAGTACCCTAAAGGAGTATTAAAAATGGCAGAAAATCGTATCAGTGCCAGTTTAGCCCCAGCAGACAAAGAAGCGGTCATGCAGGCGATCGCTACAATTAGAGAAAAGTTACCGTTTTTGGTTGATTTGACCCCTGAAGATCGGCGAACAATGCTGAAGATGGGAGATAAAAGTCGGGCTTTTGTCAGCAAAGCCTTACAAGTGGCAACACAAAACCCTAACTTTTTGCCTCGTTACTTTGATTTAGAAGAAATGCGCCGGGACTTGGAAATATATGAGGACTTGTATCCGGTGCTGTTGTCTCTAACGCAACTGCAAGAATTGGTGGATGATACCTGTATAACTGCTGCTAGTGAAGCGTATGCAGCAGCATTAGCAGTTTATAGTTATGCCAAAGCTAGCGGTGATGTCGCAGGTTTAGATGCAGTCATTGATGAGATGGGACGCAGGTTTAACCGCCGTTCTAAGAAAAAGCAATCCGAAGTCCCAGTTAGCTAAAGCTTGAAACAGGCAACTATACCAGTTGTCAACTTAGTAAAATACACCTCATTTGTAGGGGCATAACAATGTTATGCCCTTTTTGCGTCTTGAATTCAGAGATTTTTGGAACCCGCGCAGGTGGTCACTGAGCTTGTCGAAGTGCGGGTTTTGTCTGTGTAGCCGCGACTTCTAGTCGCCAGGGCATTTTTGAGCCTCAGAAGGTCAACGTCGAGCCTCAGAAGGTCAAAGTTGAGCCTCAGAAGGTCAAAGTTGAGCCTCAGAAGGTCAAAGTTGAGCCTCAGAAGGTCAACATTGAGCCTCAGAAGGTCAACATTGAGCCTCGGAAGGTCAACGTCGAGCCTCAGAAGGTCAACGTCGAGCCTCAGAAGGTCAACATTGAGCCTCAGAAGGTCAACGTCGAGCCTCAGAAGGTCAAAATTGGAATTAAATTAAGGTTACACGTCAAAATTACCTAAAATAAGTTTAATAAATTCCGAAATACAGCATTTATATTTAGTAGTTATTCTATAAACATTAATATCCCGAAATTGAATCTTGTAATGAACCCACAAAACAAGCCCAAGAGTCTACAAGATATTCTTAAGCAGCGCCAACAATCAGGTTTTGTGGGTCGTGAAGACCAAGTAAACCAATTTCGCCAAAATTTAGCATTACCCCCAGAAGACGATCGCCGTCGTTTTCTGTATAACCTTTGGGGTCAAGGCGGAGTTGGTAAAAGTACCCTGCTGCGACAGTTTCGTAAAATTTCTGACGAAGCAAAAATGATTTCGGCTTACATCGATGAAGCTGAAAAAACTGTACCAGAAGTCATGGGTCGTCTAGCTGAGGAGTTAGAACGGCAAGGTAATAAACTAACGCAGTTTACAGAACGCTACAAAGTTTACCTTCAAAAGCGCCAAGAATTAGAAACCGATCCAGATGCTCCTCAAGGCTTTTCGGCTTTTGTGAGAAAAACTGTCTTTAAAACTGGTGTGCGTTTGGGGCGTCGAGTTCCCGTTGACGGTGCTGAATTTGACTTTGTAGATGAGGATGCTTTTGCTACCCAAGCCGGAGAATGGGCTTCTTATGTTGCAAAGAAAATAACGAATAAAGATGAGGTGCTATTAGTTCAAGAACCTGAAGAAGTGCTGACTCCGCTATTTTTGCAAGATATTTTTAAAATTGCAAAAGAAACTACTGTTATTTTGTTTTTTGATACCTATGAACGCACCGGGGAATTCTTAGATAACTGGCTACGAGAAATTTTGGAGGGTCGCCACGGTGAAGTATCTCTCAATATATTGATAGCGATCGCCGGTCGGCAGGAATTAGATAAAAATCATTGGGCACCTTACGAGGGGTTAATAGTTCGTTTACCTCTGGAACCCTTTACAGAACAAGAAGCCCAACAATATCTAACTCGGAAAGGCATTACGGACAATCGCATTATTGAAACGATTTTGCGCCTTTCTGGAAACTTACCCTTGCTAGTGGGAATGTTAGCAGATGCTCATCCCAATGACCCCAACCAGGTAATTGAGCCTAACAGTAGTGCTGTAGAACATTTTTTAAAATGGATTGATGACCCCAAGCGGCGACAAGTAGCGCTTGATGCTGCCATTCCTCGGTGTTTGAATCGGGATGTTATAGCCAAGTTGAGACCAGAACAAGAAGCAGATGAGCTATTTACTTGGTTGAAAGAAACATCCTTTGTCAATGAACGCTCTGATGGCTGGGCTTATCATGATGTCGTCAAAACCCAAATGTTACGCCACAAGCGCCTTTCATCGCCGCAGGGTTGGGCTGACATACATGGCAAGTTAGCAGACTATTATGAGAGCCTGCGGAACGATCTGCAATTGGACGAAGAGAATAAACAGCACGATCCAAGTTGGCAGAGCCACACATTAAACGTGTTGTACCACAATTTATGTCAGTCACCGCAAAGGAATTTATCTGTATCTCTGAATGAATTTCTTGCTGCACTCAAAAATCAACGCAAATTTGCCCAACAATATGCAGAAACGATGCTTCAGGCTGGTAAAGATGCGGATTCTGCTGAAGTTCAGCGTTGGGGTGAACAATTAGCAAATGGGTTAAAAGTTTATGAGGAGAACCTTTATATTGAACTTAACCCCAAATATGACTGGGCGATCGCACGTCGCGGTCAAACTTATCGGTTAATGAAGCGTTACCCAGAAGCCCTAGAATATTTTGACCGTGCAATCGAACTTAACCCCAAACTTGACTCGGCGATCGCCCATCGCGGTCAAACTTACCTGATGCTGAAGCTATATAATGAAGCTCTTGTAGATTTCAACCGCGCTATTGACTTACATTCTGACAGTAATTGGTATTTATATAATCGCGCTTTAGCCTACCAAGCCCTTAACCAACCAGATAAAGCATGGGCTGACCTAGCAATTGCCATCAACGTTGCTAAACAGCATTACGAAAAAGATGCTGAAGACTGGTCTAACACCTTTAATTTAGCCCTTTACTATTTAGCTGCTCAATATATTCAACCAGCAGAGCGGTTATATCGCTATGCCTTATCGAAAGGTGCTTCCTCAGAATCTGTTCGTAAAACTATCCAAGACCTAGATGACTTTTTAACCGTCTTCCCTGACCATGTGCAGGCTACATCCATACGACAGTTGTTGCAGTCTTCTCTAATTTAAAACTTATTTGCAGTATACGTAGGCCAACCCAGGCATCGCTCAACCCAATTACATACAAATATTAAGCGGAGCCTTTGAACCTCAACGTTGAGCCTTTTATCCTCAATGTTGAGCCTTTGAGGCTGAAATTAGAAATATATCTAGATCAATTGTTAAATTTACTACTGGTTTTCAGGAAAAATCTGATAAAACCTTATTGAAATATACGAACTCAGTACATCTACCAGCGTCATACAACAGCTATGAGCAATACCTCTGGATTTTCAGTTAGCAAACCTGTTGCATTATGGAATAAACCCATTAACGCTGACTTTAAAGAACTATTCAAATCACTAGGAAAAGGTGTGATAAATGGGGTCTTAGGTCAGTGGGGAGAGGTAGCCAAAGATGCAGTAGAAGCTACAGCAGCACTAGGTTTAGGATCGGCACCAGAGGAAGTTGCTTGGTTACTAATTTATCGTTCTTTGGTAGAAGCAATAGTTAGTTTAATAAAAGGAAATCAAGAGTTACTGTTTGAAAAACCAAACGACAGCGATCTTGAGCTATTGTGCGATCGCCTCAACCATTCCCTAGTAAGTATAGAATTGCATATTGACCAAGATTTTTTTAGCCGTCCCAAAGATTTACCGATTCTGGAAGCGGTTAAAACTGCTTTTGCCGACTGGTTAAAATACTTTAGCGTTAATCAAGCCCAGGCACTGACAATTAGTCATCGTCTTCCTACCTATTTTGTATATGCTCTACATGAAGAGTGGGCAAAACATCCAGAAAAATATGCTTGTTTAAAAGAAGAACTGAATACCCCCTTTACTCAAGCCAATGAACGGGAACAGTCATGGCAGCGTTATTTAGCTTGGCTACAAAAACAGGTTGAAGAACCGATGCTTTTAGAAGCTTTTGGTTTAAAACAGGTTTATGTTCCTTTACACGCCTACTATAAGCAGAAAGGTGAGGGCGAAAAGGAAGAAGAATTTGAACGTCGGCTGAGAGAAGATGAGAAATATCAGCGAGTTGTTCTTGACTTAGAAATTGAACTAGAAGCTTGGTTAGAAAAAAGCGATCGCAATGATGCGATTAGAGTGATTAGTGGTGGTCCAGGAAGTGGTAAATCTTCCTTTGCCAAAATATTTGCAGCTAACCAAGCAGAAAAAGGTAAAATTCCGGTTTTATTTATTCCTTTGCACCATTTTGAACCCTCGGATGACTTAGTTGAGGCAGTTGGTAAGTTTGTCCGAGACGATGGCTTTCTCCGACATAATCCCTTAGATAAAGATAAGGCTGATTCACGCTTACTCATTATCTTTGATGGTTTAGATGAGCTTGCCATGCAGGGTAAAATTGCCACCGAGATTGCTCAACAATTTGTGCGTGAAGTCCAAAGAAAAGTAGAGCGGTTTAATGTCCGCGAAACTTGCTTACAAGTATTAATCGGCGGACGGGAACTGGTAGTGCAAGCAAATATTAGCGACTTTCGCCAACCACAGCAAATCTTGCATATATTGCCTTATTTTGTGACTGAAGAGGAGAGAAGGAATTACATTGATGACCAAAACTTGTTGCAGCAAGATCAACGTCAGATTTGGTGGCAGAAATACGGCAATGCTAGCGGACGGGGATATGATTGCTTACCAAAAAAGTTAAACCAAGATAACCTTACAGAAATTACTGCCCAACCCTTACTGAATTACTTGGTAGCATTGAGTTTTGACCAGCAAAACAAATTTCCTACAGACGGCAACCTGAATGCAATTTATGCAAATTTGCTCACAGCAGTTTATCAGCGCGGTTGGGCTGGTTATCAACATCCGGCCATTCGTGGAATTGAAGAAAAAGACTTTGTTCGCATCCTCGAAGAAATTGCTTTAGCTTCCTGGCATGGAGATGGACGAACAACAACAGTCAGAGAGATTGAAGCCCATTGCGAACACAGCAGTTTAAAAAGTCTTCTAGAGAAGTTTCAGGAAAGTGCAAAGTTAGGCGTAACTCGTCTTTTGACTGCCTTTTATTTCCGTGAGAGTGGAGTTAAAGAACAAGAAAAAACTTTTGAATTTACTCACAAAAGTTTTGGTGAATATTTGACAGCAAAACGCATCGTGCGAGAAGTTAGACTCATTCATAAAAAGCTGAAGGATCGGCTGGATGATCCAGATGAAGGATGGGATGAGCGCGAGGCTTTAAAAAGGTGGGCAATTCTCTGCGGTGCATCTGCTATGGATGAATACCTTTTTAACTTTGTTGCAGATGAAATGCGTTTACAGAATGCATTGGATGTTGGCAATTGGCAGCAGACATTATGCCATCTGATTGGTTTTATGTTGCGTCATAGAATGCCGATGGAACGCTTGACTCCCAGACCTGATTTTCAAGAAGAAAATAGACAAGCACGAAATGCAGAAGAAGCGTTGTTGGCTGTCTTAAATGCTTGCGCGAGAGTGACAAAGACAGTTTCAAAGATTCAATGGCATACACCGGAAGCTTTCGGTATCTGGATTTCCCGCTTGCAAGGGCAAAGAATCGATACTTATACTGATGTGTTTTGCTTGAATTGCCTGAGCTTTTTGGATTTACAAGGTTGCACTTTAGTTTTGAAGGACTTTGTTGATGCGAATCTTGAACGGGCGAATCTTGAACGGGCGAATCTTGAACGGGCGAATCTTGTACGGGCGAATCTTGAAGGGGCGAATCTTGAAGGGGCGAATCTTGAAGGGGCGCATCTTGAAGGGGCGGATCTTGAAGGGGCGAATCTTGAAGGGGCGAATCTTGAACGGGCGAATCTTGTACAGGCGAATCTTGAAGGGGCGAATCTTGAAGGGGCGAATCTTGTACGGGCGCATCTTGAAGGGGTGCATCTTGAAGGGGTGCATCTTGAACGGGCGAATCTTGAAGGGGCGAATCTTGAAGGGGCGAATCTTGAAGGGGCGCATCTTGAAGGGGCGAATCTTGAAGGGGCGAATCTTGAAGGGGCGAATCTTGAAGGGGCGCATCTTGAAGGGGCGAATCTTGAATGGGCGAATCTTGAAGGGGCGAATCTTGAAGGGGCGCATCTTGAAGGGGCGAATCTTAAATGGACGGATCTTGAATGGGCGGATCTTGAAGGGGCGAATCTTGAAGAGGCAAGACTTAAACCAGCAAATTTTGAGGGCGAAAATTTAGCAGACTTGAATGAGGATTCTGGTTCAGATTCCGATGAGTAAGTTACAAACATTAAGAATTTGTAGACTGCATTACATTCTTAATGCATCATTTTAGATACTTTCTATACGTTACGCTGCTGCTAACGCACCCTAGCAAACCAGTACTCAACTCAATTGCATCCAGGCATCGCTAGTCAAATCTCTTGATACCCTGAAATAAGAATCTAAAAAAAAGTAAACCCACGCTTGGATGATTAAAAATGAAATCAACAAACGAAAGAGAACAGTTAATAAAAGATATCAACGTACTGCTACATCAAGCTTATGACAGTACTTTAGATGAAATTCACGCACTCTTAAAAAGAATCGATGATATAGAAGATGAAGAAGACTTAAAAGCCATTAAAGAAGCTAGAGAAGATATACGTATTAATGGCACTGTGTCTTGGGATGAAATTCAAAACGAAATCAGAAACGAAATAAACAAAGATGTTGCGTGAGTTACGAAGTTAAATTTTCCAAGGGTGCGAAAAAGCAGTTTAGGAAACTACCTCTAGACGTACAACAGCGCATACAAACTAAAATCAACGACTTGGCAATAGAACCTGGTCCAAACGGGGTAAAAAAATTACAAGGTGATGATAATTCCTATCGTCTTCGAGTAGGAGATTATCGAGTTATTTATGAAGTAATTGATGATGTTTTGATAGTAACTGTAATTAAAGTAGGACATCGTAGCGATATTTATAAAGATGAAAGTTAGCACAAGTCCGTCAAACAACTACCGCCAGAAAGTAAACAAATAGTATTATTACCCCTAGCAAAGGAACGTGAAGACCCTGCACTGCGTTGTTAGGCTGTGGGTAAGCGATCGCAAGATCCCGGTTCAATATCTGCTACTTTCGCTAAAACTGCATCGTATTTTTCTCGACTGCCTCGCTTTGCTAACTCCCCTAGATAAATTTCAGTTGTTAGTGCAGCGATTTTCTCCGCAACTGCTGTCGCCACAAACTGATCGATAGAAATCCCGTCTTGTTTAGCAAGTTCCTGCAAACTTTTGTACAAAGAGTCAGGAAATTGGACGCTGAGGTTGCTCATGGCAATGCTCCAATAGATTGCAAAAACTCCTATGTTATGCAGTTTTTGCATTTTGTATCCAAATATTTTTGAAACCCGCGCAGGTGGTCACTGAGCTTGTCGTTCGCGCAGCGTCTCGTAGAGAAGTGCGGGTTTTGTATTTCGACTCCGCTCAACACAAGTCTGTATAGCCGCGATTTCTAATCGCCAAGGCATTTTTGACCCTCAGAAGGTCAACATCGAGCCTCAGAAGGTCAACATCGAGCCTCGGAAGGTCAACATCGAGCCTCAAAAGGTCAACATCGAGCCTCAGAAGGTCAACGTCGAGCCTCAGAAGGTCAACATCGAGCCTCAGAAGGTCAACATCGAGCCTCAAAAGGTCAACGTCGAGCCTCAGAAGGTCAACGTCGAGCCTCAAAAGGTCAACATCGAGCCTCAGAAGGTCAACGTCGAGCTTCAGAAGGTCAACGCCTAAAAATTAACTCAAAAAAGTTAAGAAAATTCCGAAATACATTTTTTATATTTAGTAGTTCTGTCTATAAACATAGACGCTTCAAAATTAAATCTTATTATGAACGCACAAGATAAGCCCAAGAGTCTACAAGATATTGTTAAGCAACGTCAACAATCAAATTTTGTAGGTCGTGAAGACCAAATAAACCGATTTCGCCAAAATTTAGCATTACCGTTAGAAGACAATCGCCGTTGTTTTCTATTTAACGTTTCTGGTCAAGGCGGAGTTGGTAAAACTACTTTGCTGCGGCAGTTTCGTAAAATTGCTGACGATGCAAAAATGATTTCGACTTACACTGATGAAACTGAAAAAACTATACCAGAAGTCATGGGTCGTATAGTTGAGGAGTTAGAACAGCAAGGTTATAAACTAACGCAGTTTAGCGATCGCTACAAAGTTTACTGCCAAAAATGCCAAGAATTAGAAACAGATCCAGATGCTCCTCAAGGCTTTTCCGCTTTTGTCGGGAAAACTATGGTAAAAACTGGTGTGCGTCTAGCGCGTCATGTTCCTGTTGGCGGCGCTGTATTTGAGATTGTAGATGAGGATGCTTTGGCTACCCAAGTCGGAGAATGGGCATCTTATGTTGCAAAGAAAATAACGAATAAAGATGAAGTAAATTTAATTAAAAAACCTGAAGAAGTTCTGACCCCGCTATTTTTGCAAGATATTTCTAAAATTGCTGATAAAACTCCTGTTGTTCTGTTTTTCGATACCTCAGAACGCACCGGAGAATTCCTAGATAATTGGCTACGGGAAATTTTTGAGAACCAGTACGGTAAAGTATCTGCCAATATATTAATAATCATCGCCGGTCGCCAAGAATTGGATAAAAATGACTGGGCATCATACGAAGAATTAATAGTTCGTTTCCCTCTGGAACCCTTTACAGAAGAAGAAGCCCAACAATATCTAACTCGCAAAGGCATTACAGACAATCGCATTATTGAAGTGATTTTAAACGTTTCTGGAAACTTACCCCTGCTCATGGAAATGCTAGCAGATGCTCATCCCAATGACCCCAACCAGGTAATTGAGCCTAGCAGCAGTGCTGTAAAAAGCTTTTTAAAATGGATTGATGACCCCAAACGTCGACAAGTGGCGCTTGATGCTGCTATCCCTCGCTGCTTGAACCGGGATGTTATAGCCCAGTTAAGACCAGAACAAGAAGCTGATGAGCTATTTACTTGGCTAAAAGAAACATCCTTTCTCAAGGAACGTAGTAACGGCTGGGTTTATCATGATGTGGTCAAAACCCAAATGTTATGCCACAAACGCCATTCATCGCCGCAAGGTTGGGCTGACATACATGGTAAGTTGGCACAATATTATGACAGTCTACGAAACGATTTGCAATTGGATGAAGATAACAAACAACGCGATCCTAGCTGGCAAAGTCATACATTAAACGTCTTGTACCATAAATTATGTCAGTCACCGCAAAGAAATTTATCTGTAGCTCTTAATGAATTTCTTGCTCTCCTCAAAAATCAACCTATTTTTGCTCAACAATATGCAAAAACAATGCTTCAAGCTGGTAAAGATGGGGATTCTGCTGAAGTTCAGTATTGGGGTAAGCAATTAGCAAATGGCTTAAAAGCTTATGAAGAAAAACGCTATGAAGATGCTGCGTATAATCGCGCTTTAGTTTACTTAGCCCTTGACCAACCAGACAAAGCACGAACTTGCCTAGTGCCTGTCATCAAGCTTGCTACAGAACATTACAAAAAAAATGCTAAAGACTGGCGTAATGCCTTTAATTTAGCGCTTTACTGTTTGGCTGCTCAATACACTAAACAAGCAGACCACTTATATCGCTATGCTTTATTAAAGGGTGCTTCCTCAGAATCTATTAGTGAAGCTATCCAAGACCTAAATGACTTTTTAACTATCTTGCCTGACCATCTGCAAGCTACATTCATCCAACAGTTGTTGCAGTCTTCTCTAAGTAAGTCATATAATTTTCAACCTACCCCCCAGAAAACCCACGAGTCCCAACAGCAAACTGCTAATCAATTCTCTCCCTCATAGTGTAAGTCTACTTGAGTGAACTTACACTATGAGCCTGAGATTTCAAACTTTGGCGCAGAAACGAGTAAGCGCAATATCCCAGTTAACTTGTATTCGGGAGACTGGGCTAAATCTAATTGCATACAAATATTAAGCGATGCCTGCTGTGGGCTACGCCTACGCTACTACTAATTTACCTTTCTCATGACAAATCGTAGGCGTAGGCTAGTAAGAACCGCAGGCATTGCTTAAGTCAAAACTCTTGCAAACACTTGGGAAAAATTACCCCTGAAGGTAAAGACCCTGCACTGCTTTGTTAGGCTGTCGGTAATTGATCGTAAGATTCCGGTTCAATATCTGGTACTTTCGCTAAAACTGCGTCGTATTTTTCTCGACTGCCTTGCTTTGCTAACTCCCCTAGATAAATTTCAGTTGTTAGTGCAGCGATTTTTTCCGCAACTGCTGTCGCTACAAACTGATCGATAGAAATGCCGTCTTGTTTGGCAAGTTCCTGCAAACTTTTGTACAAAGAGTCAGGAAGCTGGACGCTCAGGTTGCTCATGACAATGCTCCGATAGATTGCAAAAACTCCGCAGGTATCATTGTGGAACTGTCATAGAGGCATAATACTGTCTCTCGCTTTAGGAATCAATGCTGTTTTGCGGTTCTAATCCCCATTTGAAAATGATTGCAATGGATTATTACCTTTGTGATGACAAGCAGCATTTCGTAGACGTAGCTTGCCGCAATGATGTATCCCTACGTTATCAGCCAGATAAAAACGGCATTTATCTAAACCCACTCAAATCCCTGTGTGGCTAAAAATTCTTTAGCTGGTTCCAAAATATCTTTTCTTAAAATCAGCTTGACTTTTGGAGAACTAAGATACAAACGAAAACGCTCAATAAAAAGTTCGTTAGCAGGTTCGATCTTCCTAATAGCACTCCAGGGAATCAACAACGGCGTAAGTCCCAAGCTAAACAACGGGAAAATACTCAGATAAATACCTTGAGGATTTGTACCAACATTTAAAATTCCTTTGTAATACGCCAAACCCACAGAACCGCTTTGCATTCGGGAGAAGTTTTGTGGCGGCGCTTCTTGGGTGCTGTAGAGTTTAGCGAGGCGATTCCAGTCATGACGGAATAGAAAAATCATGACTATCATGCTAAGTGAGAAATAAACGATGTATATCCACTGAAGGTTATGTGGCATTTATTTTTAATTCGTTGATGATTGACGCTTCAACTGTAAGCGATGTTCAACAACAAGCCTCAGTGCGTCTACGTACTCACCAATCAATCACATTTCCTTGAATCTTTCCAAATTATCGAAGCATTGCGGTTAAAAATTGCTGAATTTAAACCCTATTCATTCAAAAAACTGGCCTTAATTAAAGCCAGTTTTTTGATTTTATTGCTAACTTTTAGCAAAGCTTACGGCCGAGTAATTAACGGAACACACTTGAGAAGATATTATTAAGCTTTCTCATTCAAATGTCAAGATTTTATGAACTACTTCCCCAAAGTTTGCCATTAGATATCGCTACTTTCCTTAAATTCTCAGGCTGTGCTTCTAAATTTTTGTCGCCAAAATGCTGATTCATCAAGGCTGGAACCTGTGCAGCTTGAATTCGGCTATGGCGGGTTTTATCTGGCATTACTAAATTCGGCCCAGCTTTACAGTTCTTCATACAACCAGTGCCCTTGATTGTAACTTGGTCTTCTAAACCGCGATCGCTTAAAGCCGCCTCTAACGCCTGACAAACTGCTTTACCACCACGTTTCATACAATCAGACTTTTGACATACCAAAATCGTGGCCTTAGCCTTAGCTGGTTTGACTTTGACATTATCAATAGATGGGGGTTTTTGTGGTGCAGCGATGGTTTGAATTGTTGCTGTTTCAGAACGCGCCGCCATCACACGTTCAGCTTTCAGTGTAACTTTGTCTTTTTTTATATCGTATTCTTTATAACCAACAACTTGTAGCCAAGTACCTGCTGGTAGCCGCAAATCAAAAGCAGCCCGTAAGTGTTTAGCGAGTTTAACGTAGCATTCACCCTCATGAGTACTTAGCAGTAAACCTTTCAGCTTATAACCGTCTTTAATAACAAAATCTATAAATCTGCCCTCAAGGCAAAATTTTGATACTTCCATATTGTGAGATGCACCCATTTTTTAACCTCCTTTTAACTAGTACAAGCTATTAAGCGAGATATTCTCAGCAGTAGCAAAAAATTAGAACTGTTGATAGCGACTTTTCCAGCAACACTCAAGAGTCCAAATTTGGTCTTGACGAGAGGCTGTAAATCGCTGTACTACACTCCAAAGTTGAACAGCCGCAGTCGGATTGCTAATTTCAACTTTTAATGGCTGGTTAGCCGCACAACTACAGGGAATGTCTAACTCCTCTAAGCGTTGATAGACTTGCCACCGGTCTACCCAATTCACCTCTACAAGGTGGTTTATTTCTATTTCTGAACTATATGATTTCAAGAGAATTGCCCTCAAAGTGCAACAAACTTGTAGTAACTACGGCCATTTAACTTCCTGCTTTTTGAAAATCTTAGTAGTCTAGCCTCTTAAAACCAGCATACCTTAAGTGCAAACAATTCTCATTAATTTTGCAAAAAAAATAAAATTTTTGCGATCGTCCTATGAGGGAGATTAGGTGGATGACAAGGAGTATCAGGGTAAGGAGGCATTTACTACTCCATCTCCCCTCACTTACTTCCGGAGTTATACACACTTAACTTTTCATGTCAACAGTAATGAGAAAGATACACAACTTGATGAGCCTGCCATAATCCAGCAAACAATAAATTTAAGACTTTTAGTAAACAAAAATACAAAATATTGTGATGGCAAATTGGCTTGTTCTTATTGTGAAAATGTTAATATGTAAAGAATAAGCAGTTAAAATCTATAATTGCTAAATAGCGAGGAGAACAATGTCTGAAACGCAAACTTTGTTACGGAATTTTGGTCATGTATATGACAATCCTGTCTTGCTGGATCGCAGTGTAACTGCTCCAGTTACAGAAGGATTTAACGTTGTATTAGCTAGTTTCCAGGCACTGTACTTGCAGTACCAAAAGCATCATTTTGTAGTTGAAGGCTCAGAATTTTACTCTCTGCATGAGTTTTTTAACGAAAGCTACAACCAAGTACAAGACCACGTTCATGAAATTGGAGAACGTTTGGATGGACTGGGTGGTGTGCCAGTAGCTACCTTCAGCAAATTAGCAGAATTAACCTGTTTTGAGCAAGAATCTGAAGGCGTATATTCCTCTCGCCAAATGGTAGAAAACGATCTAGCTGCCGAACAAGCAATCATTGGCGTAATTCGTCGCCAAGCTGCTCAGGCAGAGAGTTTAGGCGATCGGGGCACGCGCTATCTGTACGAAAAGATTTTGTTGAAAACTGAGGAACGTGCGTATCATTTATCTCACTTCCTCGCTAAAGACAGCTTAACTTTAGGGTTTGTCCAAGCAGCTCAAAGCTAAAATTCTCATAATCTAGATTTGTCTACCGAGACTGAAAGAAAAAGTTGGCAGCAGCAACTATTAAAATATTATAAAAAATGGCAGAGAATGGTATCCCTATTTCTCTGCCATTTTTAATCTAAGTAAACATATTTCTATA
Source organism: Nostoc sp. LEGE 12454 (assembly GCF_056620565.1). Classification (NCBI taxonomy): domain Bacteria; kingdom Bacillati; phylum Cyanobacteriota; class Cyanophyceae; order Nostocales; family Nostocaceae; genus Nostoc; species Nostoc sp. LEGE 12454. Next base: position 297,310 of record NZ_JBWQXL010000001.1, read on the forward strand.
ATATTTAATGTTGAAAATATTTAGCAATTAGCTAGTTAAGATAAATTTTTATTTAAGTAATCTATTTGTACATAAATAAGCAGACAGATATACACAAAAATAAATCATCATTTATTGCAAGTTTCATCAGATTAAATAATAAAGATTCGCAAAAGCTTTAGAAATTTGAGCATCATAATTAAATAAAATTAGAAATACAAAATAATCATTACGCACAAGAGGCAGAGGGGAAAAACTTACTGCAACTTCTACTCGGTCACTGAGCGTAGCCGAAGTGCTGCTCCCCCCACTCCCCCACTCCTTCCTGTCATCAAACTTAGAAAACTTAATAATAAAAAGCACCAGAGGGGGTAAAGACCCTTAAAATGATCAGGATTTCTATTCTCGTATTCCAAGGCAACGACTATGCCCCGCCGTGACGACCTCCAGAAGATTCTACTGTTAGGTTCTGGTCCAATTGTGATCGGACAAGCCTGTGAGTTTGACTACTCTGGCACTCAAGCCTGCAAAGCGCTCCGAGAAGAAGGCTATGAAGTGGTTTTGGTCAACTCCAACCCTGCAACGATTATGACCGACCCGGAAACGGCCGATCGCACTTACATTGAGCCGCTAACTCCAGAATTGGTCGAAAAAGTCATCGAAAAAGAACGCCCCGATGCTCTACTACCAACGATGGGAGGACAAACCGCCCTCAACATCGCCGTTGCTTTAGCCAAAAATGGGGTGTTGGAAAAGTACGGCGTTGAGTTAATCGGCGCTAAACTCCCAGCGATCGAAAAAGCTGAAGATCGAAAACTTTTTGGTGAAGCAATGGCAAGGATCGGAGTAGCTGTGTGTCCTAGCGACACAGCCGAATCTTTAGAAGAAGCCAAAGCTGTTGCCCGCCAAATTGGTACTTATCCCCTAATTATTCGTCCAGCTTTCACAATGGGTGGAAGTGGCGGTGGCATTGCCTACAACCAAGAAGAATTTGAAGAAATGGCACAAGTAGGTATAGATGCCAGTCCTGTTTCGCAAATTCTCATTGACCAGTCTTTACTCGGCTGGAAAGAATATGAACTCGAAGTGATGCGTGACTTAGCAGATAACGTGGTGATTATCTGCTCGATCGAAAACCTTGACCCGATGGGCATTCACACCGGGGACTCTATTACCGTCGCTCCCGCGCAAACCCTCACTGATAAAGAATATCAAAGGCTGCGGGATATGGCAATTAAAATCATCCGTGAGATAGGTGTGGAAACTGGTGGTTCTAATATTCAATTTGCCGTCAATCCGCTGAATGGCGATGTGGTTGTAATTGAGATGAACCCGCGCGTTTCCCGCAGTTCGGCTTTATCTTCCAAAGCCACGGGTTTCCCCATTGCCAAAATGGCCGCAAAATTAGCTGTGGGCTACACCTTGGATGAAATTAAAAATGACATCACCAAGAAAACTCCCGCGTCCTTTGAGCCGACAATTGACTATGTGGTGACAAAAATCCCCCGCTTCGCCTTTGAAAAGTTCCCCGGCTCCGACCCAGTGCTGACAACCCAAATGAAATCTGTTGGGGAAGCAATGGCAATTGGGCGGACTTTCAACGAATCCTTCCAAAAGGCACTGCGATCGCTCGAAACCGGACGCGCTGGTTGGGGTTGCGATGGAGCCGAAAAATTACCCAGTGGCGAACAAATTCGCGCCCAATTGCGAACACCTAACCCCGATCGCATTTTCTCCGTGCGCCATGCCTTGCAACTAGGGATTAGTGCTGAGGAAATCTACGAACTGACTGGTATTGACCCGTGGTTCCTAGATAAATTTCAGCAACTGCTAGATGTCGAGAAATTCCTTAAGCGGACACCTTTGCAGCAATTGACAAAAGAGCAACTTTATGAGGTAAAGCGGGATGGATATAGCGATCGCCAGATTGGGTATGCCACCAAAACTACCGAAGACGAAGTTCGCGCCTACCGCAAGTCACTAGGGATTATCCCGGTTTATAAAACCGTAGATACCTGCGCTGCTGAGTTTGAAGCGTTTACTCCCTACTACTATTCTACCTACGAAGAAGAAACAGAGGTAATGCCCGCAACCAAGCCAAAAGTGTTGATTTTAGGTGGTGGCCCCAACCGCATTGGACAAGGAATTGAGTTTGACTATTGTTGTTGTCACGCCGCTTATGCCTTGAAGGATGCAGGTTATGAGACGATTATGGTTAACTCTAACCCAGAGACAGTTTCGACAGATTACGATACCAGCGATCGCCTTTACTTTGAGCCTTTAACAAAAGAAGATGTCCTTAACATCATCGAAACTGAAAATCCAGTCGGGATAATTATCCAGTTTGGCGGACAAACACCGCTCAAGTTGGCTATCCCATTACAAGAGTTTCTTAACAATGACACATCAGGACTGCTGACTAAAATCTGGGGTACATCGCCAGATTCCATCGACATGGCAGAAAACCGGGAGCGGTTTGAAAAGATTCTCCAACAGTTGAATATTTCCCAACCGCCCAATGGTATCGCACGGAGTTACGAAGATGCGCTGATTGTTGCTAAACGCATTGGCTATCCAGTGGTAGTGCGTCCCAGCTATGTGTTGGGGGGACGGGCGATGGAAATCGTTTATTCTGATGCTGAGTTGGAACGCTACATGACCTTTGCGGTACTAGTAGAACCAGAACATCCGATTTTGATTGATAAGTTTTTGGAAAATGCCATTGAAGTCGATGTAGATGCGATCGCCGACCATACAGGAAAAGTGGTGATTGGTGGTATCATGGAACACATCGAACAAGCGGGTATTCACTCAGGAGATTCTGCTTGTTCCTTACCTTCCATTTCCCTATCACCAGCAGTTCTCAATCAGATTCGTACTTGGACGATACAGCTAGCACAAGCATTGTCGGTCGTAGGGTTGATGAATATTCAATTTGCCGTTGTCGGTGCAAGCAGCTATTCTCCCCAAGTTTACATTCTAGAAGCTAATCCCCGCGCTTCTCGCACAGTACCATTTGTATCTAAAGCTACAGGCGTACAGCTAGCGAAACTAGCATCCTTAATTATGTCAGGTAAAACCTTAGAGGAGCTAAATTTTACAGAGGAAGTCATTCCTACACATATTGCTGTAAAAGAAGCTGTATTACCCTTTAATAAATTCCCAGGAACTGATACAATATTGGGCCCAGAAATGAGATCCACTGGTGAGGTGATGGGGATTGACAGCGACTTTGGCCGTGCATTTGCCAAAGCGGAAATGGGTGCTGGGGAGCGTTTACCGCTAACGGGAACTGTATTTGTATCAATGAGCGATCGCGATAAAGCTGCTGCAAGTGGTGTGGTGAAGGAATTTATCGATTTGGGCTTTACAGTGATGGCTACCCTTGGTACACGCCGAGTTCTTCTGGAACAGGGGCTAAAGATTGAATTAGTCTTAAAACTCCATGAAGGTCGTCCCCACGTGCTTGATGCGATCAAAAACAAGAAGATCCAACTTATTATCAACACACCATCAGGGGAAGAAGCCCAGACTGATGCTAGGTTAATCCGCCGCACAGCCTTAGCGTACAAAATTCCCATCATTACTACCATCGCCGGTGCAAAAGCTACCGTTGCCGCTATCCGTTCCTTACAAAATACGACTTTGGATGTAAAAACTATCCAAGAGTATTGCCCTCTCTAAGGAGTAGGGGAGCAGGGGAGAAGTTGCAGTAAGTCTTTCCCCTCTGCCCCTTTGCCTCTTGTACCCAATGCCCCATGCCCAATTCCCGATTCCCAATTGCCAGAAAAATTAAACAATTGTTAGAAGAGAATGAATATAGTTCTCATTGAGATACTTTAACAAATATGAGGAAAATTATTTGAATCAGATAATTTCTTAAATTGACTTTTAGTCAGCCTTAAGATAGAGACCAACATTGGATGAACTGGAAAAACCAGGAAATTTCATGTCGCCATCTAGCCAAAATCTTCTCATAAATGTTACAATTATTAATAGGACTTTCATAAAAAATGTTTAAAAAGCAACCTTTTATCTAACTGTAGATACTTGTGAAAAATAGAAAATAACTGTAGTTTTAGCAGTTAAGAAGCCTAAATTTGATTATTATGAGCAGCCGAGTTTCTCAGGCGCGTAAGTTGCAAACCATAGTACGGGTTCCCAGTCAGACTGGGTAGCACCCTAATAAATAAAGAAAGCATCTATCCCTTAATGACCCTACCGCCAACCCCATCATTACCAAAGAGTAGCGCCATGAAGACCGCTCAGACAGCCACAGACCTCGTGCGGACTTACCTGCGTGAGATTGGCCGTGTGCCACTTTTAACCCACGAGGAAGAGATTTTCTATGGTAAACAGGTGCAACGTTCCTGCGCTTTGCACGAATCAAGGGAATCTCTTGCCACCCAGCTAGGGCATCAACCGACTCTAGAAGAGTGGGCCAAAGCAACAAACCTAGAACCAGCAGAGTTGAACGAAGCGATCGCAGATGGTGAAATTGCCAAGCGTAAGATGGTAGAAGCCAATTTACGGCTGGTAGTCTCCGTTGCCAAAAAATACATCAAGCGCAACGTCGATTTACTGGACTTGATCCAAGAAGGTAGTATTGGTATGCAACGGGGTGTAGAAAAGTTTGACCCCACCAAAGGGTACAGATTTTCTACTTATGCCTATTGGTGGATTCGGCAAGCGATTACTCGTGCTATAGCCGAAAAAGCTCGTACCATTCGGCTGCCGATCCATATCACCGAAAAATTAAATAAGATTAAAAAGGCACAGCGCCAATTGTCTCAAAAGTTGGGACGCGCTCCGACGGCTGGGGAGCTAGCTCAAGAATTAGAATTGACGCCCAAACAAGTACGAGAGTATTTAGAAAAGGCGCGTTTGCCTCTTTCCTTGGATTTGCGGCTGGGTGATAACTACGACACCGAACTCGGAGAAATGCTGGAAGATCCAGGAGCTTCTCCCGAAGAGTTTGTTATGCAATCTTCCCTATCTTATGACTTAGATCGCCTGATGGGCGATCTCACGCCACAGCAGAGGGAAGTAATCACACTGCGCTTTGGCTTAACTGATGGGCAAGCTCTGACTCTGGCTAGAATTGGTGAAATATTGAACATCAGTCGAGAACGAGTCCGACAAATTGAGCGCGAAGCCTTAAGCAAACTTCGCAAGTCTAAAGCCAACATGGATGAATATTTGGCAAGTTAGAAGTTAGGAGTGATGAGTTTGTAATTAACTCCCCACTCCTCACCTATTTATTGGGGTGAGAAAATACGCTGACTTTGGTACGGTTACACCTACTTCCACTCTTACGCTAGGCTGTTACATTAGTTGACAGGAAGACAAAATAACTAAGTCAAATCCAAAACAAACATTTAATATTCAAATCACAAGCACCGCAGCTAATAGTGGTAGTTAAGGAGCTAAAAAATGAGTAACCCATCCAATCGCGTCTCAGAATTTTTTAATAGCGAAGCAGAAACTAACGATTTACTATGGCAGTACGTTAAATCCTTGAGTCCAGAGGCAGTTACCCAGCTATCCAAACCCACGTCTGCCGAAGTCTTTCAGGTAATGGAACGGAATATTACAGGACTATTAGGTAATCTACCTTCAGAACACTTTGGTGTTACTGTCACCACAAATCGGGAAAATCTAGGTAGGCTTCTGGCTTCTGCAATGATTAGTGGTTATTTCTTACGTAACGCTGAACAGAGAATGAATTTTGAAATGGCCTTACAAGGATCTGAAACCGACAACAGCGAAATTGACTAGAAATGTAAAATTTGGGAAATTGAATCAATAGTGTTGAACTGATAGCTAGTCATAGTTACGGCGATACGAATTGAAAATAAGTCTCTGCGAAATCTTTGCCGGTAATTCCCAATTATACATCAGCTAAGTTTTTTAAAATATCCAAAATAGTGACGAATTTAGGTTGAAATTTAAAGGCAGAGGAACGCGGAGTTTTTGATTCCGCTTCTCTGTGAACTCCTGTAATTTTATGTTGATTCAATCAATTATTGATGTCAGGCTAGTTAGGTATAACTTCCAAATCTATGCAGAATCCGGGAAAATTCTTCCCCTCTAGGCATCTGCGGTCTTAATAATAAGTTTTTAACCATCCACGATATTAGAGGTGTATTTATAGATGATTAATGCACATTTGTGGATAAACGAACAGTGCTAGATAACCTTTGCAATAAATAAATCTAAACTCGGCAGAGTTACAACTAGTCTGCCGAGTTTTGTTATTAATCAAGAGTCAAAATTCAGGAATTCTTTCTCTACTCCCCATTCTAATTATGACTGAAACCAGTTCTTTCCCACCCCATAAAATCATTGGTGTTGCAGTAATTTGGAATCACCAAAAGCAAATTTTAATTGACCGCCGTCGTCCAGAAGGAGCGATGGGTGGTTTGTGGGAATTTCCTGGCGGTAAAATAGAGCCAAGTGAAACTATCCAAGAGTGTATTCAACGGGAAATTTCTGAAGAACTGGGAATAGTAATTGAAGTGGGAGAGCATCTGATTACTATTGACCACAGCTATACAAACTTGCGCGTTACCCTCACAGTACATCACTGCCGCCATCTTACAGGTGTGCCCCAACCTTTAGAATCCGATGAAATTCGCTGGGTAACTTTGGAAGAACTGGAGCATTTTACTTTTCCGAAAGCAAATATTCAAATTATTGCTGCATTAAAAGGGACTGGGGAGTAGGAAAGAAGCAGAGGGAACAGGAGAGCAGGGGAGCAGAGGAGCAGAGGAGCAGAGGACGAATAATTAATAACCAATGCCCAATGCCCAATGACAAATGACAAATACTTCTGACAAATACTTCGGCTTCGCTCAGTACAAGTGACAAATGACTAATGACTAATGACTAATCCCGTAACAATCTATTAATTGCATCAGGTTGAGTCCCGCAATTTTCTACAATAGGCGCAGGGACTTTGATTTAAGGTGTCAGCAAATAAATGCCTAAAACCGTTGCCGATGTGATGAGCCGCGATCCTATTGTTGTCCGGGAGGAAACTCCACTCAAGGAAGCTATCCAAATTCTCGCAGAACGCCATATCAGCGGACTACCTGTTGTGGACGATCTCGGTAAATTGGTGGGCATTATCTCGGAAACCGATTTGATGTGGCAAGAAACTGGTGTTACTCCACCTGCGTACATTATGTTTCTTGATAGTGTTATCTATTTAAAAAATCCTGCTACGTATGACCGTGATTTACATAAGGCTCTAGGGCAAACCGTTGGGGAGGTGATGAGTAAAAACCCGATCGCTATTCCCCCTGATAAAACTTTAAAAGAAGCAGCTACAATCATGCACGATCGCAGCGTTCACCGCTTGCCAGTACTTGATAGTACAGGTCAAGTAATTGGTATCCTGACTCGTGGTGATATTATTCGGGCAATGGCTGCTAGTCAAGATTAGTCATTAGTCATTAGTCATGAGTTGTTGATACTTAACTGTTGACTTTTGACTCTTTTTATACATTTGAAAATCAAGGATAACTAAATGAGTATTACTCCGGAGTCTGTTAAGCAATTGCTCAGTTCTGAGGATTTAGGCGATCGCTTACGTGCAGTAAATCAAATCCGCGAATTGGAACCTGCGATTGGCTTTGAATTAATTCAAAGTGCTATTGGCGATCGCAATTCCCGTGTCCGTTACACAGCAGTGAGTCAAATGGATACACTTGGAACCCAAGATTTACAGTTATCCTTGGATATCTTGCGCGATCGCTTACTTCATGACTCCGAAGTAGATGTACAAGCAGCAGCAGCAGACTGTTTGGGCGCTTTAAAGTTAAGCGAAGCTTTTGAAGATTTACAGCAGCTTTATCATACAACTGGGGAATGGCTAATACAATTCAGTATTATTGCTACATTAGGAGAGTTGGGCGATCCGCGAGCCTTTGAACTACTCAAAGAGGCACTTTCATCAGAAAATGAATTAGTCCAAACTGCTGCTATTAGTTCTTTGGGTGACTTGGGAGATGTACAAGCAGTTCCTCTGTTGGCTCCTTATGCTACCAACCCAGATTGGCAAATTCGTTACAGACTTGTACAAGCCTTAGCTCGTTTGGGTAATCCAGAAGCCAAATCTATATTAGAAACTCTGGCTAATGATGAAGTAGATGCGATCGCAAATGAAGCGAAACAATCTTTGCAGTCAGTTTAAGTCTATCTAAGGTTAAGAAAATTCACCTTTAATATAGATTTGTCTGACGGGATAAAAAAATCGACCTGGTTGGTAAATTTTGCATTCCAGCCAGATCGAATAGAGAAATTAGAGTTACTTTTACTTGCTAAAAGTAACTTTTTTATATTTAGGACAGGACTATTGAAGGATACTTTTGCGACGGCGAGACATAACCATACCAGCGCCAACTAAACCTAAGCCTAGCATTGTAGTTGGCTCAGGAACGCTAACTGCTTCGAGAGTTAAGTGGTACTCGCTTGTTTTTCCATTAAGAGAAGCACCCAAATTGCCAACCCCAATAGTTTTTCCATTGAAATTAAATTTCCCCGTAATCCCATCCAATATTACGTCATTAATGTTAGTAGCTGATTTCCGAGTTCTGGTAACTACAGAATCATCTAGATCAAAGGTAAGAAGCGCAGTAGTACTACCCAAGGTTCGCGATCCGAAATTAATGAACGGAGTGTAAACGCCTGTAGAATATGTAGCTGTTGTGCTTGATATATTAGCTATCTTGGTTAAATTTAGAGTGTTAATGGTAATACCTGTGCCTGATAAGCTTGGTGAGAAGGCTGTAAAATCACCATCAGTATCAACACCATCAACATCAACAAATTTAATACTGGTAGTAGCTGGATTGATTCCATCACTAGGAACAATAGATGTACCAGTAAGACCAATACTCCCGTTCAGGGTTACAGCTTGAGCCGAACTAGCAGATGTGAAAATCCCAGCGGTAGTCAAGGGGATTGCAAAACTAGCTGCCAAAGTCGCGTTTACTAATTTAGATTTAAAATTAATCATGAGTGTTTGAGAGTCCTAATAATAACCTGGAATAGAGAAATTGATTGCTTAACTTTTACTATCAGTAATCTATTTAAAATACTGTCAGTGAAAGCGAAGCTTGCGTGATGTATTTCTTATCTCCATAAAATCACATAGACTTAGAACCTGCAATATTTACTGAGTGGTCTTCATCACATCTTCAACTAACAAATAGTCTTCATAAAATTTTAATTTCTTACATATCTGCGCTTCGTATATCTCTTACTCTCTAAGGTTTAAATTATAGGCAATAGCTCTGACTTTAATAAAAACTATTTACGTAACTACGTTGAAGTGTACTTTTATACTATTATTCTTAAACCAGATTTTAAATCAATGGAGTATCCAATGTATATAATCTTTCTAGTTGCCAATATTTAGTGAAACGGTTCCTCTCATAGAATAAATGGGAGGAACCGCTGTATTTGTTTACTATGGATAGTCTTTGCGCTCGAATTGAATGTTTGTAACAAACTAGCTAATTGCTAGCTATATAATGCTGTTCTCAAATCTGTCAGATTTTTCAAATGCTAAGAGCCAAATACCTGTGGCCAGGTTGTCACAACAAAAACTACAACTGCGGCGATCGCTAACAACCCTTGAATCAAATTTCCAACCAAAGACCCAACTACAATTCCTATACCTGCTTTAACCGCTAACCCAAATTCGCGTCGGTAAAGGTACTCACCAATAATTGCTCCCAAAAGCGGGCCTAGTAAAATTCCTAACAGTGGCCCCCCAAAAGGTAAAGTTGGCAATAATCCGAAAAATCCTACTACTAAACCGACAATTGCGCCAATTTGCCCCCACTTGCTAGCTCCAGCTTGTTTTGCTCCTACATAGCTAGCTAAAAAATCTACTCCGACACTGAGCAGTAAAACTATAACTGTCACAATTAGTGGAATTTTGATAGCTGCAAAGGAACTACTAACAATTCCCCAGATAATAATTGCAATTAAAATTAAGCTGCTACCGGGAATGGCTGGAACTACAGCACCAATAATACCCACAACCATTACAGCAACTAATAGCCAATAAATAATTTGCATAGATCAATTGTAAATTTCCAAATTTTCTCATAGGGTTACACATCTGCCATTGCTGTCAACTTAACGCGAAATGGAGGTTATAAACCGAGTCTACACAAACAAAACCCACCTCCGTGGGTTTTAAAACTTTGATTTCACCTTAGTCCGCGGAAGCGGACAGCCCCAAATTCCATTCGCCAAGGCTTAAGTTGACACGTATGCACATCTGCGCGCTCCTACTGTTTATTCTATCTGGGTAAGATAGCGAAAAATGCCTAGTACAATGTAGTGCAAGTTTGCCTAATGCTTCTAAACTGCTATTTAAAAGCTCAAAACCTATGACAAGAAAAATATTAACTGGACTAAGTTCTGAAGCCTACGAACACCCCTTCGATCGCAAAGCCTTGGCTTCTTTGCAAAATATGCCAGGTGTCTCACTACTACTCAAAAAAATCAACGAATACGGTATCGATCGCTTACTCAGACTGCAAAGTCTTGGTAGTGAAATCAGAATTTCGCCCCGTAATTTTCCCGAATTACATCAAGCATTTGTAGAAACCTGCCAAATTCTTGATGTTGCTCCCCTTCCTGAATTGTATCTATTTCGAGGCACAGGTCACATTGAAACCTACATTGTTGGGGTAGAAAAACCCCTTGTCGGTATCAATTTAGATGCAATGGAGTGGCTTGGCGTAGATGAGTTGCTTTACGTTTTCGGACACGAAGTTGCTCGAATCAAAAGTAAGCACATGATTTATCACCAAATGGCAATTGTTATGCCAACTTTGAAAAATTTGTTGAGCAGTACCACACTGGGAGTCGGTGGCTTGGTAGCTGGTGGAATGGAACTAGGTTTGTATAATTGGCGGATGATGGCTAGGTTCACTGCCGATCGGGCTGCTTTGCTTGCTTGTCAGGATATTGACGTAGCAACTACTACACTGATGAAACTCGCGGGTTTACCAGATGAGTACTTGACTACTGCTGTAATTGAAGATTTTCTCGTCCAAGCCCGTGAGTTTGCATCCAATAACTTTGATAGCGTGGATAAAGTTACTAAAATATTAAGCTATACAGAGCCTGGGCTTTCTTGGGTAGTTATGCGGGCTGGCGAATTATTAAAATGGGTTGATTCAGGAGCTTATGATAATTTAATTCAACAGACAAATTTAAAGACACCGGAAGAACCAGAAGAAAAAGAAGGAAAGACACCAGAAGAAAAGGAAGGTTGGAATTTTTTAACTTCTTGGTGATTGAATTTTAAGTTTTATATTTTAATTTTATTTTTAAATTTAAAATACGCTTGTGACACTCAATGAGTTGCTAATATCGATTAGCTGCAAGCTTGCTCCCAAGCAAGGGGCTTAAGCCCCTTGTATCACTAAAATTGGCTGGCTTCTAAACTAGCTGCAACCTAAGTACTAAGAGTAACGGCTAACTTATCAGCAATTCCCGCAATCCAGTTTTCATCTTGTTTGGTGTAACTGCGAGGAGCATTTGCTCCCAAAATTAATGCACCTTGGTTGCCAATAGGTTGACAAATTACACCTTGAGTATTTTCTGGTAAATAATCAAATTCAAGCCTACCTGGATATATTTTTAGAGCAACTAGATAAATCGGTTTTTGTTTTTCGAGTACCTGTTTTAAGATTACTCCTGGCACAACTTCAGATTTAGTACCCAGAATGCCGCGACGCAACAAAACTTTACCTTGATAATAAACCACCAGCGATCGCGTTACTGTATTAGTCAACAATAAATGAGATGCCCAGGCTAGCTCTGTTTTTACGGCTTCAGGTAAATCTGCTGCAAGTACAAAACCTTCTTCTCCAATTAGTTCTACAGTATCAGGCGATCGCGGCTGAACTTGCTGCCAAATTAAACCCGTCAAAATTAACACCGCACTCAGAATTACGCCCACCACATCACCACGCGATTGAGACTGGGTTAATTCCGGTGTTAATAAACGGTTAATCAGTAAAAGCACAGCGCCTAGCCCACCCACGACAATGGGTAGACGCCGCAAAACTCGATTAGGATCAGGTTTAGTCATTAGAAATTGGGAATTGGGAATTGAGCATTGAGTATGCACAAGAGACAAGGGAGAGACTTATTCAATAATTCCCCTTATCCCCTTCCCTCCTCTGCCCCTCTGCTCTCCTGCTCCCCTGCTCCCTCATGTCTCACTCCTCCCCTGGTTCAATAATCCGCTGGAAAAGATAACCAGTACCCCGCGCGGTGAGAATCAATTCTGGGTTACTAGGATCGTCTTCTAATTTTGCCCGCAAACGTGATATATGCACATCTACTACGCGGGTATCCACATGACGTTCTGGTGTATAACCCCATACTTCCTGCAAAATTTCCGAACGAGAAAAAGCTTCTCCAGAGCGACTGACTAACAACTCTAACAAGCTGAACTCCATACCCGTCAATCGAATGCGCTCATCACCTTTGTAGACTTGTCGCTTATTCGTATCGATTTTAATATTCGCGACATGAATTACCCCAGAACTGGGAATTCCAGAAGCACCATTTTTATCTACTCGTCGCAGCACCGAGCGAATCCGGGCTTCTAGCTCCTTGGGGGAAAATGGTTTAACTACATAGTCATCAGCACCCAATTCTAATCCGGTGATGCGATCGGCAACATCACCCAAGGCTGTTAGCATAATAATGGGGACATCTGATTCTTTTCGTAATTCTTGACATACACCATAGCCGTCTAGCTTTGGCATCATTACATCTAAAACTACCAGGTCAGGCTCAGTTTTGCGAAAAGTTTCCAAAGCTTCTTCTCCGTCGCCAGCCGTCACTACATCGTAGCCAATCATGGAAAGGCGTGTTTCCAAAATCCGGCGAATGCTGGCTTCGTCGTCTACCACCAAGATTTTTTCTTTATGGCTTTCCAAGTTTCTCTAGGCTCCTTGACTAAAAATTTACATGATTAATTTTTAATACCATAATATTAAGATATCATTCCATGAATTGATTTGGAAAAAGCTCTAAATACCACTATTATTAGTTTTTAGTTTTTTTCAAGAATTAAGTAAATATTAAGATTATTTAATAAGATTTAAGAATGGCAAAGCCAAAAACCTTTTTTGTTTGTAATGAATGTGGAGCAGAATCGCCCCAATGGTTTGGTAAGTGTCCAGCTTGCGGCACTTACAACTCTCTAGAAGAACAAATTTCTATTCAATCCTCAGTAGATGTGCCCAGTCGGGGGGGAGTGAGTGGTTGGCAATCAACTCAAACTAATGGCAAATCTCACGCTAAACCAGCTAAAGCGCGAGCCTCTTTAACATTCGATCAAATTACCGATCGCCAAATCGCCCGTTGGGAGTCTGGTTATGAAGAATTGGATCGGGTGCTTGGAGGTGGGGTTGTCCCTGGCTCTATGGTGCTGATTGGGGGCGATCCGGGTATCGGTAAATCAACTTTATTGTTGCAAGTCTCTAATCAATTAGCACAAAAATATCGCATCCTTTACGTAACTGGTGAAGAATCGGGACAGCAGGTAAAGTTACGAGCTTCCCGTTTGGGAGTATCAAAACCCCTAAGTGTGGTTAATGACGGGAAAGTTGAAGTAGTAATAGATCCTACACTACCCATAGACCCTGACAGTATAGGTGCAGATTTATATGTATTGCCAGAAACAGATTTAGAAGAAATTTTACGAGAAATAGACTCTCTCAAGCCAAACGTGGCGGTGATTGATAGTATCCAAACAGTGTTTTTTCCAGCGCTGACTTCTGCACCAGGTTCGGTAGCTCAGGTACGAGAATGTACCGCAGCACTGATGAAAGTGGCGAAGCACGAAGATGTCACTATGCTGATTGTCGGACACGTCACCAAAGAAGGAGCGATCGCTGGGCCAAAAGTTTTAGAACATTTAGTCGATACAGTGTTGTATTTTGAAGGCGATCGCTTTGCTTCCCATCGATTATTACGGACAGTCAAAAACCGCTTCGGCGCAACTCACGAAATCGGCATCTTTGAAATGGTGACAGATGGATTGCGAGAAGTCTCCAACCCCTCAGAGCTATTTTTAGGCAACCGTGACGATCCGGCGCCAGGTACTGCCATTGTCGTTGCTTGCGAAGGCACTCGCCCGATTGTTGTGGAATTGCAAGCTTTGGTGAGTCCCACCAGCTACCCTTCACCTCGGCGTGCTGGAACTGGCGTAGACTACAACCGCCTAGTGCAAATTCTCGCCGTCTTAGAAAAACGGGTGGGAATTCCCATGTCAAAATTAGATTCTTACGTTGCTTCTGCGGGTGGGTTGAATGTGGAAGAACCAGCGGTAGATTTGGGAATTGCGATCGCGATCGTTGCCAGTTTCCGCGATCGCATCGTCGATCCCGGTACAGTATTAATCGGTGAAGTTGGGCTAGGCGGACAAGTGCGATCGGTTTCCCAAATGGAACTGCGGTTGAAAGAAGCTGCTAAGTTGGGATTTAAACGAGCGATCGTGCCAAAAGGAACAAAGTTTCCCGACTTAAATATTGAGATATTGCCAGTATCCAAAGTCATAGATGCAATTATCGCCGCCATCCCCCATCAAGAATTGACAGCCGACGATTTAGAACCCGATGAAGAAGAGTAACTATTGGAGACTGGGAAATTGTTTCAAAATTTGGCAGGGTTCAAAGCAAACTCCATAATTTTTACGAGTGAAAACCTAATCCTGAATCCTTTTTACACACTAAAGGAAAACTGATGATGACAGCCCTCAGCCAAGACTACCAAATCACTTGGGAAAAACTACCTGATGATTACAAACTCCCAGACGATCCAGTGGACAACATCAACCAACCAGTCTTAGCTGCGGCACTCACCGAAAGCCTACAATTAGCCGGAAAAATTTCAGCTAACGCCCTAACAACAACTAATTATGGCATTTGTGCCACTCTAAACAACAAAATGGTAATTAAAGCTCCTGATTGGGCTTTCATTGCCAAAATTAATGTTAGTAGAGAAGAAGTAATACGCAGTTACACACCTCAATTACAAGGTGACATTCCCGTAATTGTGATGGAATTTGTCTCCGATACACAGGAGACAGAATATTCTATCAAAGCGACATATCCCCCAGGAAAATGGTTTTTCTACGAGCGCATCTTAAAAGTACCAAACTACATTATTTTTGAGCCAGACAGCGGCAGTTTTGAGATGTATCGCTTACACAACACAGAACAGTATATTTTGCAAGAGCCTGATGAAAATCAACGCTACTGGATAGCAGAAATGAATCTTTACCTTGGGGTGTGGCAAGGTACTCGTGAAAATCGCCCAGGAAAGTGGTTACGGTGGTGGGATGAACAAGGAAACCTTTTGCTTTGGGGTTCTGAGTTAGCCGAACAGGAAGGCCAACGCGCTGAACAAGAACGACAACGCGCTGAACGACTAGCAGCACAATTGCGGGCGGCGGGGATTGAGCCAGAAGTATGATGAAATGTTTTAGGAAAAATTGAAGAATAAAAAATATGGCTTCTTCTCCCCACTATATTCCTCAATCCGATCCGCCGCTTCCTCCTTGGGAAACTCTACCAACGATGTATGATTTACCAAGTGATAACCCAGAGGAATCAGGCTTGCCAGACGATTTTCACTTTTTACAGCCCTTACTTTTATACTTAACTTTTCAGCCGATTAACTGGAATTCCGAACTAGTTTACAGTGCGGCTGACCTTAATCTCTACTATGATTTACAGCATCCTTTGTGGTACAAGCGCCCAGATTGGTTTGGTGTAGTAGGTGTAGGAAAGTTATACAAAGGGCAAGACTTACGGTTAAGTTATGTAACTTGGCAAGAGCCAGCAAATCCTTTCGTGGTTGTTGAGTTATTATCTCCAGGTACGGAAGACGAAGATTTAGGCACAAGAAGAGAAAGTGCAGCAGATAAACCTCCTAGCAAATGGGAAGTTTATGAACGAATTTTGCGGATTCCTTACTATGTTGTTTTTAGTCGCTATACTAATGAACTTCGGGCTTTTCAGTTGATCGGCGGTCACTATGAACCGATGAATTTGACTGATGGATACCTACTAATGCCAGAGATAGATTTAAGTTTAGGCTTATGGAAAGGTTCATTTCGAGATATTGAAAGGTTGTGGTTAAGGTGGTTCACTTTGACAGGAGAATTAATTCCCGCACCCACAGAGGAAGCCGCTGCTGCAACTGAACGAGCTATCATTGCCGAACAAGAAACTGCTCAAGCCAAACGAAAAGTAGAACAATTAACAGAACGTTTGCGTCAGTTAGGTGTGAATCCTGATGAACTAGATGAATTCTTGTAGCTTCACGAGTCTTTTCTGACACGCAGCATCATTGTCTACTTTTGAGGAATTACCTGCACTAAAAATTTTGATAGCCGATGCCGAAGCAGCTATCTGATAACGATATTAGCTCCCATAAAGATTAATTTTTGAGAGCGATCGCATATTTAGCAGTTTAAATACATATAATATTTCTTTCAGCAAGTCTATAGCAACCTCATTTTTTATGAAAAACATGATGTCACGCTATATCCTTACTGTTCCTCAACCCAGTTTCAATTGGGTAACTATGGGGAAAATAAGGTTCAGCAGCAAATCTAAAAGGCGATGCCCTGAACATTTGCAGATATTACCGCAGACACTAATTATGTTGCGGCGGCTAAAATACTTAAGTATTAGTAGTACGATCAAACTACTCAGGTTAAAATTGTCTATTTGATAACACAAGACCATCAGAAAATTGTAGAAAAGTGTATTTCCTTGGCTCGATAGTGGTGCTAACCTCAATTTAAAGGATGTTATCAGCCTTTATCTGCTAGAGTTTCTGACTTTCAGCAAATTAGATAATTTATCAATAACAAAATCGCTAGGAGTGCGATGATGATGTCACAGTCCCCTATGACAAGACCAGAAATAGCTGCTGGAACTCTAATCGATAACCGCTATATAATCCAAAAACTTCTAGGACAGGGAGGATTGGGACGAACTTACTTAGCATTTGACACTCGTCGGTTTAATGAAGCCTGTGTTCTCAAAGAATTTGCACCCATTGGCACAGGCGAAAGTGGACTGGAACAATATCGTAACTTATTTAAAAGAGAGGCAAAAATTCTTCATCAATTGCAACATCCTCAAATTCCCAAATTTTTGGCTTGCTTTGAAGGAGATGGTCGGCTATTCCTAGTACAAGAGTATGTTGACGGTAAAACATATTCAAGACTGCTAGGAGAACTGCAACGTCAAGGAAGAAATTTTTCTGAAGACGAAGTTATACAGTGGCTAAAGAATCTGCTGCCTGTTTTGGAATATGTTCATCAGCACAACATTATCCATCGAGATATTTCTCCAGACAACATCATGTTACCCGATGGCAAGGATCTGCCAGTGCTGATTGATTTCGGGGTAGGCAAGCAAATTGCTGACATGAACGAGGGGAGAAGTTCCAACCAACAGGTAACGTTTGTTGGCAAAATGTCCCTTGTAGGCAAAGTGGGATATGCTCCCCGCGAACAGATTAGTTTGGGTTTATGTTCACCCTCTAGTGACCTTTATGCTTTAGGTGTAACTGCTATTGTATTACTTACAGCTAGAGATCCATCTTTACTAATGGATCAATACTCACTTGAATGGAACTGGCGTGATTATACCTATGTTACTGATGGGTTTGCTCAAGTACTTGATTGTATGTTAGAAGATAGGCCTAATAAGCGATACCAAACAGCCAGCGAAGTTCTTCGAGATTTAGAGCGTATTGGAGAACCAGAAATGGCAATGTTTTCTGCAATCATGGTTGATGATTTACCGGCTACAGTATTTAACCCTGAATTTCAGGCTATGTCGGCGCGATCGCAGTCATATAACCAACCTGAAGAAACTATTTTTAATTCACCTACTAGTGCACAAACTGGGCAAAGAATTGAACAACAATCTTCACTCCAACCAGCATTTATCAAACATTGTCAGCAAGAATTAGCCTACCACATCGGCCCAATGGCAAATCTGATTATAGAAGAAATACTAGCTCACAATCCTTATATTTCAGCCGATCAATTTATTGAACTTGTAACTAAGGAAATTCCTAACTTTCAAGCAGCTTTTGAATTCAAAAAAAGCTTATTTTCATAGAAATTTAGACATCATTAAATTGAGGAATAATTTTTAATTTCTTAACTAATTCTGTAAGTTGAAGTCAAGAGAACTCATAAAAGTAACAAAGTTTTTTGGCAAAGCTACACGCAACCTCTTCTACAGAACGTCATGACGTTAGCGTAGCGGTAGCTAGTCCATGTACCCGTGCGGGGAAGCAAGCTAAATGCAGCGTCTCGTAGAGAGGCTCATTACGAATTATTGTAATCGCTTGTACCTCCTTGAGTACGTTTGATTCTTTTCATCGCCATTTCTAAACTTAACTGCATCCGTTTAAAGGCTTTAGCTAAATTACCGATTTCATCATTAGACATCTGCTCAAATTCAACTTCCATGTGTCCCGTACTAACTTCTTCGGCTATGCGAGTCATGCGTTTGAGAGGTCTGACAACTTGTCGATTTAAGAACAAGTTGACTAACAGGATAGTCGCTATAAATATAGCTGATACAATCAAGATAATTAGTAAGGAAGACTGATTTGCTTTTTTGATGACATTATTGGCAGGTACTGATATAATCTGAGCGCCAACAATTTCATTAAGTTTCCACCCAAATCCATTAGCAGCACCATAAAGACTAATCATACTTTGAGGTGCTGCTTCAGGTACACTATGACAGACCAGACAGCTTTGTTCAGACACTGCTAAGGGACGAGCAATATAAAAGATATCCCCACCAGGAATTGAGCGAAATCCACTAACTTCTTTAAGGTCTGATTTATTTCTGAACTGTTCTACAATTTCCGTTTCAAAACCGTCAGCCTTATCCCGAAGATTTGTGGGATTGAGAGTTGCTTCTTTATAAAAGAAATCACGGTAGTCTGTTGTTTGCCGTAAAATTTCAAATACTTCTCGTGCTGAGTATGCAGGAACGGTTTGCGGCAAGAATTCAGTAGCCAATTTATCAACTAGCTCTGGATTCACTTGCGCACTGGTATATTTACGAACAGAACTCATTGTTTGCATGAGTATGAGACCAGTGGAGCTAATATCTTGTTTAGCATTTTCCCTCAGCAGAGAAGAAAGAGTAAATCCACTCAAGCTCAGACCAAATGTCAAAATTACCAGTAGCAAAATTGTAAATTTTTGTTTCAAATTGAGATTCTTTAGCATAATTTTAGATTACTTACAAGTCAAATTATTATGAACATATATGTCTAAAGTTACTGTTTACTCTAGCATGAGCAATCAACTTTCATATTTTCGTATAAAGGCATAGTTTAGGCAAAACTATGAGGGTATATTCAAACTTTATACTATTAGTAATTATTCAGGTTAATAAAAATGCTATGTAAGTAACTAATTTTCAAAAAGCTACAACAGCAATTCAAATGGAATTCCCAAAAATTCGTGTTGGCTGTTCTGATACCGTGCCAAAATAAATACCAGCAACTGTCAAATATTACTAATGGTGTGGAATGCAGGAAAGTCTTTATTCGGGGGACGCTACATTATTGAAAGCCAACTAGGTGAAGGCGGAATTGGCATTACTTATCTTGCCAGAAATCAACGAAATCAACAGCGAGTGATTAAAACCCTCAAAGAAGAAATCCTGAATCACCCCGCCTGGATACTCCACCGAAACAAGTTAAGGCAAGACTTTCGTGATGAAGCAGTTCGGCTGGCTGTGTGCCACCATCCTCATATAGTACAGATAGAAACCATCTTTGATGAAGGGAATTTGCCCTGCATGGTGATGGATTACATCGAAGGGGAAGACTTAGCACAGCGCTTGAGGCGAATAGGGGTGCTATCAGAGCCAGAAGCACTACTTTACATCCGGCAAATTGGCGATGCTTTGACCCTAATCCATTCTAAAGGACTGTTGCATCGGGATCTCAAACCACGCAACATCATGATCCGCATTGATAAATTAGAAGCAGTGCTGATAGACTTTGGCATCGCTAGAGAATTTATTCCTAATACGATCCAAAGGCATACAGTGTATCGTACTCCTGGTTTTGCCCCACCTGAACAGTATGAATCAGAAGCGCCGCGAGGAGAATACATTGATATTTACGCCCTAGCTGCTACTTTGTATAACTTGCTTACCGCAGTTGTACCGACTAGTGCAGATGATAGACGTCACAATATTAATTTAGAACCACCACAATATTTTAATCCCAACATCAGCAACAGGGTAAATCAAGCTATTATGTGCGGCATGGATCTGGAGTCAACTTATCGTCCCCAGTCTGTGCAGGAGTGGTTGGATTTATTGGGCCCTGATACTGGGGAAAATGTAACCAAAACATTATCTACTTTAGCGATAAAGCCTAGACTGCAACTACCTGTACCTGTTGTATTAGATCGGCAGAACTGGCAATGCGTACAGACCCTCAAAGGTCATTCTAGTATGGTTCATGCGATCGCCATTAGCCCAGACGGGCAATTTCTTGCTAGTGGCAGTAATGACAAGACCATCAAACTTTGGCAAGTGGGCACTGGCAAGCTAGTGCGTCAACTGGGTCGCTGGTCTTCTAGTCATTCCAGTATGGTTAATTCCGTCGCCTTTAGCCCAATCTCTTCAAACCTTTCTTATCAAGGCGAATCTGGCAAATCTGCGAAAGTTACAGACCTGAACCGAGGAATCTTAGCTAGCGGGAGTTGGGATAATACAATCAAATTGTGGGATGTCAACACGGGTAAAGAAATTCGTACTCTTACTGGTCATACTAATTGGGTGAATTCCGTTACTTTTAGTCCAGATGGCAAGTTTTTGGCTAGTGGTAGCGCTGACTGCACAATCAAACTGTGGCAGGTACACACAGGCATAGAAATCCAAACTTTCACAGGTCATTCCGACCCAGTTTCGTCAGTCGCCTACTCTCCGAGAACGCCTGCAACTAATAGCCAGGATAGACAACTAGTGGCTAGTGGCAGTAATGATTACACTATTAAATTGTGGCAAGTATATACAGGCAGAAACATTTACACACTCACAGGTCATTCTTTCTTTGTCAACTGTATCGCCTTCAGCAAAAATGGGGAAATTATTGCCAGTGGCAGTGGTGACAACACGATTAAACTCTGGCATGTAAATACAGGCAGAGAAATTCGTACTCTCATTGGTCATTCTGATTCAGTTTGGTCAGTCGCCTTTAGCCAGGATGGACAATTTCTCGCTAGTGGCAGTTGGGACAACACTATCAAACTGTGGCACATACACAGTGGTAGAGAAATCAGCACACTTACAGGCCATTCCAATTATGTTAGATGTGTCGCCTTCAGTCCCGATGGCCAAACCCTAGTTAGCGGTAGTGATGACGACACTATTAAAATTTGGCGAAGGGGATAGTAAATAATTCGTAATTTTTCTATAAATCTACAGATAGAACTGCGATCGCCCCAAATTTGTGACAATAATGACGGCAACCGTTATTTTTGAACAAAAATAAATTATATGGGCTTTGGTATTGGTGATTTATTTTGGATATTTCTCCTTCTGACTTCTTTGCAACCCCTTTGGCAAAAACGTCAAATAGAATATCGGCGCTTGCGTGCTTTACAACAATTCCAGCAGGAACGCAAAAGTCGGGTGATTTTACTAATTCACCGTCAAGAGTCCATTAGCTTTTTGGGAATTCCCGTATCTCGCTACATTACTATTGAAGACTCAGAACAAATATTGCGAGCAATTCGCCTCACACCGCCGGATGTAGCAATTGATTTAATTTTGCACACTCCTGGCGGTTTGGTTTTAGCTACGGAACAAATCGCCAGAGCGTTAATTCGCCACCAAGCAAAAGTCACAGTTTTTGTACCCCACTATGCTATGAGTGGCGGTACAATGCTTGCCCTCGCCTCTGATGAAATTATTATGGATGCTAACGCTGTCTTGGGTCCAGTTGATCCCCAACTGGGTAATTACCCCGCAGCCAGTATCTTGAAAGTAGTTGAAGATAAACCCATTGGTGAGATTGATGACCAAACCCTAATTATGGCCGATCTCTCACGCAAAGCAATACAGCAGGTACAGAGGTTTGTGCGAACTTTGCTAAAAGACAGTATACCCAAACAAAAAGTTCTGCCAGAAAATATCGAACCGATTATCGAAGCCTTGACAACTGGACGCGTCACCCACGACTATCCCATCACTATTGAAGAAGCAACAGAAATGGGGCTGCCCGTAACCGTCGGACTGCCCCATTCTATTTACGATCTCATGGATCTGTACCCACAGCCACAAGGAGGACGACCCAGCGTGCAGTACATTCCTATGCCTTACAATGACCGCCGTCCAATTCTACCTACACCCAAGGGCAGACCCTTAGAAGAACCAAATCAGATCGCTTGAGCGGCTTTGGGATAGGAGTTTTTTCTGGCAACTAGGGTGTAGCTGTTGGTGTAGCTGTCGGTGTAGCTGTCGGTGTCGCTGTCGGTGTAGCTGTCGGTGTAGCTGTCGGTGTCGCTGTTGGCGTTGCTGTCGGTGTAGCTGTTGGTGTTGCTGTTGGCGTTGCTGTCGGTGTCGCTGTTGGCGTTGCCGTCGGCGTAGCTGTTGGCGTAGCTGTTGGCGTAGCTGTCGGTGTCGCTGTCGGTTTAGTTGTCGGTTTAGTTGTTGGTTTAGTTGTCGGCTGGCTGAAGAGTGTCTTTGCTTCTTCATTCAGCTTTTGGCGGAGTGCTAAATTAGCAATTCCAGTTTCTTGCAACTGATATTTCTTCTGATACTCCTTCACCACTTCTTCCGTGCGGGAACCATAAAAATGATCGCGCGGCAGGGGAGGATTTGGCTTCACTACTGCATTCAAATTTCTGTGTAGAATTTGAACGATGTTAGCAGCAAAATCTTGGGTTTTTGGTCCTGCTATACCATCAACTGGTTTTAGCTTATAACCAGTCTGAAATTCTCGAATTGCCTTTTTAGTTTCCGCATCTGTCAAAGCGGTATTTGTTACCTTGACGTTATAGCCTAATCCCCGCAATACTTGACGGAATTGCTGGGGCGTATAACTTTTTTGAGGGGCTGCAAAACCTGTGTCTGCAATTACCAAACTAGCAGTCATCAGGCAAGTAACAGCAAAGGTTGCGCTTGATTTTCCAAACCCACACCACATACTTAAAAACTCCTTTGGGTCAAATCAGCAGGATCATAAACGTTAACAGCTGCATTTTAAGTTTGTTTAATAACTTTTTTCACGATTATTTAATGAATTTTGAACAAATTGTGATTTTTTTTTGTTAAATTTAGCTAGATATTTAAACAATAATTTCTGTCATCCATCAAAAGAAGTATCTTGTATTAGCAAAGATACAGCGGTTATCATTCTGAAGCGAATATACCCTTTTAACCCTAAATTACGTTAGAAAATCACATCTGTGCATTGAGCGTCAACTGAAGGTGAAAGGCAGTCTCTTTACCTGTGGCTGTGCTGCAATGAGGAGTATTTTCAGCCTATGGTTGGAAAAGAGGTTTTCAAGGAGTTTTGTTTTGGACTGAAGTTGACACCCATGACAGATGTGTACTTCTACTGGGGTCTACTTGACTGGAAATTGCTGTAATTGGTTAGAAAGGGCAAAAAATTAATAAATGAAAAAGTTTATTTTTTAAACACCTCAACAGGTATCATATATTACAAAAAATGAAAAATATAAAATCATCTAAGCAGCGTAATCTTTGGGTTGAAAGATTTATGGCAATTGCTGCCGCAGTAAATTTAGGTTTAGTTGTGTTTGATTTAAGTTACGTACCTTGGCGAGATTTCTACTTGCGAAAACTTCCCCAAATTACTAAGATTTATGACCCAATCAAAGGTATTGAAAGTCATCGAGACACAAAAAGTTATCTAGAAACAGTAGATGCATTAGAAGAACAAGTTAGGCAAACAGGGTTACAGTCGCCTCAGGTAAATAACAGGCTAATACAAATAAGTCGTCTTAGCAGCGAGATGATTGACAGTAACCCGTTTGCGGGAGCTAATAAGAGTGGGACGCTAGAAAAAATCAAACAAAGGATGCGATCGCACATCCGCAAAGAATCTGCAAAACAGTCCTTCGCTACTTTTTGGAGTCAGCCGCATCTATCACAAAATGGCTGGCTTGAAGAAATTAATTTTTTTAACAAAAGCATCCGCCCTTTGATCGCCAGTAACTACTACCGCCAAATCGGGGAAAATGGCGATTTTATTGATAAATTTTGGATTATTGACTTACCTTTTGTGATTTTATTTGGCGTAGAATTGCTGGGGCGCACCTTCTTGCTCAAACGCCAACATCCTGGTTTTAGCTGGTTAGAAGCACTATTATGGCGTTGGTACGATTTATTTTTACTACTGCCATTTTGGCGAGGGTTGCGAATCATACCTGTATTAATTCGCCTCGATCAAGCGCGGTTATTGAATCTGCATCCAGTACGAAAGCAAATTAATCAGGGGATTGTCGCCAATTTTGCCGAAGAACTTACAGAAATTGTCGTGGTGAGAGTGATTAATCAGGTTCAGGGTTCAATTCAGCGGGGTGAATTAACGACCTGGCTCTCACAACAAGAAAATTTACGTCCCTACATAGATATTAATAATGTGAATGAAGTGGAGGCGATCGCAAGTCTTTTGGTAAAAACAATTGTCTACCAAGTGCTACCTGATATTCAACCTGCGATCGTTGCTATTCTCCGCCACAACATCGAAACCGTTTTTCATCAAGTCCCTGTCTACCGCAACCTCCAGAACCTCCCTGGCGTGGGACAGGCTCAAACCCAGTTAAGCGAACAACTGGCGACTCAAATCACAACTAATCTTTATAAAACTTTAGTTAGCGCTGTTGAAGACCCTGTAGGAGCAAAACTCACCAGTCAGCTAGTAGAAAGCTTCACCAAGGTATTGGGATCTCAAATCAAGGAAAAACATGTACTCTCAGAAATTCAGAGTTTACTTTTTGACTTCTTAGAGGAAATCAAACTTAACTACGTCCAGCGTTTATCCCAAGAAGACATAGACCAAATTATCGAGCAAACCCGGCAGCTACGAACACAAGTATCAGTTCCCGTAGTAGTAGATAAAGGCGCTACTTTCCCAAAAATACGGGAAGGATAGGGAGAACTGAGGCGCAGGGGAGCAGGGGAAATGAGTGGACAACAAGAACAACCAATGCCCACTTGCCCTGAGCGTTCGCGCAGCGTCTCCGTTAGGAGAAGCCGAAGGGATGCCCCATGCCCAATGCTCAATGCCCAATACACGACTATAAAAGAAATGCGCTAAACTCGAATTAGGCGAATCATCATTTGGTTCGTCACAAGACTTCTTGGAAGATATACCTATCGCAGGAAGTGGGTCGATGCCCACTTTTTTTATTGAATTCTCTCATGGCTCATCCTTTAGTTCCACAAATTATTGATTTGGCGACACCAGTGGCAGAAGAACTGGGATTGGAAGTGGTTGGCGTGGTTTTTCATACCAACCAAAGTCCACCAGTGTTGCGGGTAGACATTCGCAATCCTGAGCAAGATACTGGGTTGAACGATTGTGAGAGGATGAGCCGTGCTTTAGAAGCCTCCTTAGATGCTGCGGAAATCGTTCCAGATACATACGTCTTGGAAGTGTCTAGTCCTGGTATTTCGCGGCAACTGGTAACAGACAGGGAGTTTATTTCCTTTAAAGGATTTCCTGTCATTATCTCCACAACGCCCCCCTACGACGGACAACAAGAGTGGATTGGTCTGTTGATTCGTCGGGATGAGACAGCACTTTACTTAAACCAAAAAGGTCGTGTAGTCGAAATTCCCCGCTCCCTAATTACTAAGGTGCAGTTAGAGGAGCGCCGATAAACAAAGGGCTATGGCTCAAGAGTTAGAGACTAGAGCACCTTAGCTCAAGGCTAAAGATTAGGAACTAAGGGCTAAAGGTTAGGGGCTAGAGGTTAGAGATTAGTTTAAAGCTATTCTCTAATCCCTGGCTCTAGTGCGTAGTTTTCAGTCCCTAGTCTCCAGTCCCCACTCAGTAGAGACGCGATTAATCGCGTTTCTCCCCACTCCCTAATTTTTAAAGGAGATTGCTTATGTCAATGGTTACTTTACCTGGATTAAAAGAATTAATTGAAAGTATAAGTCGCGAACGGAATTTACCCCGGCTTGCAGTTCAATCAGCTATTAGAGAAGCACTACTCAAAGGCTATGAACGCTATCGCCGCGCCCAAAATTTAGAACGCAAACAGTTTGACGAAGATTATTTTGAAAATTTTGAAGTAGAACTCGATATTGAAGGAGAAGGATTTCGCGTTCTTTCCACCAAAACTATTGTCGAAGAAGTAGATAACACAGACCACCAAATTTCCCTAGACGAAGTTCAACAAGTCGCTCCCGAAGCGCAGTTAGGTGACTCTGTAGTGCTGGATGTTACTCCCGACCAAGGAGAATTTGGTCGGATGGCGGCAATGCAAACTAAGCAAGTATTGGCGCAAAAATTACGGGATCAACAGCGCCAGATGGTGCAAGAAGAGTTCCAAGATTTAGAAGGAACTGTTCTCCAAGCAAGAGTCCTGCGGTTTGAGCGGCAATCAGTGGTTCTAGCAGTTAGCAGCGGCTTTGGTCAGCCAGAAGTAGAAGCCGAATTACCGAAGCGAGAACAGTTGCCCAACGATAATTATCGAGCAAATGCCACCTTCAAGGTATATCTGAAAAAAGTCTCCCAAGGTCAGCAACGAGGACCACAGTTGCTTGTGTCTCGTGCTGATGCTGGTTTGGTAGTTTATCTTTTCGCCAACGAAGTCCCAGAAATTGAAGATGAAGTGGTACGGATTGTTGCCGTAGCTAGGGAGGCAAACCCCCCTTCCCGTTATGTCGGCCCCCGGACTAAAATAGCAGTAGATACTCTCGATCGCGATGTAGACCCAGTAGGCGCTTGTATTGGAGCTAGGGGATCGCGAATTCAAGTGGTAGTCAACGAATTACGCGGTGAAAAAATAGATGTAATTCGCTGGTCGCCAGATCCAGCAACATACATTGCTAATGCCTTAAGTCCAGCACGGGTAGATGAAGTACGCTTGATGGACCCAGAATCACGGCAAACTCACGTACTTGTAGCTGAAGATCAATTGAGTTTGGCTATTGGCAAAGAAGGACAAAACGTTCGTTTGGCAGCCCGTCTGACTGGTTGGAAAATAGACATTAAAGACAAAGCTAAGTATGACTATGCAGCAGAGGATACCAAATTTGCAGCCGTCAGAACAAAATATCAATCAGAGGAATCAGAAGAAGACGACTCGGACTTTGAAGAAGAATTCGAGGATGAAAATCAGAACGAATTAGAAGAGGAAGATAGTTTTGACAATAACGATGATGAATAATTGATTAATTTTGTAAAGTTTTGATACTGTGAGATGGTAGTCTCAGTCTCAAAAGCTACTTGGTATAAGTAAAAAATAGTAATAATAAACTTATTTTTACTTCCATTATCCTGGACTGAGATCGCAAAGAACCGATGAAACCAAATTATCGGCGCTGTATTAGCTGCCGGAAAGTAGGCTCAAAAGATCAGTTTTGGCGGATTGTCCGCGTCTTTCCCGATGGAAAGGTACAATTGGATCAGGGCATGGGGCGTTCTGCCTATATTTGTCCAGAAACGAGTTGCTTACAAGCGGCTCAAAAAAAAAATCGACTAGGGCGATCGCTACATGCATCAGTGCCAGAAGCACTGTACCAAAGCTTGTCGCAACGTCTAGCCCGCAGTAATACCCAAAACCAAATTTAGTTGGAACAACTTTGTAACGTCATCATTAGAAAAATTGTGTCGAAAGCCGAAGTCGCGCTTTCATCACACTCTCTATCGATCGTTAAGGTTAGTGCCAAAATAGTAAATGGGTGTAAAAGGCATTCGGCTCTCCAATAACGAGGGACGAGGCAACATTCCCAGAACAAGATGTAATCGATTGTGTTGTGGAAGACTCAGAATCAACAAAACAAGAAACTACAAAATGGCAACCTGGTAGCGCTCAGGCGCAGTTCGGCGTCAAGGGTTCCTATAAAAATCTTTTATTTAAGAAATTTTTATGGGTATCCCTCAACCATCATTCCTGGTGGGGATGCCATTATTAAACCGAAACATCTCTCTTTCCTGATTGGAGGCACCGGCAAAAACTGAACGGCAGTCTAAAAACAGTAATCCAAGGATGGAGATGTCGCAAACCAGGCAACCATCCGCTAAAACTGTAAATTAAAGGGGAAGAGTGGATGAACAACGGCAAAGTTAGAATTTATGAATTATCAAAGGAATTGAATTTGGATAACAAAGAGCTACTAGCAATTTGCGACCAGCTCGATATTGCGGTCAAAAGCCATAGCAGCACGATTTCAGAAACCGAGGCAGAAAACATCCGGGCGGCAGCAGAAAAGCTTGCAGCTACGAATGTGTCAGCCAAAAAGGAACTAGGTACAACCAGCCATAAGCCAAATTCACCACCCAACGGCGGACGTAACCGACCTGCTGCACCCCACAAACAGCAAATTTTGGAAATACGCAAACCCAAAATATTGAGAAATACTACTCCCAACGCCCCAGAGGCGTCACTTGCTAACAATACCCAAGCTGCCTTGTCTGAAGCTAATCCTCCCTCTCCTCCACGGCCTTTCGCTACACCAGTCTCACCCCTGAAACCGGCAGCACCAACTCGACCTGTGCCCCGGACTCAATCTGAGACTCAAGAGCAACCTCCGATCGCTGACTTGGAACAAACGCCTAATCCAAATCCGGCACCGGAAAAAATAGCATCCCAAAAACCGGAAAAAACAGTTTCACCGAGACCAAAATCGGAAAAACCGATCAAACCGCAACTAGTTGCTCCTCCAGCCAGACCTGAGGCAGAAGTTGCCCAGGTGGTGGCAGATGAGGCGCCAGTATCTCAGGCAGATAAACCGATCCTCAAGCGCGACCAACGGCTACGACCAGCAGAAGGCGATCGCGAACAAATTAAGCCGAGAGTCGCTAAACTGCCAACAGACCAGTCCCCACCAGGTGCGCCACAAAGGACAAGTCGTCCCACTCCTGCACCCAGCAGACCAGAGCAGAGAGGCAATAGACCATCTGCACCATCACAACTCGGAGACGGACAAAGACCCAGACCGGCACGTCCAGGTGAAGCAGTAGCAGCCGCAATGCCGATCGCTACTCCACCCAGACAGATGTCAGGCATAGCGGGCAAATCTCAAGGATTGGGTGATGAACCAGTCACACCGGATCTCCTCGATTTGAAACGCCCGAGTCCGCCTCGACCGACCAAAGGCGGCAAAAAGTGGGTAGAAGAGGAAATAATTGACGAAGTTAAAGAAAAGGCAAAAGCTGGCGTCAAAGGCAAGCGAATCAAACCCATACTTGATGATGAGTTTGAAGAAGATTTGCTGGATGATGACGATATAGATTCACCAGCCACAGTCCAAGTCAGCCTTTCCATTGCTCGTCCTCCCAAACCGAAAGCGACTCGACCTGTACAGATGCCAGGTGCAACCCTTGCTAGCGCCCCAACTGCAAGAGCCAGAAAGTCTGGTTCCAGGTCTGGTTCCAAATCTGGTGGGCGCGACCATCACCAAAACCGTCGCCAAGAAGCCGAGACAAAACGCGATCGCCCCGAAAAAGTGACGATCACAGGGCCATTGACAGTACAAGAACTGTCTGACGTATTAGGCGTTGCCGATACAGAGATTGTCAAAATCCTGTTCCTGAAAGGTATGGCGGTGAGTATCACTCAAAATCTAGATATTCCCACAATTACCCTGGTAGGAAAAGAACTAGAAATAGAAGTTGAAACCGTCGAACGAGAAGCAGAAGCTCGGAAAATCACGGAAATGGTCGGTGCAGAAGACCAAGAATATCTCCACCGCCGTCCGCCAGTCGTGACAATTATGGGTCACGTAGACCACGGTAAAACAACCCTGCTCGACTCAATCCGCAAAACCAAAGTGGCTGCGGGCGAAGCTGGCGGGATCACTCAACACATCGGTGCATACCATGTGGATGTCGAACATGAGGGCAAACCACAGCAGATAGTCTTCCTGGATACTCCTGGTCACGAAGCCTTTACAGCTATGCGGGCACGAGGAGCGCGGGTAACAGATATTGCCGTCTTAGTAGTCGCTGCTGATGATGGTGTGCGTCCCCAAACCATTGAAGCCATTAGCCACGCCCAAGCAGCGGGAGTACCAATTGTAGTTGCAATCAACAAAATTGATAAAGAAGGGGCACAGCCAGAGCGGGTTAAACAAGAACTTACCCAGTATGGTCTGACATCAGAAGACTGGGGCGGTGAAACAATCATGGTTCCTGTGAGCGCCATCAGAGGTGAAAATCTGGATACGCTCTTAGAGATGATTCTCTTAGTAGCAGAGGTTGCAGAACTATCTGCTAACCCCGATCGTACCGCCAAAGGAACTGTCATTGAAGCACATCTGGATAAAGCTAAGGGAGCAGTTGCTACCTTGCTAATTCAGAACGGTACCCTACATGTGGGAGATATTTTAGTAGCTGGCTCGGCCTTTGGTAAAGTCCGGGCGATGGTAGATGACAGAGGTAAGAGAGTAGACATTGCTTCTCCTTCCTTTGCTGTCGAGGTACTAGGTTTAAGTGATGTGCCGGCAGCCGGCGACGAGTTCGAGGTCTTCCAGAACGAAAAAGAAGCCAGAGCACTCGCTAGCGATCGCGCCGACAGACAACGCTTATCCCGTTTGTTACAGGGTCGTGTTACCCTTACAACCCTGTCGGCTCAAGCACAAGAAGGCGAGTTGAAAGAACTCAACTTGATCTTGAAAGGAGACGTACAAGGTTCGGTAGAAGCCATTGTGGGAGCGCTCAAGCAAATCCCGCAAAACGAAGTCCAAATTCGGATGTTGTTGGCTACTGCTGGGGAAATCACCGAGACAGATATCGATTTAGCTGCTGCCAGTAACGCTGTAATTATCGGCTTCAACACCACCTTTGCCAGTGGCGCTAGACAAGCCGCCGATGAAGCAGGTGTCGATGTCCGGGAATATAACGTCATCTACAAACTCCTAGAAGATATCCAAGATGCCTTGGAAGGTCTTTTGGAACCAGAGTTGGTGGAAGAACCCTTGGGTCAAACCGAAGTCCGTGCCGTCTTCCCAGTCGGTCGCGGTGCGGTTGCTGGTTGCTACGTTCAATCTGGCAAGCTAGTTCGCAACTGCAAAGTCAGAGTACGACGCGGCGGTAAGGTGATCTTTGAAGGCGTCCTTGATTCCCTAAAACGGATGAAAGAAGATGCCCGTGAGGTCAACGCCGGTTATGAATGCGGTGTCGGCATAGATAAATTCAATGATTGGGTTGAAGGTGACATCATCGAATCCTATCAGATGGTTACGAAGCGCCGCACTCTCACCTTAACAAGGTAGTGTTAAGGGTAAAATGGTTAGAAGTTAGGAGTGATAAATTAGGAGCTGGGAGTTAAAGGCTGCTAATTCCTAACTCCTAACTCTTAACTTACAACTTTTTATAATATGCATTCATTTCGCTCTGAACCTATTTTGTGGATTCACGTCGCTGGATTAGCGACGTTGCCTGTTTTTTTAGTACTCTGCTTATTGTTCTTGTCTGTAGGCGAGCCATTTTTACCAGTTTGGATGGAGCTATTGTTAGTTGCCGCCATTGGTGTTCTCCCCCTGCTATGGATGCAGTTGCGTCGCCCTTTTTATATATTTGCTCTTTTAGGAATAGCCCAAAAACCAGAAAATCTGACTGAGCGGCAGCGAAAAATTCTCTGTTTAATTAATACAAAATTAAATCGTATCCTGGCATTGGTGGCAGCAGTATTGTCGGTTGGGATACTGTGGTATCTTTACCAAATTGCCCCATTAGTAGCAAATTCAGCGAAATTTCTCCCACAATGGCGCAGTCTTGCACTAGTGCTGGCGGGATTAGCATTTTTGGGTGGCAATCTATTTTTACAAATACCTGTGAGTGTAATGCGAGTTTTGGTGACTAATGACACAGAATTCGCTGGCATAGAACCATTATCTTTAGAAAAGATTAAGCAAGATTTCACAATTTTAGGGGTGCGAGTTAATCAAATCGTGCCTCGATTATTACAATCCTTGTTTAAGATCAATACAGATTCGTAGCAGCCCGTAAAGTATATTATTTAACTTTAAAGGGCTACAAATAAGTAGCAGAGGAGCAGGGGGAACAGGGGAGGCAGGGGGAGATGAATTAATAATCAATGCCCAATGCCCAATTCCCAATGCCCAATGCCCAATTACCCTTGAACTTAAAACAAAGGAATTAGGAACTATGGCTCAAATTCCAGCTTCTAGCGATCGCCAATTTTCTGCCGATACTGAAATTTGGTATAGCCTCAAATGTGCGATCTCCACTAGTTCAGGTTTTCAACGCTGGCAACTAGAACGCGATGCTCAATTAGAGGGAATTCGCTTGGAACATCAGGTACAACGGTATTTAAGAGAAACTTTAGAAACTTTAGCTTACTAAATACCAAATAAATCTTGTAGGTTTGTTTGCAAGCGGCGGAGTTGACGGTATGCACCCTGCAAGCGATCGCCATCAACTTCCACTTCATTTGTGGGATAATTTTTAATAATTTCAATCAGCGACACTTGCTCGTCTTGATTCGCAGAAAGTACCAAAGCGGCTCGTAAAGCTTGCCGATTTGCTCTTTGAGACGGTGTAGAAATAACTTGACTAATTCGATCCAAAATAATATTACCAATCTGGCTATTTAGCACTCTATCTAAAAATACAGGGTTTACCTTCACAGGCTTTGTTAAATACTGACGAATGGCTTTGGGGTCTTGTCGTGCCAAAGCTAAATTAACTCTTAGTGAACCTGAGAGTTCACCTGTTTGGGCAAAGGTGGATAGTTCCTCTACAGAAAGTGATTCACGGAAAATACCATACTTCAGGACTACTCGTTCTGCCGCAAAGGCAGGAGTGGACAAAAACAGAAGACAGATAATGCCTACTAAAACTAAGACGCGACGCAGCCCTAAAAAATTAAAATGCATTTTTCCCGATTTCTAATAGGTTTGTTTTTTTCTGCGATCGTATTCCAACAGAATTAGTTGCAGCATCTAGCTTTAGGGAATA
This sequence comes from Nostoc sp. LEGE 12454, assembly GCF_056620565.1. NCBI lineage: Bacteria > Bacillati > Cyanobacteriota > Cyanophyceae > Nostocales > Nostocaceae > Nostoc > Nostoc sp. LEGE 12454. The sequence continues at coordinate 330,538 of NZ_JBWQXL010000001.1, forward strand.
CTGAAAATCGCCTCATCCCCATAGTGCCCCTAAGAAAATTTTCTGAATCACACAATATAACTAATGTATAAGTTCTGTAACCTCTCTAGGGAATTTAGCTGAATCAGTGCTAATCATCCAGTATAGTTTTGCATGGGTTTTAGAGCAGCTACAACGCTGTTATCTTTAACCTTATTCGACATACCGTAATTCAGCACATCACAGCACAGACGGAAAAAATGAAATATCGGGGTTCTCAAATTTCTCTGGCGAAAAATTTTCGCCTTCTTTCCAGCAGTCATCTCAGATATACTTTGCGCGTAGGAGCCGGGCTAACGGCAATACTTGTTGTTTCTAGTGGGTCAATACTACTACCTAGTGAGGTTAATGCTGGTGCGACTCATCCAGAAAATATCGCCCCAACTCGCACAGCCCAAGCTCCTGCAACTGCCGCAGCGATTTATGTTAATCCAACAACTGGTGCAGATAGGGCTGGTGCTGGTGCAACCTCGGCAGCACCCTACAAAAGCATCAGTTTCGCTCTCAGTCAAGCCCAAGCAGGTGCTGTTATTCAATTAGCACCTGGTACCTATAACCAGGAAAGTGGTGAAACCTTCCCGCTTTTACTTAAACCAGGGGTGACACTGCGGGGTGATGAAGCTACAAAAGGTCAGGCGATATTGATTACAGGTGGAGGCTTCTACACTAGTCGCACCTTTGCTAGACAAGACATTACCATCCTGGCCGAGCAAGATACCACGATCGCTGGTGTCAGCGTCACCAACCCAAATAGCCGAGGTACGGCTGTGTGGGTGGAGTCAACTAATCCTACTATCAAAAACAGTACTTTTACTAACAGTGTTAGAGAGGGTGTTTTTGTCACGGGTACAGGCAATCCCAGAGTCGAAGGTAATCTCTTTGTGCAAAACAAAGGGAATGGGATTTCAATTGCTAGAGCTGCCCAAGGAGAAATTCGGAGTAACTTATTTCAGGATACTGGTTTTGGTCTTGCGATCGGTGGCACTTCCACACCTCTAATTGTGGAAAATCAAATCATCGAAAACCAAGACGGTCTTTTTATCTCAGAGTCAGCGAAGCCTGTATTGCGTAAGAATGTCATTCAGAACAATAAGCGGGATGGAGTAGTAGCGACTGTCAACGCTTTACCCGATCTTGGCACCAACGAAAATCCTGGTGGCAACCTTATCCGCAATAACACTCGCTATGATGTGAACAACGCCACTAAAACCGGTCAAATTGCCGCTGTTGGCAACGATATCGATCAGAAAAAGATTTTCGGCTCAGTAAATTTCGTTGCCGGAGCTGTTGATGTACCCCCTGGAGGGCCTGTCGCATTTAAAGATGTGCCAGCAACTTACTGGGCAAAAACCTACATCGAAGCCTTAGCCTCCCAAAATATTATTGCGGGCTTTCCTGATGGCAGCTTTAAACCCAATGAACCTGTAACCCGCGCTCAATTCGCCACTATTGTCACTAAAGCCCTAACACCAGCAGCTAAACGCCCAGCAATTAAATTTAAGGATGTAGCAAGCAATTTCTGGGCTTACGCTGCCATTCAATCTGCTTACCAGAGTCAATTTGTTTCTGGTTATCCCGATGGCACTTTTAAGCCACAGCAGCAAATTCCTAGAGTGCAGGCGTTAGTCGCTTTAGCTAATGGTTTGGGCTTAACTGCGAGTAATCAAAATATCCTTTCCTTTTACACCGATGCTGCCCAGATTCCTAATTATGCGATCGCTCCTGTTGCTGCGGCAACTGCACGGCAACTAGTAATAAACTATCCCACAGTGAAGCAACTAAATCCTAATCGTCAGGCAACTAGAGCCGAGGTTGCTGCCTTTGTTTACCAAGCACTTGTCAATGCTGGACGTGCCCAACCCATTCCTTCATCCTATTTGGTAACAGCCCAGTAAATGTCTAGTTAGCAAATTGGAAGCGCCAGACTAATAATTTGTTAGTCTGGCGCTTCCAATTAATGTGAGTTTTATTAATTTTGGGGGTTTTTAAACATAAAATTTGGGGTCTTTAAATATGGCTGACCCCATTTGAATGTTATTGGGTTTATGGTCAGGGTCTTTATATTGGCTGACCCCGTTTCAATGATTTCCATTTTCTCAGAAATTTTTGCTTTTTAAGATTTCCTAATAATTTTTTTATTTTTTATTTTTTGATATTTTAATATTCATCAAAGCATTAATAAATTTGAAGAATATAAAGATATATCAAAAGAAAGGAGTCAAAAATTAACCAGCTAAAATTTCTACCTTCAGGAATTAGGATTTTTACCTGATTGAGGGCGTTGTTGTCGACGCTGTTCCCAGCGCCAAAGGAAAACCATTAAGGCAACTATTCCTACTTGGAGAGCTAAATTAGGCAAAGCACTCTCAACATTGCGTCCGGCAAGTACTTGGAAGAAAAAGACGAATGCACCGAGCGAACCAGAAGCAGCGAAAGCAATGTAAAAAAATTGTCGTAAACCGCGATAAGGAGCGGCTATTTCTGCTTTGAGGCTGGCATACTGTTCACGATTAAGGCGATTTTTGGGATTTTGATCTACCATGATTAAATCATGTTATACTCTTAGATTGTGTACGCCGATGTGGCTCAGTGGTAGAGCAGCTGATTCGTAATCAGCAGGCCGTGGGTTCAAATCCCATCATCGGCTTTGATAAAAGTATTGCTCAATAGTCAAGTTTGACACAAATCATGTACAGTGACTAATTATTTGTCGTCGGTGACAGATTAATGTCGCTGTGACAAATTATTGTCATCAAATCTAGATTATTACTAATGATGGTGATTATGTGACAGTGCCAGGAATCTGACTTTTCACGTTATGTGGAAAAGCCAACGATTGACCTAACCCCCTTCCCGACGCGGGAAGGGATAAAATTCAAAGTCTCTCTCCTTTTAGGAGAGAGATTTAGAGAGAGGTTTTCCAGATACCGTGAAAAGTCGGGCCAGGAATTCAGGTATTTACTACTAATTTGGGAGCGATCGCCTTCATCGCTAGAGATAACCAAAAACTATAATGAATGCATAAATAAAGCAATTTAGACAAGGTTAGGAGAATCTAAATAATGCAGGCTGATAGCATTTCAGAGCAAAGGTTACTTAAAAAAATTCGCCAGCTACCTCCTGAAAAAGTTTTGCTAGTTGAAGATTTTATTGATTCTTTGGATCGGCAAAATACAGACCATAGCCTTACCTTTGCAGCAGCAAAACTTTCTGAACCAGTTCTGCTAAAAATCTGGGATAACCCTGATGATGCAGCTTATGACACACTATAAATTTGGTGATGTTAGCTATTTTGGATTGATATGCGATCGCTCCTTCAAATCAAAGCCTTTAGTTATCACTCAAACTCAGTTTCGCAGAAAGCTTTTAACAAATCGATACAATTAGCGATCGCTCCTAAATGAGCAATTTCATATCCATGAGTATTTTGGGTAGGAAATGCCAAACAAGCAGCACGCCCAACATGACCAAATTTCATGGCAATCGAAGCATCGCTGCCAAATCCACTCAGAGTTGTGAATTGTATCGGCATATCGAGTTGCTTGGCACTATAGCGCAGTTGTCCATTTAGCCCTTCGTCATATATCCCATAAGCATCTTGAGATAAAAGTACAGGACTTTCCCCATCTTTAACAGGATATTCCTCAGATAAGGGACAAATTTCTAAAGCAATCAAGGCATCCAAACGCTGATTTTGGGTGAAAAATAGCGCCCCAATTGCTCCCACTTCTTCTTTCGCTGAAGCTACTAAATAAACATCAACTACTGGCTGCTTCAGGTTTTCAGCCAAAGCTAGCAAAATCGCAACAGAAGCTTTGTTATCCAAAGTATAACCAGCAATATGATCCTTTAACCGAATTGGACGCTTGCGATGTTTGCCAATCACCATTCTAGTTCCAGGTCGAATGCCAGCCGCTTCTAATTCAGCAGATGTCAGCTTCGTTTCAATCCAGGCATTTTCCCACTTAACAGTAGTATCTTCCTGCTGCACTTTTTGGGGTGATTCATGGGAAACGTGGCGAGAACCAAAGCTGAGAATACCGTTGATAATCTCGTTATCTCCCAGTAAATCGACAACGCCTTCGCCATAAACCCACGGGAAAGAACCGCCAAGTTTGCTGACTTTGACACGACCTTCATCACCAAGAGTCTTGACAATTGCGCCAATTTCGTCTTTATGTGCTGTAATCGCGATCGCTCCGTCTGGATTTTTCCCTGGAATCTTGGCAATAATATTATCGGCGCGATCGCACCAGACTTCCACACCCAGCGCCGCAAATCGTTTCATCAACAATTGGTTAATCTCAGCTTCTGCACCGCTTGGAGAATGGTGCATAACTAATTCTTCAATAATTTGAAATAAGCGATCGTAATCCCACATCAATACAGTTAGTTTAGTTTTCGACTGTTATATGAGACAATTGTGCATCAACAACCCGACCTGCTGACTTTTTTTGTTGACGTTTCAACACTCCTACCGCACCAAAAGCACCAAGGGCTAAAATCCCCAAGTTTATCGCAGGTTCAGGAACGGACTTAGCGTCAATCGCCGCCAGGGCTGTATCTGCTATCACCTTATGAGCAGCAGTGGTAGGGTGGAAACCGTCCCAGACAAGAAACTTGTTGTCACCTGGGTTACATATATCTGGCCTAGATAAACAGGACTCGGTTACATTCGTAAAACCTAATGCACTTGCCTGATTAAATAAAGAATAAGTATCAATAGAGATGATGTTGAGATTCGGGTTTTGATTCAAAGCGTTCACAGTTTGTGCTAAACCCAAGTTAAACTCACTAGTCGATTTACTGAGGGTTGTAGGGTTGCGACCGTTGATTTTAGCTGCTGGTAGCTGTCCCAAATCTGGCAAGTTAAACACCAAAATATTTTTTGCGCCGACTCCTACCAAAGTATTCAACGCCAGGGATATATTACTGATTGGCGTCTTCGAGTCTTCTGGGTTCAGAAAAAAGAAATCATTAGCACCTCCCCACAATGTGTAAAGTGCATCTGGGTCAGCAGTTTGATTATTTGCTTGCAGATTTCCAGCAAAACCAAGGACTTGTTTGAGTACTCCCGGTAAATTTTGATTGGGAACGACAGCGTTATCTAAACCAGAGCTAGCACCACCGAAAGCGAAGTTTATCCCTTGAGTAGGAGGTGTGGAAGGAATAGTAGTCAATAAAGTGGGCTTTAATCCTAGCTGATCTCCGAGATAATCTATCCAGACCGGCCCATCGGAAAAACGTCCATTAAAGTTAGGTGGACTTGCAGGGTATGTTTTACCCGTAGCATTATATATATTGCCTGTATCAGAAAGACTATCACCAAATACATAAAGCCGATCAAAACTCGCAACTGAGGCTTTGGTCGGCAACATGAAAGAAAATAGAACAAATCCTGCTGCTACAGCTTGTTTTTTCATATTTGTTTTACCTGCGATCTTTTTAATTTGTTTAAAAACAATGAAAGGGCGATAATCTGACAACTTACTCTTTTGAGATACTTCCAAACTAAGTACCTCTATTGACTTAATTTACGTTGTTTTACTTAACTATGCCTCAAAAATTCATCAAACACAGGTAAAAACGCTTAAAACACTTAGATTTACATTTTCTTGATGAAAAATATGTATATTACAAAGAAATAGCAAAATTTATATCCTAAAGGACGGAATTGCCTACTTTTATGCTGATGGTGGACTAACCGCAACTAAATTAGGTAGACCGTCGTAGACATAGCTTTAACTTTGCTTTAATTTCAAAGCCTCAGTAGCCGATACACCCTCACCCTGACTGCCGAAATACCACAAAGCCGTAGCAGCCTCAGCACGAGTTACTGGTTTTTTGGGTTGAAACAGAGTCGTATAACCAAACACCCGACGAATATTCGATTGTTCGCCATTCTGATAATCAGCCAACACTGCTCTTAAAGCCTTAGAGTCAATTTTCGCTGCGTCTTGAAAACCCCAGGTTTGTTTGACCGCATCTAAGTTAGCAGAGGGTAAAGCTTGGCGAGTATCTAAGGGTAATTTCCACAGCAGCAACTGTTCCCGCGTTAGAGGTGCATCAGGACGAAACAAAACTACTGTAGAATCTCCAGACAAAGGACTAGGAATTAAACCAGCTTCAGCTAATCCCTGAATTGCTGGGAAATCAGGGTCTTTTGCTGACACATCACTAAAGGCTGGTTGAGTATTTTCTGATGCCAAACGAATCTGTTTAGCTGGATTATTGCTATACACAGCATTGTTAGCAGCAATTAGCCAACGGGCATATTCCCGATGTGTAACGGTTTTACTGGGTTCAAACTGATTAGTTGTGGTAGTGGAATTGCTCTTAGTTGTCTTTGCTTCTATAGATAAAACACCTAATGCAGCCAAGTCTTGGATATGTTGCTGCCATTCTTGTGGTGCCTTATTCAGATCGTTAAATACCTGAGATTTAGGAGTGGCTGTAGAGATTGTTTGGTTATTAGCTGTGCTTGGTGGCTGTGCTGCCAAGTTTGTCGGTGGTATTGGACCAATGAACTGTGAATTTCCCGGTTGAGGAACGGCGTTAGCAGTTTCGTTAGGATTTGTAGTTGAAGTAGGTTGTGCTGTTGCAGTACTATTCGGTACGTAATCAATCAGTAATTCAGTCGCTGTTTGGGGTTGATTAGGTGTGGCGTTAGTAACTACTGATTTGGGCTGAATGGAAACCTTCAACAACAAATCGTTGCGACGTGCCTCAAAAGTGCTTCCTGTATCATCTGTCGGCTGTTGTAAAATCTGCCAGTTATTTGTTTGAAAGTGGCTGCGATAAAAACTAGCAATAAAATTACTGGGGTCAGAACTTAACCAACGAGTTGAGATTTTGTTTTCTGAGCCGCTAGCAGGTGTAACTTCCTGTAGCTTGGCATTGGAATATAGTGGGATATCTTTAGGAAAATCAGCTGGTAACTGAACAGTTGATTCGTTTTGCTGTGCTTGCGGTTGGTTACTCTGAGATTCTCCAAAGACAACTGGATTGCTTTGCAGTTTCGGATCTGCCGCCAAAGATTCCTCAAGGTTTTTGGCGACTGGACTATTAGCACAGGCTGTTAACGAAGTGAGTATAACAGCCCAAATTAGAAATACAGCTGGACGTTTACAGGGAAGCACAGGAAATCACAAATTGAGTTTCAATTCCTACCCTAGCGCAGACTGTCCATTAAATGGGAATGAGGCATGGGACATGGTTATTCTCCTTTATTCCCCTGCTCTCTTCTGACTATCCATATCACTAAAAGACACTACCGACTTACTACGTCTTCTTCCTAAATGTCTATTTAAGTGATGATATCTCTAAAAATGAGTAAACGGTAGCAAAAGCTACCGTATTGTCTTCGTTTTACAGCCATTAGGTTTTGATAATTCCTATGCTTATTTATAGAGTTCCCTAAAATTCTGGAAAACTAACATTTTTGGAAAAAAACATAAATACACCTGAAATCCTTGCTAGATAATAGTTTTATAATTTGAAAGTTCGTAGTCAGGACTTTAGTATTTAGATGAGGACTAGAGCCACCGACTACAAACCAATCGATACTAGATTGTGAACCAATCTTTTAGAAAGTTATCTAAACATCCAAGTTGTAGAGCAGATAACTGATTGATAACTGGTCAAAAAACAGTTTAGCTAGCAAAAGCTGGAATCTACTTCCAGATGCACTGGTTGTAATGCGATGCCTACGGCGGGCAAAGCCTACGCCAAGCAACTGAAGTGATAGACTTGGAATAAAGCTCCCCTTAGCCTCACCCAAAGAGGGGAATAGATCGAGTTCACTAACACTGGCTGACAATCGATTCTGAAAATTATTCATCTGACGATGGTAATGTGAGTCAGGCAATAGCTGAAAAATGCCAGTGTTAAACAATTCCAATAACTTAGCGTAAGTTCGTTATTCTTGGCGACTGGGGTAATCGGTAAAGCAGTCAAGTGTCGCAGCAGTTTCCTTAGTATCTCTAAATTGATTTTCTGGAGAAAGTGCTACTTGTGCTGTAGTCAAGAATTTCTTGACAGCCTCAAAAGCAGTGAGTGCTTTCTCTAAAAGTGCGATAGCCTCTATGTTATCCAAAACTTTCCCTCAATCAACCCATCCCCTGTTATTCTTGGATAGGGCTGTGGTTCATTTTAGGAAAGCTGGAAGGTGCGCTTCGCAAGTTATAGAAATAGTACAGAGTTGGCTTTGGCTGTTTGTCCCAATCCTAGTTAATAATTGGCTAGAAGCGAAAAAGACACGTCATCAAATGCACTGGCGGTTGAGAAACCCTCTACAAACTTGGTCTGAACAGTTAACAGCTTCCTGATAGATTAGATACAATTAGCATCTGTGTTTACTTGGGCGATCTGCTCAACTTGATATCGTGCTGCACTAGCCGATTTGGCATACTACTAAGCCTTTCAGCTGCTGGCTCTGGCGAAAATTTTTGATTCAGGGCAAATTAAGACTTATATTCAAGGGGCTTGGGTGTTTCTTGGAGATGAAGTTCACCAAAAGGGAGCAAAAGGCTGAAAAAGACATGTTTGATGTCAAAAACGCAGATCGGATAGGAGTATGAAAATCTAAAATAGATATTAAGAAGAAAAAACAACGACCATCGACAACCGTCAGTCCTTTTTACTTTCTGTAAAGCGTCACCGGGTTGTTACCAGTGCTGAAACACGATTACATGCAAGTTTCCCAGGATCAGCCTATTTATTCTGAGGCTCCACTCCAGCTGTTACTATTTGTCGATGGACGTCCCAAGTCCCGTCAACAGGTGCAGCGAATACGTGCTTACCTAAAAGAGTTGCAGGCTGAGTATAGTTTTGAACTTCAAACTATTGATGTTGGTCAACAACCTTACTTAGCAGAACACTTTAAATTGGTAGCAACGCCAGCTTTAATTAAAATTCACCCGGAACCACGGCAGGTTTTGGCTGGAAGTAATATCATAGCGCAATTGAAAAACTGGTGGCCTCGCTGGCAAGCCGCTGTAGACGCCTATTTGAAATTACAGGAAGACTTACAAGAACGGATAGACGATAATGCTAGGGTGACATCACCCAAATCCACTATCCGTTCAGTTGCTGTTTCTGCCGAACTGATCCGACTCTCAGACGAAATTTTTCGCTTAAAACAGGAAAAAGATAACCTCCAAGAGCAACTCCAGTTTAAAGATCGGGTGATTTCCATGCTGGCACACGATCTCCGCAATCCCTTAACTGCCGCCGCGATCGCCATCGAAACTCTCCAATCTAACTACAATTTAGAAACAGGCCAATTTCAGCGCCTCAAACCATCCTTAACGGCGCATCTATTAAAACAAGCCCGTAATCAAACTAAGATCATCGATCGGATGATTGCCGACCTTTTGCAGGTAGGTCGTGGCAAAGATACTGAGTTTCCAATTTTACCACAAAAAGTACAACTAGGTAAACTGTGCTTAGATGTACTAGAAGAATTGTGCGATCGCTACACCGCCAAATCCCAAGAGGTCGAAACAGATATTCCCAACGACTTACCTTATGTATATGCTGACCCAGAACGCATCCGGCAAGTGCTGGTGAATCTGTTGGATAATGCCATCAAATACACCCCAGAAGGTGGCAAGATTAGCATTGCCGGATTGCACCGCACTACCCAAAAAGTTCAGTTTAGTATTGGCGATACCGGGCCTGGTATTCCTGTAGAGAATCGCGATCGGATCTTTGAAAACCACTTCCGCCTGCAACGGGATGAAGGTACAGAAGGTTACGGCATTGGTCTTTGTTTATGCCAACGCATCGTTCTAGCACACTATGGCCAAATTTGGGTGGATTCTGCCCCCAATAACGGAGCATGGTTTCACTTCACACTCCCAGTTTATCCTTCTTAGGTATTGACAAATGACAAATGACAATTTAAGAACTTGAGACAAAGCGATCGCGTCCCCCGGCCTTTGCTTGGTAGAGTGCTTTATCTGCCAGCACGATCAACTCTGAAGGTGAAGATTCCCAAGTCGGGACAACAGTTGCCACACCCATACTGAGAGTGACGTGCTGGCTGACCGCAGAACCGTCATGAACAATTTGCAAATCTTTAATTCCCGCTTGAATGGCGGCGGCAACGTGAAGTGCGCCAGATGCAGGAGTGTATGGCATAATCACAGCAAATTCTTCGCCACCATAACGCGCTACTAAATCCTGATGTTTTTGTGCCTTAAGGCTTAAGACAGCACCCACCTTTTGTAAACATACATCCCCTGCCGGATGGCCATATTTATCATTATAAAATTTAAAAAAGTCGATATCACACAAAATCATTGACAAGGGAAATCCCTCTTGTGCGAGATTAATCCATTGAGTATTGAGATAATCGTCAAAGCGGCGACGATTAGCCAACTCAGTTAAGCCATCTACATTGGCAAGGTGATGCAAAGCTTCGTTTGCCGCCTCTAACTGTTTGTATACTTGTGCTTGCTGTAGCAGTCGGCGCAACCGCTGGCGTAATACAGGCCAGTGAATTGGCTTAGTAACATAATCAGTTGCTCCCGCTTCAAAAGCACGGTTTACAGATTCCTCATCGTCCAAGCATGTGATCATCAAGATGGGAGTGCGCTCCCATATCTTGGAGATGACTGTATTGTTAAGAGTCGAGTCAGTATCAAAAGTGGCAAGGGCTGAGATTAAATTATTCCTGGCAATTTGGAGCAAGTGCTTACAGCAGGTAAAGCCATCCATCACAGGCATTACAGCATCTAGCAAAACTATATCCGGTTTGATAGTCTCGTAAGCATCTAAACATTGCTTACCATCATTAACCTCGACCACTCGATAACCTTCTTGTTCCATTGCTTTACGCAACAATACCCGGATGGTCTTGTCATCATCAGCCACTAGAATCAGTGGTGGTTGCTTAGAAACAGAAAATGGGCTTATGCCTGACATGAGTTGCCTTCCACTTGCGGAACTATCCTGAAAAAGGCTGTGCAACTCAATCGCATGGGGGCGATCGCTATTTTCATCAATGCCAGGATTTGCGGCAAAGGCGTGTCTGGCTTCACAATCAACTGTTTTTTGACAATGGACTGCCCAATGTTGTTGGGCCAAGCAAGCGGTAGATAAATAAGTTGCATAGACAATCTGTAATTGGAACACGAAGGTAATTGCTACCTTTTTGTTCAGCGATGGTTATGGGAGAAAATGTTACTTTTATATTTCCCTATTGTTAAAGTCAAATTACGATTTTTTTGAGAATTACAAATACACACCTTAATTCTTTAGTTGCGTAGTTAGTTGAGAAACTTAGCAATCCAGAGCAAGGCAATTGCCAAAGTTCCCTCAGAAGATAGTTAATACTAAATACTAATATCACCTAACTGAAATTTTTTAGTCTATTCGACAAGGCTTGCTGAGGTTTAGTACAATTACATAAGATTGGGATTTAACTTAGTTTAAAGCTTTATTTTCAAGTCACTCTATAACAATTTAGTTCTCGCCATAAACCCCAGAACCATAGTTTTGTAGTTCGTACTAAATTCTGTTTTAACGGACTATAACCTTTTATCAGTCGTTTTTAGACAAATGAGTGCTATTAGACTCAGAATTCATTCTGAGGCGGATGAAAATCAAATCGCGCTGCAAGTCTTTCGGAGTTAATAAATGAAGTTAATTTTTTATTTAATTAGCTTCAGTATATCTAGTTATCTAAAAAATGAACTGTTTTTTTTGAAAATTAGCAATTTATTAGCTAAAATTAGATGTTACTACCATATACTAAATTAAAATTAATATTTTGCACAACTAATCCTCTAACTGCTTTACAGACAGCACAGAAAAGTGCTATCTTTTTGACTACCCAAACAAGGAAAAGTTCTTACAAAAATAACCTAAACCTATTGACATTCGCTAAATCTTTAAAATGCCAGACTCATTAATGTATCAGCAGGATAATTTTGTTGTTCTCGAAACAAATCAACCAGAACAATTCATGACACCATCAGAGTTATTAGAAAAGCTCAAAACAACTCTTCAACAACTCATAATTCAAGATTTGCCGCCTGACTTGCAAAAATTTGATACTGTGGAAGCTCAAGCACAATATTTACTCGATACTAGCTGCAAATTAGATATTAGCCCTGGGCAATATTTACAGTGGTACGCAGTTCGTTTAGAAAAGTAAGTTTTTGGTTAAGTGCTTAAGAGAAGCCCAAAAATTTTAAGATTTTATATCTAAGTAAAACTTGCTGCCCAAATTCCCGACTTCTTGAAGAAGTTGGGAATGCAAATCGCGGGGTAATTCCAAAAAGAATAATTACTAATTCATAATTCATAGTTACGACACTGTACAGTAGACCACACACTCATCAAAAATTTAGCGGTCAACAAGAGAATGCAGAGTACAGTAGCTACAACTAATTGTAATTATGAATTATTAATTATGTTGATTGTTGTAAACAGATGGGTGACAACAAGTCATCAAGGAATGAAGTTTGGGTAACGAGAATTTTTGCTCTTGGCTATTAACTAGTGACTAGTGATTCTTTTTGAATATTGATTAGCGCTAGCTCAATTGTATTTTCAGATGGCTGCGTTATTTGAATTTCCAATCCAGGACCAAAATAATTGGTCATTTTTTCATGCTTTTTTTGCCACACATCAATTGGTATTAGCGGTGAATCAAATTCTAAAATTAGGGCATAGCTTCCATTAACTTCTGTTTCTCGTAACCCTGTGACTGTTGGACGTTCCTGGTCATTGGGACTCAAACCCAGAAAAGAAAGTGTTGTATCTAGATGAGCATCTTGACCGTAGCAATATCGGGTAATGTCTTTGCGAATTTTATTTTGCGTATCAGTTGCTTGCTGCTGGCGCAGTATCAATGCTGACGGTGACGTAGTTTGGGTAAATGGTACTGGCTTAAGTTCATTAGCTTTTAGCGCCAGTCCTCCCAATAATAGAGGAATCCCGTAAAAAAATCCGACAAGATTGAGTGTGGCATTATTATCAGCATAGGCGACGAAACCAATGATGGTTAATATGCCACCGATAGTTAGACCGAGTGTTCCTAGCGAGATTTGGCGTAGCATGAGCTTAAATTACGTATAAAGTCTGAATATCTTAGTTTTATTATCATCGGCGATGAGCAACAAATTACGAAAGAACATCGTCTCCAGGCGCTAGTATTAAATCATTGCCATATTAAGGCGGTTAGAAACCGCACGCCAGTTGCTAAAGAGCCGGAAGGGAACACACCAAGAGCGAACAAGTCAGGCATTTTTGCCCAAAGCACAAGCTTCGTTTAAACGAGACTTTACCCATTTTTGGCTTTGTGATTTTCAAACACTCAATTTTTCCTTAGTCTACTATTTGCGCAGCATCTCGTAGGGAAGGCAGGTAGCTCTAAGTTGACTACTAACGGCGTATAGTGTGCCAGAATATTAGATTTTGAGTTAACTTTAAATTTAAAGGTAGTTAAAGATAGGAAAAAAATAATGGATTTACAGACTATAAAAGAACGGATTGTCGCAGTTCAAAGTAAACGCGATTACCTATTAAGCTTACTGGAGCAACCAAACCTGGGAACTTTGAGAATTGACGTAAATCAGGCTTTGGAAGAACTGGATGAACTAATTGATGAATTTACACGCACTATTCCGGTAGAGTAGAAGTTATCAAAAATTACGTCGGTTTAACCTCAACTTCAGGCTAGACCGACGTTATTCACTAGTATCATGTCTTCAAATCCCCAGAATTTAACTAAGCTTGAGTTGACGAAGCAATAATTACTCCATCATTTATCCTGCCAGTGAACCATCTCCTGCACGATGACCCAGCTGCCTAACTAAGGCAATAAGTTCGCTTGTCGGTACATCTTTCTTACAAACGTCATCAAAGCTAGACATTGCCTTTGTCCCGTGAAAATTGACATCTTCCACTGAGGAGTAAGCAAGTATCTGGGTATTTGGAGATATAGCTTTAATGTGACTAGACGCACTCCAGCCATCCATGACAGGCATCTGTAAATCTAGAACAATTACGTCAGGATGGCAACGTTTAACCATTTCTATAGCTTCTTCACCATTACTGGCTAAACCTACTACTTGAATATTTTCCTGACATGAAAAAACCAATTGCAAGGTTAAACGAGTCAGTTCGTGATCGTCAACTACTAAAACACGCAAGGTAGAAAGCTCGCAGGATAACATTAACATTGAGGGGAAAGACAAATTTATTCAGAGTAACCTCTCCAGTTTATGAGAACAAGTGCCAGCACTAACTCTATCCTATGGTTGAATAATACCAATTCAATTAATGATTGCAACGTATCCTTGGTTCAAGACGCGATGAATCGCGTCTCTACAAGATGTTCTATTTGTTACATTCTTTTTTAAAATTGGTATAATTTGTGTGAACCTATGATGATAAAGAACTTAGACAACTGCTCAAAAATTCAATTTTTGGAAAAAAACTAAGTTGATCTAGTTGTCAAGGTATAAGTAACTTATTTTTTAATCAATCAGGTTGGGAGGACACCAGTTGAGCGTAATGCCATGTTCATGAGAATTTTTTGTGAATTAGCTTCTGGAGAATCATCATAAGGACGCCGTTGAATGTAAGTACCATCAGCTTGTAATTCCCAAGCTTGGCGATTATCTGCGAGCATAATTCCCATAATTTCTTGCAAATCTTTAGCAATATCTGGGTCTTTTACTGGGGTAATTACTTCGACTCGGCGATCTAGGTTGCGGCGCATCCAGTCAGCACTGCCGATATAAATTTCCTCCTGTGTATTGTTATGAAAATAATAAACTCGAGAGTGTTCTAAAAAGCGACCGACAATACTGATGATGCGAATATTTTCACTAATGTCTTTGATTCCTGGGCGTAAACAACAAACACCCCTAACAATTAAGTCGATTTGCACTCCGGCGCGGGAAGCTTCATATAAAGTGGCGATAATTTCTGGATCGACTAGGGAATTCATTTTGGCAACAATCCGTCCAGAAAATCCATTTTGAACATTTTCGATTTCGCGGTAAATTAATGCCAAAAAGCGATCGCGCATATTCACAGGGGCAACCAGCAACTGTCGATAAGATTTTTGCAGGGAATATCCGGTTAAGAAATTAAATAAATCTGTAATGTCAGCACCCAATTCTTCACGGCAACTAAACAATCCCAAATCTGTATACAGTCGTGCCGTTTTCTGGTTGTAGTTACCTGTGCCAATATGCACGTAGCGACGTATCCGGTCTTTTTCGCGCCGTACCACCATGACGGTTTTACTATGGGTTTTTAGCCCGACTAAACCATAGACGACATGAACTCCAACTCTTTCTAGTCGTTTTGCCCAGTAAATATTATTCTCCTCATCAAATCGCGCCTTTAATTCCACTAGCACAGATACCTGCTTGCCATTTTCAGCAGCGGCAATTAAGGCGTTGACGATGGGCGAGTCACCAGAAGTCCGGTAAAGGGTCATCTTAATGGCTAACACATTCGAATCGTAGGCAGCATGGGTAATAAAGCGCACTACTGTAGCCGAAAAGGATTGATAGGGATGGTGTACTAGTAAATCCTTTTCTCGAATTACAGCAAAAAAGTCTTTTCCTTCGTCCGTCTCCAGCGCATCTGGGTCTAAACTCGGTTCTCTCAGCCTTTGCAGGCGTAACGGTACAACAGATTGGCGTGGTGGATCTTTTAGTTCCGGCAATGGTAGGGACATAAAGTACATTAAATCCCGCAGTCCCAAAAGACCATCTACCTCGTAAACATCACTTTCTGTTAATTCCAAATCATGCAATAATCGCGATCGCACTATTTCCGGAGTCTGGGATTGAATTTCTAGCCGGACTGGACTTCCACCCAGGCGCCGTTTTCGCAATTCCTGTTCGATCGCTAACAACAAATCATCTGCTTCATCTTCTTCTAAGACCAAATCGGCATCACGGGTAATGCGGAACGGATGATATTCTTGAATGTTCATCCCCGGAAATAGTGATTCCAAGTTATGAGCGATCGCCTGTTCTAAAGGTACTCCAGTCCAGTGGGCAGGTTTTTCGCTGTTCTGATCTCCCAACTCAGACGGTATCGGTAAAAATCGTGGTAGAACGCTAGGGACTTTGATTCTGGCAAAAAATTCTTCTTCGGTGTCTGGGTTCTTGACCACAACAGCCAGATTTAAACTGAGATTAGAAATAAACGGAAAGGGATGACTAGGATCGACAGCCAGAGGAGTCAAAACTGGAAAGATTTGTTCCTCAAAATAGCTGTTGAGATGAGTCCGCTGCTTTTGATTTAAATCTATGTAATTCAGAATATGAATGCCATGATTTACTAGGAGAGGACGAAGCACTTCCTCAAAATGTTGGTGCTGTTTATTGACATGGGGAGTGAGCGTAGACCTAATATCGTCTAGCTGTTGTTGTGGTGTGCGACCATCGGGAGTTAACAGGCTAACTTTTGCCTCTACTTGTTGCTTTAAGCCAGCAACGCGCACCATAAAAAACTCATCTAAATTAGAGTTAAATATTCCCAAAAACTTAAGACGTTCCAGAAGTGGGGTGCGATCGTCACAGGCTTCATGTAATACCCTGGCATTAAATTCTAACCAGCTTAACTCTCGGTTAAGATAATATTGTGGATCGCTGAGATTGATGGGGGTAGCGCTTTTCTTAGATTTTGCCATAATGACCTAATGCCAGGCAGATGTAGCCCATTGAACTGGGGGACAATAAATATAGTAGGTTAAATGGTGCTTGAGGTTAACGCTAAGGCAATTTTTTGCTGTGCTTACGATCTACCTCGCTACTGGGAAAGGACAGATATTATAACTTTCAAAAATCTATTTGTATTTAAATAACTTTAGTCAAAGACTCAAAAATCAACTTGTGTAGACACGAAAGCCAACATTCTTAAAAAATTTTTGGGTGCTTTGCGCGATCGCCTTGGGTATCTTCCAGATAACCACCCTATCCACTTAACCTATAACTAGATTTTATAGCCGTTTTCAATTTTGTGGAATATGGTATTGGCGTATAGTTATCTGCCCTTTCAAAATATTGCATCCATAGAATAACTGCGATCGGACTGGGATTCAAATCGTTGCCCACAGCATATTACCTATAAAGATGCACTTAAGATTTAGTAAAGATATGACTATGTCATATCTGACAAGTTTTAACGAATTATTAAGCAGTGTTTACAGGGGATTGGGGCATTGTAAGCAGTCTAAAGGCTTACCTCCAAGACTTTATGGATTTAGCTTTCCAAAACTCAAAGTTTGGTAGTCATTGCCACAACCCTCATACAGACATTTATTGGGCACAAGCCTTACTGCAACTCTATTTTTATGAGGCATTTGAAGCTTTTATTCAGAGCCACACCAATACTTCCATCCATTAGTTTTTTTAATTTATGACCTCTGCAATTTGTCAAAACTTCAGTATTATTTCTGAGAGGTTTCTGGCAGGCAATGGTTATATTGAGAACGTAAAGAAAAACAACACGGGGAGTTTGTTAATCATGAAAATTTCTGCAATTGTCAAAGGAAGCATCTGCTTGTTGGGTTTGGTTGGCGTTGGTAATATCCTGGCTGCGCCAGCAAGTGCAGATCAAGGGCAAGCTTCTGCTCGGGGTGCGGTTACAATAGTTAGACCATCAGGTTCTTCTCTCAGCATCAGTGCTGAGTTAGTTGCAGCTCCGGGTACAGACTTTACCGCACTAGATGTTGTTGTTAATGGTGGTGCTGATATGGGTACAAACCAAGAAGTTGCCACAGGCCTGACATTAACCCCAACTGCTGGAGCAGTTTCAACCACACCTCCCACCACAATTTCAGCAGCTATTGCAGCAGCTATTGCAGCCAATGCTCCTACAACTGTTGAAGACTTAGCAGCCCTTGTCAGAGCAGCTGGTGCTGGTGGCGGTCTAGACTAAATTGAATTTATTGCCTCGTAAGTACTTACAAAATTTTTAACAACTGACGCAACAGTTGAATAAATTAATAGATCGTAGGGAGGAGAAATAGCAATGCTATATCTGTTCCCTATATTTATTTTGTGGCTCAGATTCCCGGCTTCTTAAAAAAGTCGGGAATCTTGTTGTATGGGTCTTTCGTAGGGGCGTATAGCTGTCATTGGTGTCAATCTAACGTTAAAAGGACAGTTAGAAACCGTGTCTACACGAGGGTTTATCCACCTCCGTAGGTTCAAAGCCTTAATTTTTCCTTAGTCACCGAGGACGGACTTTGTTTGTGTAGCCGTGAATTCTATTCGCTGGGACTTAACTTAACATCAATGCACATCTATGTGTACCTACTGAAAATGCTCCTTATGATGCCTTTACATAACTCTAATGATATCAATATAAACCCTGAAACTCTCACTGAATAATGAGTAGAGAGCTTGCGTAAAAATACGAAGCCTCAAAATGTCCATCTTTAACAAAACCCCTCACAACAAAGGTTCTATATTTTTCTACACTGAAAAAATAAAAGCAAGAAAAAAGGTTCTTTCTCTACTTCTACTGGGCGATGCATATTCTGCAATGCCAAGCAAAATTTGGGAACGAGCTTAAGACGAAAACATGAGGGGTTTATAAAACATGAATAATTTTTCTAATAAATTATCTATACTTCTTCGGGGAACTATCTGCTTATTAGGTATATCGAGTGTGGGAAATTTTCTAGCCACGCCAGCAAATGCACAGCAAGCCAGTGCTCGTGGTGCTGTTACTCTGATTAGACCTTCTGGTAGTTTTCTCAGTGTGACTGGGGAGTTAATTTTACCTTCTGGCTCGGATTATAGCGGAGGCATCACAATTGCACCAACTTTTGGAGGCATAGCAGGTGGAAATGATGAAACCATCACTAGTCTGACTATAACCCCAGGAGTAGTTAAAACTACTACACTCTCTAGCCCAAACTCATTGATTGATGCACTAACAATTTCGCCAAATAATAGTCTTTCCATTGAAGATACAACAACTCTAATCCGAGCAGTTGGTGGTACTAATAGCTTAGGTGCTTTAGATTAAACTGATTTTTTCAATCGAAAGGTTTACTTCCCGGACTTCTTTGAAAAGTCGGTGAGCTTCCACATTTTTCTAACAGTGGTAGTCGTAGGGTGTGTTATGCTGTTAGGCTAACGCACCGTTTTTATAATCTATTGCGGTGCGTTCGCCTAACGCTATAATGTACTCTATTGGTTAATTTCTCTACTGTATCAATTTAGGGTTGTTAGGCCACTACAAAATTGGATATTTTTTAATTAACAGCGACTAAAAACTTGGGTGGCGTTACATTAATATTAGGTAAATCCAAAAAATAAATTATCCAATTTTTGGAATCAAAACAGCTTTTACTTCCGCTGCTCTTTGCCCTAAAAGCAATGGGATATTTTTCATTTAGAAGTCTCTTATCAAAACCGATAACCTCCTTGAAGCTTGAGGTCGAATCCATTCTCGCCTGTACCAATTTGAGTTTCTATAAATACACTATTATCGGGAAAATTCTGTCTCAGAATGAGTCCATAATTGAAGCCAGAAACTCGGCTGCTCAAACCCAAAATATTAACACTATAATTTTTTAGATAAATACCAGCAGAAATATTTCTGCTGACTTTTTGTAAACCCTGAAATTCAAAGAAAAATTCTTTGCCTATCTCTAAATTTGCCTCCAAATTCAAACCATGACTAGTACCAAATTCTCCATTGAAAAGGCCTAAAAACTCTCCATTACTATTCTCTTCAATATAAGCAATACTAGGAGCTAAGGAAAAACCAAAATTTCTTTCTTGATGCTGATATAAATAACTTAAAAAAGTTGAAAAAGGATTATTTTTATTAGAGGCGCTATTCCAGTTAACTCTCAAGTATGGTACTTGAGTATTAACAGCTACAGGCTTTTTGGCTGAATTTAAGCGCACATCAGTTTTAATATAGTTGACAAGTAGATTACTATAGATACCTACAGTTGGTTCTTCTATTCCTAAATTATTATTGGAAACCCCTGGTGCCGAGTTGGCATCTACATTAAACCACGTGCCTAAATTGGCAGTATAGTTAAAATTCCCAGAAGTACCTGCGGCTAGCAATTCAACTGTTGGTAAAGATAGATAACCGTTAAAGTTATTAAAACTAACACCTATTTTGTCAACTCTAGTGAGTTCCATGTAATCGAATGCTAAATCCGCAGCTCGTACTTGGAGTGGTATTATCGTAGTATCTTCTGAATTAAATTGCTGTACAAATTGTTGCCCTTGGGAACTGGTCAAAATTACTTCTACAGCGGAAGATTCATTAACAGGATTAATGGAAGTATCATTTAAAGGAATTGGGATTCCAATATAAGTTAGAGGGCCAAATTTCTCATTAGAAAGATTGAGATCGGAAAAAAATGTATTGCCTTCATTTAAAATAGAAATATTTCTTTCAAGAAACTGGACTGCTCGTTTGTGGTTTCCCGTTCTTACTTGCAAGATACTGGAATTCTTAGGGGTGACTTGACTGGGAAGTGTGTAAGTTCCAGATACTTGCTCTAGTCCACTACCTGTATTAGCGTAGGATAAGGTACGATTTAGCCTGTTATTGATTTGTCTTCTTTGTTCAGGCGTCGCAGATGTATTTAAAGGAGAAAAACTTTCTCCTTTCTTAAATTTTTCTTTTGCTTCTTCTAAACCTTGTTGAATATTATTAATTTTAATAGCTTCAAAGACTCCACCTAATAGCAAACCTAATGTAGAGTTTACTGATTGGATAGCATCGATGCTAGTATCGCTGAATTTACCTGTTATTGATAATCCAGGAGCAGAAAAAATATTAGAGTAAGTAGCTTTAACTGCCACTGGATCGTATTGAATTAAACTGCGATTATGAGGATGGCTAACATACAATCTGTGCCAATCAGAACTTTCTTGAGTTTGAGAGAGTGTCTGAAATTCAGGTTGTCTTCTCCCTAAAGATAACCACATTAAAGAGTTAAAATAATGAAAGTCTTTCTGAGGTTGAGAAAGAAAAGGATTGACTGCTACATTTAATAAATCATAGTTATCAAATTTGCCAAGTTGAGCAATCTTAATACCTGGTAAAGAAGAGATAGGAGCATTAAAACCAAAACCTTCTCCTGTCAAGATATTTCCCCAGGAGATACCGGTGGCTTCTAGGGCACTATTAGGAATGATTTCGCCTATCTTGAGTTTGACATTTCCATCATCTAGTAAAGGCTGTATATTCGTCGTTGGAAAGCCTTGCAAAATTTTAGGGGCATTGACAGCATCTAAAGCTTGAAATAAAGCTTGTCCACCGTTAACACTCAAAGTCGAGCCACTACCAATATTTGGTATAGGATTTCTTAGGACTGTGACATTAGGATCGTTTGCGTCAATTGCACTATTAATGATAACTCTGCCAGCAGGTATCCCTTCAGGATTTACTAGTTGTCCTGCTATTGAGGTTATGGAAAAATCCTGAGTATCAACGTCTCCAAATAAATTCTGAAAATCTGTAGGTATAGCGAACAGAGTTTGCAATCCCCAAAATGCCTGCTGTGAGGTAACATTTTGGGTAATATAAGTATTAGTTTCTCTACCTTGATAGAGGATACCTACTTGATCTCCTTTAGTTTCAACTACTACTCTATTCTTATCGAGAACCCAATAAAATTGGTCAGCTTTTGGAAATTTAGCATAGGTAAGTTTATTAATAATCTGATTGTCTCCAGAAAATCTTATACTTATATCCGTATCTATATAATTTTCATCATCATTTGGCTTAAATAACTCCGTGGAAAAAGTAAGGTTATCTGTTGGGTTAACAATCCAAGGATACTTATTGGCACTAAATGTAAGGGCATCAAGGATAATTTCTTTTTGGATTGCTTGTGGTTGCTTTTTTGTTCTGCGTAGTTTTTCTATTAGTATTTCTTGCTGAGGTGTGTATGGTTTTGATGGATTTGAATTTGATGGTTGAATTGTATTTGGCTGAGGCTTTTCTTCATCTTCTTCAGGTAGTTTAGGAGGTTTATCTTTGTATTCTTCAATTGGGATAACGTCAGCAATGATTAATTGGCGTAACTGTTTTGGTTTCTCTAGGTTAGAGTTAGACTTTTTTAAAGCCTGTTTTAACAGTTCTTGGCTTGGTAAGTTATTTGTTTTTCGATCGGAATTTATTAATGACTTGTTATGAATAGCGATTAAATCAATATTGTTTTGCCTGTTTATGCTTAGAGCGATCGCAGATAATTTAATAAATACAATTTTGTATATAATCGTTGAAGACAATAAACAAATACCAATAATTTTTGCTTTTTTTCTCAATCTCATTAGGGAGATATTGATGCTTTTTCGATTTGGATTTTTCAATGTTTTCAGAATAAAAATTTTGGCGATTCAAACTATGTGAGCATTGGCTAATGTCGAAACTTAACCATTATTTAATACTTGACCTTTGAATTGATTATTGATTTATTTGATTCGATGGATTCAACAGTGTTTCAGTAAATATAGATAGTTAAAAAAGTTTGATTTCTGATCCTGGCGCAAAGAATAAAATAGGATTAAGCAGATTTACTGCAACAAGAGTGTAATTCTTGAGCAAAAATTCAACCTCAGCAAAATCACCACAACTCAAAAATTGAACTATGGTTTAACCGTATAAATACTTAAGTTAAGACTATCAGCTTCACAAATAGAATAAAAAATATACTTTAGATACTCGCTGTATTCTGCAAATTTGATACACTTGCTGTTTTCTAGTGGAGTTTATTTATACATCCGTAGTACACTGATTTAGCGAATAGAGACTACCTTAGTCATGTAGTGGAAATACTAGAGCGATATTTCACAATCAGCCTCTGTGCATCGATACTGATGCAGATAAATTTCGCATTAATGTAAAAGCCAGTTTTCCTGAGAATTCCGACACAGTAGAAGAGGATCGCATCGACCTAGAATGGTTTAGTCCGCCTGGTAAATTACTCCGGTAAACTTACTAAATCTCCTCTGTCTAATAAATAAATCTAATCATGGACAGTAAATAATATCAGTCCTAAACTTGTCTACACTAGGATTAGTGCGATGTCGGGTGGTTCCTGAGCGTAGCCGAAGGGCTACGCCTACGTAATAAATTTGTGGCGTAGACAGGCAGTGGCTGATAAGAGCTTGTTGAAAAAGTTGTAAAGTATACTCAAAACCCTCTTCAAATTTCTCCCTGAAACGGAGCGAGACTTTGAAACGCCGATTATCTTGTAGGCAAAGGGGGCTGGGAGAGTTAAGTTTCTAAGGCTTAGATGTTACGAAAAATACTTTTCAAACATCCTTTAAGAATCGCTTTTAACAGACTTTCCTGAACAGCCAAAGGTAAGGAAAGGATTAAGAATTATTAAAAAAGTTAAGCTATTTTTCAGATAATCACGCTAATGACTGAATATCACATTTATATTTATTAAAAAAAGTTAATGAAACCTAGACATATTGATACAGAAATAGCGAGGTTAGAAGCCCTCCGGCAGTATCAAATTCTTGACACAGAACCCGAAGAAGCTTATGACAATCTTGCTCGGTTAGCGGCTTTTATTTGTGGCACTCCCATATCTTTGGTAAATTTTATTGATGAAAACCGTCAATGGTTTAAGGCAAAAATAGGTTTAGATGTATCAGAAATGCCTCGGAGTGTTGGATTATCTTATCTTTGCCAAGAGCAGCGTCATGTTGTGGTGGTTCCTGATACCCTTGTTGATGAGAAGTTGGCTAGTAATCCGGTAGTAACAGGCTATCCATATATACGGTTTTATGCAGGTGTACCCTTAATTACTCCGCAGGGAGATATGCTGGGAACTCTGTGCGCGATTGACCAAGTTCCACGACAACTAAGCCAAAAACAAGTGGAGGCGTTGGTGGGTTTGAGTCGCTTGGTAATTGACCAACTCGAACTTAGGCGTCATGTAAGTGAGGTATCTAAAGTTACTGAGAAACTAGTGGTACACGAGCAAGCAGCCCGCGCCCAATCTGAAGCCGCCAAAACCCGCATCACCAATCTTCTCGAAAGTATCACTGATGGTTTTTTTGCCCTAGATCAAAAGTGGCAATTCACCTATATTAATGGTCAAGCAGAAAGGCTATTACAAAAAACTTACAATGAGCTTTTGGGTCAAAATATCTGGGAGGTGTTTCCAGAAATTATCGGCACAACATTTGATTGCGAATATCGCAGAGCAATCTTAGAACAGGTTAGTGTCGAATTTGAGGAGTTATATCTGCCACAGCAGCAGTGGCTTAAAGTTCACGCCTATCCAGCAAAAGACGGCTTGTCTGTTTATTTTCAAGATGTTACTGAACGACGGAAAACAGCAGAAGCACTACGAGAAAGTGAAGAACGTTGGCAATTAGCATTACATGGTAATAATGATGGTATTTGGGATTGGAATCTCAAGACTAATGAAGTGTTCTTCTCAACTCGATGGAAGGAAATGCTCGGCTATAAAGACCACGAAGTTTCCAACCGTTGGGATGAATGGACAAAACGAATCCATCCTGATGAGCGAGATTGGGTACTTCAGGCTTTCCAAGACCACTTTGCCAAGAAAACACCGTTTTACGTCTGTGAATATCGAGTCCAGTGCCAAGACGGCAGCTATAAATGGATTCTAGATCGAGGACAGGCACTTTGGGACGCATTGAATGATATAGTGCGGATGGTTGGTTCTTATACTGATATCACAGATCGCAAGCGGGCAGATGAAGAATTAAAGCGGCAAAATCTGCGATCGCAACTATTTGCCGAAATCACCCTAAAAATTCGAGACTCTTTACAAATAGATGAAATTCTTCAAACCACTGTCACAGAGGTACAAAAATTACTGCAAGCTGACCGGGTGTTGATTTTTCGACTGGAACCTGACGGTTCGGGAACAGTTGTACAAGAGGCAGTGCTGCCTGGTTGGCCGGTAATTTTAGGAAAAAATCTTTTTGATCCCTGCTTTAAAGAAGAATATATAGAAAGATATCGCCAGGGAAGAGTAAGTGCCCTTGAAGACATTGAATCTGCTCATATCCAACCATGCCATCGAGAATTTCTTCAGCAATTTGCTGTCAGAGCTAATCTGGTAGTGCCGATTCTTGTCAGGGACGATATTTGGGGCTTATTGCTAGCTCATCAGTGTAGCGCACCTCGACAGTGGAATCAGTTTGAAATGGATTTGTTACAGCAATTAGCGAACCAAATTGGGATTGCTTTATCTCAGGCACAACTATTAGAAAAAGAAACCCAGCAAAGTCAGGAACTTACTCGTTCTAATGCGGAATTAGAACAGTTTGCCTACGTAGCTTCCCATGATTTGCAAGAGCCATTGCGGATGGTAACTAGTTATTTACAACTGCTGGAGCGGAGATACAAAAACAAACTGGATGCCAATGCAGATCAGTTTATTACATACGCAGTAGACGGGGCCAGCCGGATGCAGACCCTAATCAACGATTTGTTAAACTATTCCCGCGTCAGTACCCGTGGACAGCCTTTTGTGCCAGTTGATTGTAATGTTGTCTTAGAACAGGTGCTTGCTAATCTGCAAGTGGCGATCGCAGATCGAAAGGCAGTTGTCACTTACGATACTCTACCTCAAGTGATGGCTGATGCTACCCAATTGACACAAGTATTTCAAAACCTGATTGCCAACGCGATCAAATTTTGCGATCGTCAACAGCCATTAATTCACGTTGGGGTCAGCAAGGGAGATACAGGTATATTAGATGGAAAAAATTTAAATTTTATCCCCTCGGAGGATGAATGGTTGTTCTCGGTGCGTGATAATGGAATTGGTTTGGAATCCCAATATACTGAACGTATTTTTATAATTTTTCAGCGCTTGCACGGTAGAGACAAGTATCCTGGTACTGGAATCGGTCTGGCAATTTGTAAAAAAATTATCGAACGCCACGGCGGCCGGATCTGGGTTGAGTCGAAACCGGGTCAAGGCTCGACTTTCTCCTTCACAATTCCAGATAGAGCAGGTAAGCAATGGTTAACACCATAACAGCGATTATGCCTATTGAGGTTTTGTTAGTAGAGGATAATCCTGGCGATGTCCAACTTACACGCATCGCCCTAGAAGACAGTAAAATCTCAATTCACTTGAACGTAGTCGAGGATGGTGTAGAGGCAATGGCATTCTTGCGAAAACAGGGAAAATATGCTAAGTTACCTCATCCAGATATTGTACTGCTCGATTTTAACCTTCCGAAAAAAGATGGACGAGAGGTATTAGCAGAAATAAAAGGAGATGAAAACCTCAAACGAATTCCTGTAGTAGTTTTGACGACTTCCCAAGCTGAAGAAGATATCCTCAAAGCCTATAACCTTTTTGCCAACTGTTATATAACCAAGCCAGTAGATTTCGATCAATTCGTTAAAATTGTCCAATCAATAGAAAATTTTTGGTTTGCGATCGTAAAACTGCCGCCGGAGTAGTGGAAATGGCAGGTAAAAATATTATTAAAGTCTTGTTAGTAGAAGACAACCCTGGTGATGTCTTATTGTTACAAGAGTTATTTAAAGAAGTTACCACAGTTGTAGTTGAGTTAATGCCCGTTGAACGGCTTTATGAAGCAGTCAACTATCTGACAAACGAAATTTTTGATGTAATTTTGTTAGACCTCTCCCTACCAGATAGCCAGGGATTACAAACCTTTGTCATCGCTCACAATCAAGCAAAAGCAACTCCAATCATTGTGCTGACGGGTATAAATGATGAAACCCTGGCAACTAGCGCCATGCAACAAGGAGCGCAAGATTATTTAGTGAAGGGGCAAGTAACTGGTGACTTGCTGGTGCGATCTATGCGTTATGCCATCGAACGTCAAAGAGCAGACAACGCACTGCGGCAGAGTGAGGAGCGATTTCGGGTTGCTCTTAAAAACTCCCCAATCTTTGTCTACAACCAGGATAAAGATTTACGGTACACCTGGGTTTATAATCCGCCATCTGGATTGACAGTTGAGAAAATATTGGGCAAGCAAGACTTAGATATCATTCCAGTAGAAGATGCTCAACATCTGATCGCAATTAAACGTGGGGTGCTAACTACAGGCATAGGAACGCGAGAAGAAGTATCAATTACCGTCAAAGATACAACGCGATATTACGATTTAACTGTCGAGCCACTACGGAATGAAACCCAAGAAATTGTTGGAGTGACATGCGCCAGTATAGATATTAGCGAACGACAAGCTGCACTACGCGATCGCAAATTGGCAGAAGAAAAAATTCGCGAACAAGCAGCATTACTAGATGTCACCACAGATGCCATTTGCGTCCGAGATTTAAACAATCAAATTATCTTCTGGAACAAAGGCGCAGAAACACTTTACGGTTGGCAAGCTACAGAGGCTTGGGGGAAAAATGCTAGCGAACTTTTGTATGACGAACCTTCACCGGAAATTGAAGCAGCTCTATTGCAAGCTATTAGTAAAGGTAAGTGGCAGGGCGAATTAACAAAACTTACTAAAATGAACAAAGAAGTCCTTGTGGCTAGTCGCTGGACTCTGGTATGCGATGAACAAGGAAAACCCAAATCAATTCTTACCGTTGACACAGATATTACCGAGAAAAAGCACCTAGAAGCCCAATTATTTCGCGCTCAACGCCTGGAAAGTATTGGGACTTTAGCTAGTGGTATTGCTCACGACCTCAACAACATCCTGACACCGATTTTAGCAGGAGCGCAACTGCTACCGCTAAAATTTCCTAATGCAGATGAGCGGACTCGTCATCTCCTAGAAATTTTAGAAATTAACGCTAGACGCGGTGCTGATTTAGTCAAACAGGTACTGTCCTTTGCGCGGGGTGTAGAAGGGAAGCACATCACTTTGCAACTCAAACATATAATTGTGGAAATTGCCAAGATTCTTAAAGAGACCTTTCCCAAATCGATAGAAATCAGCACTAATATACCGCAAGATTTGTGGATGGTTTCTGGAGATAGTACTCAACTGCATCAAGTGCTGATGAACCTCTGCGTTAACGCCCGCGATGCTATGTCCAATGGTGGTACTTTGAGTATCTCTGCCGAAAATATGTTGATTGACGCAAATTATGCCCGCATGAACCTAGAAGCCAAAGAGGGGCCTTACATAGTGATTACTGTCTCCGATACTGGAGTTGGGATTCCGAAACAAATGCTAGATAGAATTTTCGAGCCATTCTTTACTACAAAAGATGTCGGACAAGGCACTGGTTTAGGACTTTCCACAGTATTGGGGATCGTTAAAAGTCACGGAGGTTTTGTGAACGTGTATAGTGAACCGGAAAGTGTCACTAGCTTTAAGGTTTACTTGCCAGCAGTGGGGGGAATAGAAACACTCAGCCCCGAAAATTTGCCACCACAGACAGGACATGGAGAATTGATTTTGGTTGTGGATGATGAAGCCGCCATTCAAGAGATTATGACAACATCATTAGAAGCTTACAACTACAAAATCTTAGTTGCCAATGATGGCATTGAAGCGATCGCACTATATGCTCAAAATAGAGACAAAATTAGTGCCGTCCTCATGGATATTATGCTGCCCTCGCTGGATGGTTTAACAGCCATACGTACCTTGCAAAAAATCAATCCCCAAGTCAAAATTATTGCCAGCAGTGGACTTATGTCTGACAATAAGCTCAGTGCAGTAGCAGCCATTGGCGTCAATACGTTTTTGTCAAAGCCCTATACTGTCAACGAATTATTGCTTTCTTTGCAGAAAGTATTATCATAAATCAAATATTTACGCAAGTATACCGTTAAGTCTGAGTATAAAACGCTGCTTTGTTAAGTGGGTGCAAATTGCTTGAATTTAATATGATTGAGCATCCGTTAACAGACTCATTTTACCGATACTCACACCTTGGCTATATTGTGGGTGGAAGTAGCTACTAGATTTGCAGGATTGCTGGTTTATTTGCGATCGCCTTGCATACTTTTATGCACATTAGACAATATTTGTCAATTTATTTATAGCGATGCCTACGCCGGGCAAAGCCTACGCAACTTGGTGTAACTTGACCATTATCTTATCGATAACGGTCACTCATTAATTACATCTACACATTAAATCGGAACAACATTACATCCCCTTCCTGCACAACATACTCTTTCCCTTCACTGCGAATCAACCCTTTTTCCTTCGCAGCACTCATCGAACCAGTTGTTACCAAATCTTTATAAGCAACAGTTTCGGCGCGAATAAATCCCCGTTCAAAATCACTGTGAATTACACCAGCAGCTTGAGGTGCAGACATTCCCGCATTAATTGTCCAAGCGCGGGTTTCTTTAGGCCCAGAAGTGAAATATGTCCGCAACCCTAAAAGCGTATAAGTTGCCCGAATCAATGATTTCAAACCGCCTTCTTCCACACCTAAAGACGCCAGGAAATCAGCTTTATCTTCCTCTGGTAATTCCACTAATTCAGCTTCAACTTGAGCCGAAACTATCACAACTTGAGCATTTTCTGTCGATGCAATTTGCCGCACTGTTTCCACAAAATGATTACCAGTCGCCAACTCATCCTCAGATACATTAGCGGCGTAGATAATCGGTTTATAAGTGAGCAGTTCTAATCCTTTAATAATTTCTGTTTCTTCTTCATTCAAGCTCACCTGACGCACCGATTTACCTTCATTTAAAGCCGCAGCTAATTTTTCTAAAACTGAGACTTCAAACTGTGCATCTTTGCTGGTACGAGCTAGTTTACGAGTACGGTCAATTCGCCGCTCAATTTGTGCTAAATCTGATAAACCTAGTTCTATATTAATGATTTCAATATCTCGCGCTGGGTCAACAGAACCAGCAACGTGGATAATATCGTCATTCTCAAAACAACGTACCACATGGACGATCGCATCAACTTCCCGGATGTGGGACAGGAATTGATTCCCTAATCCCTCACCCTGACTTGCACCTTTAACTAAACCGGCGATATCGACAAATTCAACCCGTGCCGGGATAGTTTGTGCCGAACTGGCAATTTTAGCAAGAACATTTAACCGTTCATCCGGTACTGCGACAACGCCGACATTCGGTTCAATCGTGCAAAAAGGGAAGTTAGCTGCTTCAGCTTTGGCATTAGCAACTACAGCATTAAATAAAGTAGATTTTCCGACGTTGGGAAGTCCGACAATTCCGGCTCTTAGCATTTTGGATTTTAGATTTGAGATTTTGGATTACATTACCAAGGTAATCTAAACAGGTTCCGGTATGGTTTGGGGAATTGGCCCTGGAACCGTCTGAGGAATGGGAGCAGGTACTGGTTCTGGTACAGGCCCCGGTAAGGGTTGAGGAATCGCTGGCCCCGGTACAGGTTCGGGACTAGGTAGCGGATTCGGCTCAGGATTGGGACTAGGTAGCGGACTCGGCCCAGGAGTAGGAATTTGTGGTTCAGGTATAGAAATCGCAGTAGGATTAATCATCGTAAGTCTAAATTAAATTATTTAACCTTCCCACGCTAGATGACAACCTCATCTGTTGACATCTCCCCAAATAGCTATCTATACCCACGAACACATCCTTTAATAATTTACCGTTCTTCTAATTCTCTGCGTCCCTCTGCGCTTCCCTCCGCGCCCCTTTGCGTTTAAACTCCAATCCTCAATTCCCCACCATTTGCACAAAACTACTCCTCCTTAACCTTTTCCACCACCTCTGGCACTGGATCGTAACCACCTGGATGAAACGGATGACAGCGCAAAATCCGCAGAGTTGCCATCCAGCTACCACGTAACACTCCAAATCGTTCAATAGCTTCAATAGCATACATCGAACAAGTTGGTTGAAAGCGACAAGTCGGAAGAAACAAAGGCGAGATAAACATTCGGTAGCCCCGAATCAGCCAAATAAATAATAATTTCATTGCAGCTACCCAAATCTTATAAATTAGTAACAGAGGTAAAAATTTTCATTTTGTTGCATCTTTGCTAATTACATTTTCTGACTTCACCTCAATTCCGGTTTTCTGGCTGCAAATTGCGATCGCTGCAATTTGGGTGTTACTCATCCTTCTGATTGCATGGGTAGTAAACCGCTTTGCCGACAAGCCAGAAATCGTGCGGAAGATAGTTCATATTGGCACTGGGAATGTGATTTTAATCGCTTGGTGGCTAGATATTCCCGCCAGCGTAGGGATTACAGCTTCTATTTTAGCGAGTGCAATCACCTTATTATCCTACCGATTACCCATTCTTCCTGGTATTAATAGCGTCGGACGCCAAAGTTTAGGGACATTTTTTTACTCCGTCAGTTTCGGTATTTTAGTTGCCTGGTTCTGGTACTTGCAACAACCCCAGTACGCAGCACTCGGAATTTTGATAATGACTTGGGGAGATGGATTAGCAGCCTTAATTGGGCAACGTTTTGGTAAACATAAGTATAAAGTTTTTGGGACAGAAAAAAGTTGGGAAGGCTCCCTAGCTATGATGCTCGTTAGCTATGTTGTCAGTAGTTTGATTTTAGTTGGAACTCAAGGAAACTTTTGGCAAACTTGGGCGATATCACTTGTGGTGGCATTTATAGCTACTGGTTTAGAGGCTGTTTCATTTTTGGGTATTGACAATTTGACAGTTCCCTTGGGCAGTGCAACACTTGCCTTCTTTTTAAGTCAGTTAGTTTTGAGTTAGTAATTACCTTGAGTACTATTCCTAATTGAGCCAACAAGAGATAGCGCAAAGAACTCATCATCAGTCAATAATTTTACTTTTGACAAAAAGTTTTTGACAGGGTAATAGCCTTGAAATTACGTTAAATTTTGAATATTTACGGTAAAATTTGAGGCTCATTTTGACAGAGAAACCGCTTTATCTAAAATCATCTTAACGTCAGCTGGATTTCTGGATATATCTCGTTGCCAAAAACCAAAGCCACCATGCTGATTAACTGCTTGAATCCATTGATCTAAAAATACACTTTTAGCTGCATCTTTTTGACTATAACGACCTTTAATTTCTAAAATCAAAAAACTCCCAGTTTTTATCCGAATAATAAAGTCTGGTCGATATTTGCGAACAACCCCTTCAAATATGTAGAGAATTTCAAACCCCAGGTGGTCATTCTTAACCCAAGCCTCAACATTGGGATTTCTATCTAGTTCAAATGCTTCACTAGCTTCCCATGTACTATCGAAAGTACAGCAGGTGATATGTGATTTCTGCGTGTATTCACATGGCTTACCCGTATACCATGAGCGCATATCACCAGTAGAGCGAATTGGATGATTTTGGTCAAAAACAGGTTCAATTGCTTCTGTATTTTCTAAATAAATAGCATTCCAAATGTGCTGAACTAATTTGCTCAGATTGAGAGTAATAATAATCCGCCGTCGAATTTCATCTAAATTAAATAATGGTGGATTAATTCGGATTAAACCTGAGTGAATAAAGTCTTCTACTAATCTAATCAGCTTGGCTAATAAATATTCTCGATTACCTTTCCATCCAGGTTTCATCTGATCAAAGATATCTCTGGCAGTCTCAAAAGCAATTTTCTGCATCCGAAATTTGCGCCCTAAATTTTCCAGATCAATCCCTTTAATTTTTGTAACATCTGGTTTACCATCAACAATTGGCGCTAATTCAGCCAGTGTACTATTATCAAAGGCATCTAGCTCTAAAGGCTCAATTTGACTTAAATTAAGCTTGAGTTCAGGCTTATAAATGTACTCAACTCGGATGATATTGGGAAAGCTAATTTCAAACCGTTGCTTTTCTGGGTCGGGTTTGATTTCAGTTTTAGGTTGAGGGGGTAAAGGTGTTATTTCTTCATTAGATTCATGGGGAATAAAGGTGAAGGGAACACCAAAAATGTTGACATACTCTGGTTCTAGTAAATTTGTTTCTGGGTTAATGTCGTAAGCTGTTCTTCTCAAACCACGGCCCACAACTTGTTCACAGAGAAGTTGGCTGGTGAAGGCTCTAATACCTATAATGTGAGTTACTGTTTTAGCATCCCATCCTTCAGATAGCATCGCAACTGAGATCACATTTTGAATTTGTTCACCTAACTTACCAACTTCACCAACCGTGTTAACTTTTTCTCTTAAAAGTTGTGCTTGTTGCTGTTTAGTTAACTTGGGCGTAATTTCTTCATCGGATGTATCGTCTTCATTAATATCTGAGGTTCTGTATTCGATCTCAGAACTTTCTTCTTGAGACTCTGCCATTTTCAGAACATTAGAGTCTATGTGGAGAGTACGTTCTGGAATACAAAGTTCTTCTATTTGAATTTTATGATGATTGAAGGCATAATTAATCCGGGCTGCGGTTTCGGTGCGGTTAGCAACAGAAATCATTACCGGAGGAACTTTATGTCCAGCTTGCTGCCAAGCTTTCGCTGTTTCTAACCAATCTTTACCTAATAAATAATAAGCATTAGTTAGTAAATCTGGTAAAGATTCATTTGGTTTTGCTTTGCGATTCAAATCATCTTTAAGTTCAACGTCATTATATAAATGATAGTAACGCGATTTAAAGTCTTTAACGTTAAGCCTACCATCATCACGAATTACAACACGGGGAGTTTTGACTAAGCCTGACTCAATTGCATCATTTAACCCGAAATCACTAACAATCCAGCCAAATAAACCTTCTTCAGAACTTTTCTTCCCAGAAGGTACAAAGGGTGTAGCAGAAAAATCAAAACAGGTGAGTATTCCTCTAGTTCTGTGGATGCGGTCAAGTCCTTTAATCCATGTATGTGCTTCATCAATATCTTCTTTGCTAATACCCTTTATCTTAGTTTCAGCAGGAATACGCCAAGCATGATGTGCTTCATCGTTGATGACTAGAATCTTACTAAACTTAGCAAGTTCACCCAAAACATCTCTTACATAATCTTCGTCACTTTTTTCTTTAGTAAAATTAGCAAGTTCACCTAAAACATCCCTGACATAAGCTTCATCACTTTTTTCTCCACGTTTATCTACTCCCTTCTTTTTCTCAATCTGTTCCTTAGTTTCCCAATTCAGAATGTGCCAATTACGAATTAACACTTTACCCTGACGCAGCTTATTGAACAAGCCAAGAGGAATAATGTTGAAAATATCATAGTAATTGTTTTCGGCAGAAGGAATTAGAACTTGTAGGCGATTCTTAACCGTTAATCCGGGTGCAACTATAAAGATAGCTTTGGAAAAACGGGGATCTTGGGGATAGGTGACTTTGTTGAGGATTTGCCATGCAATCAGCATAGCCATAACAATTGTTTTTCCGGAACCTGTCGCCATTTTGCAGCACAGACGTTTAAAGATTCCACCATCAGAGGGAATATCAATACCAAGCTTTTCAGATGATGGAGATTCAACCAGCCAGATTAAGGTTTCTATTGCTTCCAACTGGCAAAAGAAGAATGGTAAGTCACGTTCTTCTGGATTGTGCCAATGTTCTAACAGACGCTTGGTAATACCTGTAACGCCGGGATGTCCATTTTCACACCAAGCTTTGACCCGCAGACGGATTTGATTAACTAGAGGAATTTCAACAAACTTACCAGGATTATCAAAGGATTTTGATTTTTCAGAAGCAATTGTATAACCTGCGGGTCTTCTCCCTTCTACAAGTTTAAAAAGGCGAGTTTGGTAATTGTAGTGCCAGTATCTTTTTGGCTCCTCGTAGGGGGAATTTATAATAAGCGGGCGATTTTCTGATGGAGATATCATAGCTTTTTCAATATTCCCTAACAAGGATTCATAATCTTTAGTTTGTATTTATACAATAAGTAGAATGTGCTGTTTGGGAATTAATTAAGTTAATTTTTTTTAGCTTATTTCTTTTAATTTCCTTATTTATGGCTGTAGCATTATTCAAAATATCTACTCCATTCTCTCGGATTCTTCACGAACAGGTGATAGATGTCGCATAGATATAATTTCATTTCTTATACCATCTAGGTAAAGATTATCAAAAGCAGATTTGAGTATCTCTACTGGATCATTCGGAAGAGGAAATTTAAGAAATCTAGTGCGCCTAATATTTGTTTCTTCTTTGTGGAGAACTTTTTTCCCTCCTATCTTACAAATAACTGTGTGTTTAGCCTGTTTACCACTATATGGGATACTTCCGAAAATGTAAAAATCAGCTATTAAATCATTTGCAGTTATTTGTGAATCAACTTTTACGCTAGTTGCTTCTCCTAGTGAATATTCAGTTGCAACAGTTGAAAATGGGTTTAAATTAATTGCCAAATCAATGCTATTATTTTCTAGTTTTGGTATAGCTTTACTTTGTTGGAGTTTTTCTCTAATTTGTTGAACTCTAATATCAGGCAAGTCATTAGTTCTGAGATTCAAAATAAATTGAGTTACTTTACTACGAGACTTAGTATTTTTTAAATCTTTAAACGTGCCAAGGCTGACATGTCGCCCCTCAGGAGAAAAAAAATTACCTTCACTAGATTCGCTAGATTCTAAAGTTTGCTGGAGCATAAGTAAAAACTTAATAAGTGTAGATTTACCAGCACTATTGCGACCAATCAAAATTGTGATCGGTCTGATACGAACATCTATATCTTCTCGAAATGCTCGAAAGTTTTTTAGTTTAATATTGGTTAGCATAGATAAATTTAGATTAGTTAATATTCTAAGTGAGTCTGATAATTTTTAGAGATTCAATTCCTCGATCATCAACTATTTTTACAGCAACGCGCTGATAATTACCCATTTCAAAAGGCAATGAAACAGTTCCTTGATAAGACTCTATTAAATCTTCATCCATCTCGGCTTTAAGATTTCTAGCAAGACGTGACCAGCCATCTTTCTCTCCTGCTATTGGAAAGAAAACTTGGCTAGGAAAAATACTTCTGCCGTCATAATCATTATCCAGCATCCACATGGCAATTTTTTCAACACTGCCAGATTCAATATTTCCAGTTC
This sequence comes from Nostoc sp. LEGE 12454, assembly GCF_056620565.1. Lineage (NCBI taxonomy): Bacteria > Bacillati > Cyanobacteriota > Cyanophyceae > Nostocales > Nostocaceae > Nostoc > Nostoc sp. LEGE 12454. The sequence goes on from NZ_JBWQXL010000001.1 coordinate 366,426, forward strand.
TTGTGTTGTAGTAATCGAAGCCATGAACTTCTACTTCCCATTTACCTGTATCTTCTCCTCTATGAATACGACGAAGTGCGACATCGGGTTGACCAATGAGCCAAAAACTCTCGTTGCTGGCACGTTTTTTCTTCAGGTCTTCTGTAAGTAGATCCGCATTCATTTGTACTTTGAGTAGAGTAACACCAGGCCAGTTAGTTTCATCAATATCTTTTGCCGCTTCAGGATCAAATTGAAAGGCAGCAAAAATAACTAACTTGGGTTTGGGAACCAGGGTTTGTGCTTCTTCAATTGCCATTTCTACCTGACGTTGATCTAGAGGAGCATATTTTGTGCCAAATGAAATAACAGCCCGCATAGGCTTTTCTTCAGTACCACTGCTGGTTCGAGAAGTATTATATTCTTGATTACTAGGTTTAGTTTCGGCATCAGCATGGAGCCAACGCTTTTCTGGTAAAGGCTCAACTCTTGAGAAGAGAATATGTTGATCGCTTTTGCCTCGAATGCCCGTTTTTAATAGCTCATCACGCCATTCTGCCTGTCTTAAGGTTTCCCCAGAACGAGCAATAGATTGATCCGCAACTGGGGTATCGGCAAACTCTTCAATATCATCAAGAGGTTTAACGGTTGGTGCAGGAACAGCCTCAACTGTAAATAGCCCTGTAATTCTTACTTTTGATTTATCTACTAGAGGTTGATCGTAAAGAATTTCCTTAGCAGCGTATTTTTGAATCACTTCCTCAATTTTTTTTCCTGCCATTCCTTCTTTGATTTCTGGATTGTTGGCAATGGATTTCAGCGTAATACGAGATACTGTTTTATATTTGAAATTGTCACCTAAACCTTCTTTGAAATTCGCCAACTCATAATAATCAAAAACTGCCGTCATCAACCTTTGTTTTGTAAGAGTAATAGATACACGAGAAGTATCGCAAGTGATCCAACGTCTTGCCCAGCGTTCTGCAACATACGCTGTAGTGCCACTGCCACAGGTTGGATCTAGTACCAAGTCTCCTGGATCAGTTGTCATCAATAGACAACGCTCTATTGCTCTATGATCAGTCTGTAGAACATAAATTCTCTGTTCCCCAAATCCACCTGGTCTTAAATCTAACCAAGTACTATTTAAAGTCTTGTATGGAAACTCATCATGATAGACTTTCCATCGTAATGATTTACCAATAGGATGTAATCTTCCGGCATCTGCTAAACGTTTTAGACCTGTGATAGTGGTTTGCCAGCCATACCTTGCAGGCGGCTCATACTCAACATTATTAAAGGTATATTTAAATGAATTATCGCTGCCACGTCTTTGAGAAAATGTTGGCCATAATCTACAAATACGACCTTCTGGTAATGGTTCCTTGCCTGTTTTTTGTGCTAAAGAAAGATCAATAAGTTCTCCATTTTTTGTTTCAACGCAAATATATCGCTCGTTTGGATTTTCTATAGGGTCACATTCTGCGAACAATTCTTTATACTTTATCTGGCTTATATCCTTTGCAAACCATAGTAAGAAATCATTTACACCTGGCAATAATTTAGATGACTGACTGCTTGCTTTCATCAGAACAATTTCCATACAAAAGTTCTGACTGCCAAATACTTCATCCATTAAGCACCTAACTCGATGGACATTTTTATCACCTATTTGCACAAAAATAGAACCCCTTTCATGGAGTAAATCTTTTGCAAGCAATAAACGATCGCGCAAATAAGTTAAATAAGAATGAATTTCTAACTCCCAAGTGTCTCTAAATGCTTTAATAGTCTCTGGTTCTTGGGTTAAATCTTCATCATTGCGGTCTTTTACGTCCCGTTTATTCACGAATGGTTGAAAATTAGAACCATATTGAATTCCATAGGGCGGATCAATATAAATCATTTGCACCTGTCCTGCCATGCCTTCTTTTTCTAGCAATGAATTCATCACTAAAAGGGAATCTCCAGCAACTAAGCGGTTTGTCCAGTTATGCTTGTGCTTGTAGAACTCAATAGCCTGTCGAATCGGGGGATTTTCTTCTGGGGTTTGAAATAAAGACAGTTGTTTAATCTTTTCATCTTTACGCTTCCGCACTGCCTCAATAATTGTGCGCGGATCTATGCGTTCATGCACGTGTAGCGAAACTGTAGGTACTTCAAAACTGGTATGCTCTGCTTTCCCCGCCCAAACTAACTGAGGATCAATGTGGGGATCGTAGGTATACTTCTTAGTACTCTCTTCTGGGTCAGTGTTTGGGTTAACTAGTCCAATAGGTGGATTATTGACCCGTTGCTGGTTTTCATGTTTATACTGCTCAATTTCTCTTTGCTCTGATTTCCTCTGCCTTGCCATATCAGTTTCCCTTGCCTCAGAGCTTTTAATTTACAATCTATTTGACCTGTTAGACCACTTCGTTGAAATTTTTGCAATTTAGCTGTTCAGCTGGTTTAGACTCGTTGGTAAATTTTCTCCAACCAAATGGGTATTACAGGTTTACTGCATCTAAAGAGGATATTTGAAAAGTATTGGACGAATATAATTCGCTACGACACAAAGGAAGTCCGCCTAGAATATCTGTCAACTTATCCGAAACGATTGAATCAGATTCATCTGATTAAGTTGACAAAATGCATATTTATGATTTTAGCTTTCGATTAGCTTGGAAAGCATCTTTCCCCATTGTATAAAGACTAACCAGCAATAGTTTGCTTTTCCCCAGCATTGAAAGCGATCGCATCAAAATAGTCTATTACCGCGATCGCTCCAAAATCCAATCGAGTAAAATCGGATTGACTAACTCCGGCGCTTCATCCTGCGGACAATGCCCCACTCCCTCTAAAGGAATAAACTTTTCTACTTGCCCAAAGTTAGCTAATTCTCTCCCTAATTTAATTGGTTCCCACGGATCGGCTGTTCCCCATAAGATAATCGCCGGACACTGTAACAGTGGTAAAAGGTCTTCTGGTAATGGCCCTGTAGAATAAGAAGTAAAAGCCAGAAATACAGCCCCAGCCCCGACATCGCTTGCTGGTGAAGTGAGAATATCTACCAACTCATCTGTCACCATCTCAGCATTTGCATAAGCTTGCAGCAGAATTTTCCGTACCGTTTTCGGTTTGGCGAGTTGATTGAAAAAGAAATCACCAACTGGTTTGATAGATAACAGGCGTTGCAGTAGAGGCGCTCCGTAACGACGAGATAAAGGTAAAGTTTCCCGTTTGCGATCGTGCAACAGCCGTAAAGAACAGTTGAGTAAAGCAACTCCTAAGGCAATATCTGGATTACTTACTGCTGCTTGCATGGCGACAATACAGCCAATGGAATTTCCCACTAAAAAAGCTGGCTCACCCACTACTTCACGGCAAAAATCTGCGACTTGCTGTCCCCAAGTTTCTAATGTGTAGGTAATTATTTCACCAGGTTGAGGTTTTGCAGAAGCCCCAAAACCAATCAAATCGATCGCATAAACACGGCAATTTTCCGCTAATACAGGAATATTTTTTCGCCAGTGCCACCAAGAAGCGCCAAATCCATGAACCAGGACAACAGCTGGCCCAGTGGTTCCTTGGGTTTGGTAACAGATCGGAAAATCTTGCCAAATCCAGGTTTTTGTAGAGTTAAGTGCTGTTTTTGAACTTGAGGTTGTCATGATAAATTTGATGTAAAGAATGCTAAAAGCTTTTTAGCAGTAAGGGACAAGTAAAATTGTTTTGAATTTGCATAAAATTTATCAGATTTTCAAAATAAATTCTTGGCTCTAGTGATAGCCTATACATATACCACAAAAGCTTCTAAGCTGATAGTTTTATCCAGTATAGAGAGTTTTCTTCTTATTGATAGAGGTAATTTACTCACAACTGAGATTATGTCAGTATTAAAAATCATAACGTTTCTAATGTGAGTAATATTTGGGCTATTTTTTAGATGTGAGCGAATTAGCATCCGTGCTAGATTCAGTAGTTTCACAATTTACGATCGCAAATTTGGTCTATAAGATTGGCGAATATGAGGCATCGGCTAAGGGGTGGTTTGCAACTGGAAACTGACGCTGAATTTAACAATATTTTTCTTGTTCCTAGTTCTGCGAGCCAGAAATTATGAATCTACTAGAAACAATTGATACTCCCGTTGGGAGCTACGCACCAGATTTTGAACTGCCAGGAATTGATGGTCAAGTACACCATCTCAGGCGTTATCTTGAGAAGTTCCGAGCAGTCGGCGTTATTTCTATGTGTAACCACTGCCCTTATGTCGATCGGTATTTAGGCAGGCTAAAAAACATTCAAGCCGAATTTGCCCCAAAAGGTTTCACACTAATTGGACTCAATGGTAGTAATGTTGACTACGACACTAAGTCAAGCTTTGAAAATATGAAAGCTTTTGCCCGACGTCACCAGTTGAACTTCCCCTACCTGTGGGACTCAACGCAAGATGTGACCGGTAGTTTCGGTGCAACAAAAACCCCAACAGCCTTTCTCATAGATACTAACGGTATAGTCCGCTATAAAGGTAAAATTGATAATCATCCCCAAGATCCATTTTCAGTGGGAGAGGATTATTTGAGAACTGCGATCGCTTCTCTGTTTAAAGGTGAAGAAATAGCCATACCACAAACAGAACCAGTAGGTACTACATTGATTTGGCGTAACTAGACATAGATAGTCCCTGTAACTGCTATCTTAAATTGGAGGCAATTGCAACTTTTTTGATAAAGCGGAACTTCATGGGAACGAATTACCGACGGGTTTTACTCAAACTGAGCGGTGAAGCCTTAATGGGCAACATGGGCTATGGCATTGATCCCGAAGTGGTCAAAGGAATAGCGCAAGAATTAGCAGAGGTGATAGCCACTGGCACTCAAATCGCCATAGTTGTTGGCGGCGGCAATATTTTTCGTGGCGTCAAAGCAGCGTCGGCGGGGATGGACAGGGCAACCGCTGACTATATTGGGATGATTGCCACGGTAATGAATGCCATGACGCTGCAAGATTCGCTAGAACGCATAGGAGTACAGACGCGAGTGCAAACCGCGATCGCTATGCAAGAATTAGCAGAACCATATATTCGTCGTCGTGCCATCCGTCATCTTGAAAAAGGACGGGTGGTAATTTTTGGTGCTGGTTCTGGAAATCCCTTTTTTACTACAGATACAACTGCGGCATTAAGAGCAGCAGAAATCGATGCTGAGGTGATTTTTAAAGCCACCAAAGTAGATGGAGTTTATGATGCCGATCCTCATATTTATCCTGACGCCAAGCGTTACAATAGCTTAACCTACGCGCACGTTTTAGCCCAAGATTTGCGGGTGATGGATAGTACTGCGATCGCCTTGTGTAAAGAAAATAATATCCCAATTCTGGTATTTGACCTAACGGTGCGAGGAAATATCCACCGAGCAGTCTTGGGAGAATCCATCGGCACCCTTGTGGGAGGTTCTTGTGAAATTAGCTGAAGCTGAAAGTACGATGCAAAAAACCGTTGAGGCAACTCAACGAGCTTTTAACTCGATTCGCACTGGTCGCGCCAATGCGAGTCTATTAGATAAGGTATTGGTGGACTATTACGGTTCGCCTACTTCCTTGAAATCACTGGCAAATATTAGCACGCCAGATGCTACGACGATCTTAATTCAACCCTACGAGCGCAACACCCTAAACATCGTTGAGAAGGCTATTTCCCTCTCAGATGTGGGTTTAACACCCAGTAACGACGGTTCTGTAATCCGGTTGAATATTCCGCCCTTAACCAGCGAACGCCGTAAAGAATTTGTCAAAATGGCATCCAAGTATGCTGAAGAGGGTCGTGTTGCTATTCGTAACATTCGCCGCGATGCTATAGACGCCATTCGCAAACAGGAGAAAGCCTCTGAAATCTCCAAAGATGAATCAAAAGACCAACAAGACAAGTTGCAAAAATTGACAAATGAGTATACTGCCAAAATAGACTCGCTGTTGGCAGAAAAAGAAAAAGACATCACGACTGTTTAAAGTCTAAAGTCTTAAGCATAAAGGCTGAAGGATAATGGATAAATTCTTCAGCCTTTATCATTTCTTAACTTATTGCATAAATCTTACGAAAAATTGATCGAGTAAGTAAGTGGACATGAATAATAAAAGTAGGAACAATTCATAAATTGTTCCTACTCAATAGAAAATAAACTAATTCTGGAGCAAAAATTCAATATGTACGACTGCATCATCGTCGGCGCTGGGCCAGCTGGTGGAACAGCTGCATATCATTTAGCCAAGCAAGGTCGCTCAGTATTAGTGTTGGAAAAAGAATCTCTGCCAAGATATAAACCCTGTGGTGGTGGTGTATCTCCAGCGATCGCTCAATGGTTTGATTTTGATTTTAGCCCAGTAATTTCTGTAAAAGCCGACTCCCTTCGCTTTACCTGGAATTTGGGCGACCCCGTAGAAGCAAAAATCGCCACAAAAGAACCAGTCTGGATGGTGCGACGAGATATTTTTGACCATTTCCTAGTGCAGCAAGGGCAAAAGCAAGGATCTGAACTACGAGATAATACGGAAGTAACGGGTATTGAGTTTCAAAGCGACTACTGGCAAGTTAACACAGCTAATGGCTCAGTTACAGGTCGCTACTTAATCGCGGCTGATGGTGTCAAAGGGCCAATGGCAAAATGGCTAGGCTTCAAAGATCGTAAACGCCGTTTAGCAGGAGCTTTGGAAGCAGAAGTTGCGGCAGAGGTCAAGGATAAATCTACAATTCATTTCGAGTTTGGCTTGGTGAAAAACGGCTACATTTGGAACTTCCCGAAGGCGGACGGTTATTCCATTGGTGTCGGTACATTTGTCGGCGGCAAACCCCAGGATTTTAAGAAAATTTTAGATGAGTACGCGCGATCGTTTAATGTAGATATCAAAACTGGCAAGCAATATGGTTATCCTCTTTGCTTGTGGGATGGCAACCAAAAGTTGCATACCCAAAATGCAGTTTTAGCTGGGGAAGCTGCTTGTGTAGTCGATCCAATGACAGCAGAAGGCATTCGTCCGTCAATTTTTAGCGGTTTGATGGCAGCAGGAGCCATTAATGAGGCACTTTCTGGTGATACCAACGCCTTAGAGAAATATAGCGAAGCCATTAATGAAGAATGGGGTACTGAGATGGCTTGGGCACAAAAATTAGGTGGAGCATTTTATCGTTTTCCAAACATTGGCTACAAAGTTGGTGTTAAGCGTCCTTCCGGTGCGAAAATCATGGGTAAGATTCTGTGTGGAGAACTGCGCTATGGCGACGTTGCCGGTCGTGCCCTGAAGCGTTTAATTCCTGGTTTTGGGACTTGAGCAACTTGTTAAAGTAAGCAAACTTCCGCCGCAGTATACTAGATATTTCTCAATATGGCAATTTACTTGACAAAACGGCTATCTGTGTTCGCTAATATTCTTGCTCTTGTCCTCTTCATGCCGGGAATTACCTTAGCTGCACCCGTTCGAATCAATACTACTTCTGGTATTATTTTCGCCCAAACTACCAAAACTGCTAGCTACTCCACCTCGTCAGAGATTAACCTGACTCCTTTACAACGACAAGAACTCCAGGCTGTGCGTCAGAGAAGAAACAGGGAAATTGCGGCAGTGTTAAACTCATCCCAGCGTGCCCAACTTAATCACAATCTCCGGGCTGGTAATAATATCAATCAAGCCCTAGAAAAACTGCATTTGCAACCAGAACAGCAAGATTTTGTAAAGGCGATAGTGCAATTTACTAACTTGAAAATGAAGGCTATTTCATCTAGACATTTGCTAAAAATAGCAGAGAAGTAAAGGTTTGATCTGTAAAAATTATGGAAACATTTGACTAATCTGGACTTCAATTTCTGGAAAGGCAATCAAGGATAACGTTGCATCCTCCTGCAAAATAAATTCAAGATTGTAGCCTTCCAAACCTGGTTTGCGGAAAACATAAAGCTGACGCTGATTCCTGACGGGGCGACAAAATAGGCTAAAAAGCTTATGAGATAAAGAAAGCAGCAATTTATGGTAGAAAAAGCTCGGTCTATTTTTGTCAATAAGACCAATAAGATTGATAATGTTACCTAAATTCTACCAAACACATCTCAAAAGTCAACTGAGTACAGCCGAATATCTCTTACTGCAAATTTTGATTAACGTGCTGCAAGTGATTAAGAAAGTCAGTTTAGAAGCTGTGGCCAATGCTTTACCAATACCCATCGAATTTGAAAGTAGAAGAAAGAAAGTCCAGAGATTCTTATCAGTACCAAATCTCGACATAAAAAAATTGGTTTCCGATAGTTATCGAATGGTTAGAAATATATTTTGAACCCCAAAAAATAATCTATTTAGCAATTGACCGCACAAATTGGGGTTGTATAAATCTGTTCATGGTAAGTGTAATTTGGGACAAAAGAAGCTTCCCAATATATTTTGAGTTATTACCAAAGCTAGGTAGTAGTAATTTAGATGAACAGAAAAGAATTTTATCTCAAGTTTTCCCAATTGTGAAGGATTATAATATTTGTGTATTAGGAGACAGATAATTTTGTTCAGTCAATCTAGCAAACTGGCTCTGCGAGCAGAAAGTGTATTTTTGTTTACGTCTCAAAAAGAATCATTTTATTGAAAGAGAAACGTATACTCATGATAAATTTTTTCAGTTGGATTTCTCTTTATCCATAAAAGTCAAAAACCTGGCGATTATAAATGGCCAGGTCTAAAATTTAAACTAAAACTCAGCACTTTGCGGTGTACGCGGGAAGGGAATCACATCACGAATATTTCCCATACCAGTTATAAATTGCACGAGTCGTTCAAAACCCAATCCAAAACCAGCGTGGGGGACAGTACCATAACGACGCAAATCCAAATACCACCACAAGTCTTCTGGGTTTAATCCTTGCGCTAATACACGGCGTTCTAGAACTTCAAGGCGTTCTTCGCGCTGGGAACCACCGACAATTTCGCCAATTTTCGGTGCGAGAATATCCATTGCGCGGACGGTTTTTTCATCGTCATTCAAGCGCATATAAAAGGCTTTGATTTGCGCTGGGTAATCTGTGACAATTACTGGCTTTTTAAACTGTTGTTCAGCTAGATAGCGTTCGTGTTCTGATTGTAAATCTAAACCCCAACTCACTGGATATTCAAATTTAACATCGGCTTTTTCTAAAAGTTTGATGGCTTCTGTATAAGTTAAGCGTTCAAACTGATTATTAATAATATTTTCGGCTGTCGCCAACACAGATTTATCAATGCGTTCATTGAAAAACTCCATGTCTTCTGGGCAAGTTTCCAACACATATTTAAAAATGTGTTTGAGAAACGCCTCAGCTAAATCCATATCGCCTTCTAAGTCACAAAAAGCCATTTCTGGCTCAACCATCCAAAATTCTGCTAGGTGGCGGGAAGTATTGGAATTTTCTGCACGGAAGGTAGGGCCAAAGGTGTAGACGTTAGAAAACGCCATCGCCATGACTTCCGCTTCTAATTGGCCGCTAACTGTTAAATATGTGGGTTTAGCAAAAAAGTCTTGGCTGTAATCTACTGCTTGGTTTTCTGTGCGGGGAATATTCTTTAAATCTAAACTGGTAACGCTAAACAGTTCACCCGCGCCTTCGCAATCGCTAGCGGTGATGATGGGTGTGTGTACCCACAAAAAGCCTCTTTCTTGGAAAAATTGGTGAATTGCTGCCGAACAAGCATTTCTGACGCGGAAAACTGCACCAAAAGAATTAGTACGCGATCGCAAATGTCCAATGGTTCGCAGAAACTCAAAGGAATGGCGTTTCTTTTGCAGGGGATATGTATCGGGATCAGCTTCACCGTAAACTTTCACGGACTCGGCTTTCAATTCAATTCGCTGTCCTTTACCCAGAGAAGCCACCAGTACCCCTGTTGTTTCGACAGCAGCACCTGTATTCAATTTTTTCAATATAGCTTCGTAATCTAGCAAATCCTGATTAATGACGACTTGCAAATTAGCTAGTGATGAGCCGTCATTGACTTCAATAAAAGCAAACCCTTTGGATTCGCGCTTCGTCCGCACCCAGCCTTGAACTTGGAGGGACTCATCAGGTTGGCCACTTCGCAATATTTCTGCAATCCGTCGATTTACCATATTTACCCAGCATAAGACTTTAATATCCAGCCTATGATAACGCCCATTCCACCAAAGCGGACGACTTGCCAGAAAGGTTTTTTGAGGCTACGCCAAGAAAATAACTGGCTTTCTAAGTTCACTTCTAGCCTTTCCAACTGCTGTTGAATTTGCCGTAACTCTACTTTGATTTCTGGTGTCTGAGATTTATTGTGCTTTAGTCGATCGCGGCGCTGTTGCCATTCTGCCTGTTGCTGGCGATCGCGCTGCACTTGCTCGTAACGTTCTCTTAAGGATAGGAGCGATCGCTCTACTTCCTCTAGTTCTTGTTCAAAATCTGGTTCTGGATTTTCTGCTGACGGCTGTGATTGTTTTGGCGGCTTCATTTACAAGTAGTACATTAGAAGTAAATGCAAATGTGCCAATAGTTATGTCCCAATCTACCCAGCTGCCGATAACCAGTCAACTGAATGAACTTAGTACTCTGGAACTAGCTCAAGCCCTGATGGAAAGACTGAGCATTTCCCCTAACGATTGGCATCGCCTCAAGTCTAACCGCAATTCTCGCGCTAATGAACAAGTGGCAGCAGCTATTGTGTATCTTTTAAAGAATCAGCCACAAGAAGCTCAAGCTAGATTAGAACAGGCAATTGGTTGGTTAGATCGCTCTATTTCTGCCCCTCCCTGTCCAACTCACGGAAAATAGAGAGTAGGCAATAAAATAATCAATCAACCAATAACTTTCTCTACTCCCTAGACGCGATTAATCGCGTCTCTACCCCTCTTATCGCCGCAGAGATAATCCCCGGCGATTTTCCATTTGTTTACAAAGCCTCAATTCTGTGCCTTTACGGTTCCACTCTACCTGATCAAAAATTTGATGCAGAAGACATAAACCACGACCATTTTCTGATTCATCTGGTGGAAGATAGTCTGTTGGTTCTTCATTAATAGTAGATGAAGGAGTAAAGCCACTACCCTGGTCTGATATTATCCACCAATATTGATTATCTATTACGGAAAAACGAACTACAACTGTTTTACTAGGATCGAGATTATTACCATGTTTAGCTGCATTTACTAGGGCTTCTTGAAGCCCTAGCCGCAGTTCAGCTTGTAATTTTGCTGGGATTTCTGCCAACAGTAAATCTAATATTGGACAAAGGTAGAGGGTTGAGGCAAAACTAATAGTGCCCCAATAACGTCCAACTGGACGGAGTGAAATAGTAATCACAAGAGAAACCCCATAGCTTTCAGTTAGCTAGACATCAGTTTGCTATTACAGTCACCCTGATAAAACTTGAGGTGGTCATGCTGCCTTCAAACTTGCGTCTTTAAAACTAAATTTTGAAAATGCTAGGGAGCATTAGGTCTATTGTATGAATTAGGATTGTTTAGCTGTATATCGGCTGAAATAACTTTGATCGGGAAGTCAGCAAATTAAGAATATGCTGTTAATTCTTAGAGAGTATTGACATACTCTAGGTAGTTGCCGATTTATAATTTACACAATCTTCTTCATGTTTTTAATAACCCATGCAACTTGAATTTATTTAAACAAAATGAATTTTTATTTTTGCCTTAATTCAATTTTAGCATCTTTAGTATGCACTAGACTAAAAATTTCAAATTTCAGTTTTTTTGAAGGAATTACTACCCTTGTCAAAATGTGATAGCACAAGAAAGGCGGCAGCTTCAACATGAGCAGTTTGAGGAAAAAAATCAGCAGGTTGTACCCGTGTGATGGTATATTGCCCATCTTGACAAAGCAATTTCAGGTCGCGGGCGAGGGTAGCTACTTTACAGCTGACGTAAACGATCCGAGATGGTTTCAATTGCCGTAAAGTATCTATGACTGCGCGATCGCACCCCTTACGTGGCGGATCGAGTATTACTACTTCTGGTATTGTGCCCATTTGAGGAAGCAATTTCTCTACTGCCCCGACTTGGAATGTTGCATTATCAATTCCGTTGCGGTGGGCATTCAAAATCGCTTGTTCTACTGCTGCTGCTTGCACTTCTAATCCTCTAGCAATACGTACTTTTTTGGCGAGGGGTAAAGTTAAAGTCCCAATACCACAGTAGGCATCAACTAGCAACTCATGCCCTTGAAGATTGAGTTCTGATTGAATTACCTGCAATAGTGCCTCTGCTGTTTCGGTATACACTTGGAAAAATGTATCTGGGCGTACTTGAAATTCCAGTCCAGCAAAATTTTCACGCAGGTGGGGTACTCCAGCGATGCAACGGGTGTCCGATCCAAAGATAGCATTTGTGCGATCACTATTGCGATTGAGCGACACTCCCACTAACTGCGGATAGCGCTTTAACCATTCCTGGGCTTGGGTTTCAATTCCTGCTAAATTCCATTCTTTCACTACCAAAGTCAGCAACATTTCCCCAGTGTGTCGGCCAATGCGTAAACTGAGATGGCGAATTTTTCCTTGATGGCGCTGTTCGTTGTAAATTTGCCAACCTTGCTGTTGAATATCCTGCTTAACTTCGGCAAGTAAGGGATTTAATCGCGCATCTTGGACTGGACATTGATTTAAATTAATTAATTGGTGACTACCTTTTTGATAGTAGCCAGCCTGTACTTGTGCTGTTGCCGATAGCGAGAGAGGATATGTAGATTTGTTACGGTAGCCGAAAGCAGAAGGGGCAGCAAGTACCGGATCTACTGGTGGTTTAATAAAACCGCCAATGCGTTCTAAAGCTTGGATAACTTGATTTTGCTTGGCTGCTAGCTGGTAATCATAATTAATATGCTGCCACTGGCAACCACCGCACTTGTCAGCCACAATACAACTGGGTCGAATACGGTGGGCGGATGGTTCCAATAGCTCCTGGAGCTTACCGTGGGCGTATTTGGGTTTAACATGTACTAAACGGACAATGGCGCGATCGCCTGGGACAGTATCTGGGACAAACACTACACGTTCATCAGCGCGTCCTACACCATCGCCTGTATCACTTAGGTTAGCGATCGTCACTTCAATTAATTCACCCTGTTGCCAAATTATTTTAGTCATTTGTCATTTGTCTTTGGTCATTAGTCTTTTGTTATTGGGCATAGGGCATTGGGAATTGTTAGTTATTTTTTCTTGCTCCTCCTGCTCCCTACTCTTCCCAAATAGATAAATTCAATACATAAGTAGCTCCGATCCCTTCACTTGTGTACCTCCAACTCGCTAAACTAACAGATAATATTTCAGGTGATTTCAATCATCATGACTGTAATTAGCCAAGTTATTCTCAAAGCCGACGACGAACTGCGTTATCCCAGCAGTGGCGAACTTAAAAATATCAAAGACTTTCTGCAAACCGGTGTACAACGGACGCGGATTGCGGCGACTTTAGCCGAAAACGAAAAAAAGATAGTTCAGGAAGCAACTAAACAACTTTGGCAGAAGCGTCCTGACTTTATCTCCCCTGGAGGTAATGCTTACGGAGAACGCCAACGCTCTCTATGTATCCGTGATTTTGGCTGGTACTTACGCCTAATTACTTATGGTGTACTTGCCGGTGACAAAGAGCCAATTGAAAAAATCGGTTTGATTGGTGTGCGGGAAATGTACAATTCATTGGGCGTTCCCGTGCCTGGAATGGTAGAAGCGATCAATTCCCTTAAAACAGCCTCCCTTAGCTTACTAAGTGCGGAAGACGCTGCCGAAGCAGCACCTTACTTTGATTACATCATTCAAGCGATGTCTTAATACAAAGTGTGTGCTGGTTCTAGGAATATACTTTCGGTCTACTAGAGTGAGTGCGAGGTATTAGCACTCGATAGGCATAAAATCCCCAATTTGATCATACCTTCCCCACATTTGGTAGTGGCTGTGGCAAAATCTCTGTCAAGTTACCAACCAGTTGTGGGGAAATTTTATCGGTATGGGGCAAAACAGTTCCGTTAGAAGTAGCGGAGTGTTTAGCCTGTTGCGAATTCCAAGTTGAAATTTTCCCTACTCAGCACTCATTACTCAGGACTCTTGAGGGGCATTGCTCAAAAGATAGGGGATAAGGACAAATAGATACAAAAAACCGACAGTCCTTGATTAAGGCTGTCGGCTATTAAGTGTGTTCCCTATTAATGACTCGGCTAGAGTTCAGTTGTCATTAATTATGCCTAGTTACCGATCGCTGGGAGACGATCCTAATCATCGATATGTGTGATTCTCGTCACTTGATTGTTACATCTAAACTGCATATACCCGAATAATCTCTGAGTGGACACTAGATTCACGTAAGTAAAGGAGCTAGAAATTTCACTAAGATTAAAAAATCAAGTTATCTTTAAAGATTAAAGCATTTGGTGTGCTAATGATCTTTATCTTGTCTACCTCATGGTCGAAATAATCCTGTTAAGTGCATTCTGAGGTTTTACTACTCCCCCATCCAAGAAATAAGTTTGCTTGTAAGAAAGGCTGCACAAGCATTTTCTACCAATTATTTACCAAGATAGAAATACATAGCATTTAGTTAAAGTTTAATTGAAGAGCGATCGCGCTTCAATTAAGAACTGTACTTACAGGGCAAGTAAATCGATAGAATAATGCTCTGTCCCCCCAGAGTGCATTACTTCCATGACTGCAACCTCAAAACCAGCCTTTTCCCCCCAAGAAATTGCTGCTGAAGGTCTTAAACCAGAAGAATACGCAGAAATTGTCCGTCGGCTAGGCCGTCATCCCAACAAAGCTGAACTAGGAATGTTTGGCGTGATGTGGTCAGAGCATTGTTGTTACAAAAATTCTCGACCTCTACTCAAACAATTTCCCACCGATGGTCCCCGTATCCTGGTGGGGCCTGGTGAAAATGCTGGTGTTGTAGACTTGGGTGATGGACTTCAACTAGCTTTTAAGATTGAATCTCACAACCACCCCTCAGCGGTCGAACCCTTTCAAGGAGCTGCAACGGGAGTCGGAGGTATTCTCAGAGATATTTTTACAATGGGTGCGCGTCCCATTGCCCTATTAAACTCGTTACGCTTTGGTTGCTTAGAAGATCCCAAAACCCAACGGCTGTTTAGCGGTGTGGTGGCAGGAATCTCTCATTATGGTAACTGTGTGGGAGTACCCACTGTTGGCGGCGAAGTTTACTTTGACTCTGCTTACTCTGGAAATCCTCTAGTGAATGTTATGGCATTGGGGTTGATGGAAACTTCAGAAATCGTCAAATCTGGAGCATCTGGCTTAGGCAACCCTGTGCTGTATGTTGGTTCCACCACTGGGCGCGATGGTATGGGAGGCGCGAGTTTTGCTAGTGCAGAATTGAGCGATCAATCCATAGACGATCGCCCTGCTGTACAAGTGGGCGATCCATTTTTGGAAAAGTCGTTGATTGAAGCTTGTCTGGAGGCGTTTAAAACGGGTGCAGTTGTCGCCGCCCAAGATATGGGAGCTGCGGGAATCACCTGTTCTACCTCAGAGATGGCGGCAAAAGGCGGTGTGGGAATTGAATTAGATTTAGATAAAATTCCCGTCAGAGAAACGGGGATGGTTCCTTATGAATATCTGCTTTCGGAATCTCAAGAACGAATGCTGTTTGTTGCTCATAAAGGGCGCGAGCAAGAATTAATTGATATTTTCCACCGTTGGGGACTTCAAGCCGTTGTTGCTGGTACAGTCATCGCTGAACCTATTGTGCGGATTCTCTTTCAGGGTGAAGTAGCAGCAGAAATTCCTGCTGAGGCTTTGGCGGAAAATACCCCACTATATAACCGGGAGTTATTGGCAGAAGCACCAGAATATGCACGTCAAGCTTGGGAATGGACTGCTGATTCCCTACCTCCTTCTACAACTGCTGGAATAGAACTTCCAGAAGGACTGCAAAGTTGGAATGATATTCTCTTAATTTTGCTCGATACACCCACGATCGCTTCTAAAAATTGGGTATATCGTCAGTATGACCATCAAGTACAAAATAATACAGTAATGCTTCCAGGTGGCGCAGATGCGGCTGTTATCCGTTTGCGCCCCCTTGAAGAAATCCCCAATCTCAAATCCCAAATCGATCGACTGAGCGTAGCCGAAGTCCCAAATCTCAAATCAGGAGTGGCGGCGACGGTAGATTGCAATCCTCGTTATGTATATCTTGACCCTTACGAGGGAGCTAAGGCAGTGGTGGCAGAAGCTGCACGCAATCTTAGCTGTGTGGGTGCAGAACCTCTGGCGGTGACGGATAACCTAAATTTTGGATCTCCAGAAAAACCCATTGGTTACTGGCAATTGGCAGAAGCTTGTCGCGGTTTGGCGGAAGGTTGCCGAGAATTGGCAACACCAGTCACGGGCGGAAATGTCTCTTTGTACAATGAAACCTTAGATTCTCAAGGCATTCCACAACCCATCTATCCCACCCCAGTAGTGGGTATGGTCGGCTTGATTCCCGATATAACCAAAATTTGTGGTCAAGGTTGGCAAGCAGCCGGCGATGTGATTTATCTTCTTGGATTGCCTCTGGCATCCGAAATCAGTTTGGGAGCATCTGAGTATTTAGCCACTATCCACGATACTGTTGCCGGAAAACCACCACGCATAGATTTTGACTTGGAACGCCGCGTCCAGAAAGTTTGTCGTGAAGGAATTCGTAATGGTTGGGTACGTTCAGCCCACGATTCTGCGGAGGGAGGAGTGGCGATCGCACTAGCCGAATCTTGTCTTGCTGGCAATCTTGGTGCCGAAATCAATTTAGAAATAGCACCTACACAGTTAAACCGCCTTGACGAGGTGTTGTTTGCCGAAGGTGGTGCCAGAATTTTAGTTTCTGTAGCATCAGCACAACAAGAAATTTGGGAATCATATTTACAGGAGCATCTGGGTCAAGAGTGGCAAAAACTGGGTGTAGTTAGTAATTTTGAGACGGGTTTGGGGGTTTTCACCACTGATAACCAAACCTTAATCAAAGTTAGTATCGAAGATATGAACGATCGCTATTTCCATGCGATCGCTAAACGTCTCGCCATCCATACCACTACTTCTGAGCGCTGAATGCGGAGTATTTAGACTTCACTCACAACTTTTAGCGTCTCTGAGCAAATTTACGGTACTGTTTTAATGGATGGTTAAAGATTTGTTAAGAACTCCCCAGCCATCTATATAATTCCAGTGACTGACTACCAATTTTAGATTTTGAATTTTAGATTTTGGATTAGAGGCGTTGCTTCTAGTTCATATCTTGCTCTTACTGGGCAAAAAATCTAAAATCACCATTCTAAAATCCCAAGCCGCATCTTTACTACGGTGCGATCAATCCAAAAGACGCTCGCGGACTCGCTAACGCTCCGCTATCGTCAATCGTTCGACTGAGCGTAGCCGAAGTCTCAAATCCAAAATTGATTGACCCCCCCACCAGGAGCAAAGCTAGCATGATTTCTATTCATTCTGTCACTTCGGATGAATACCCCGACCAGACCAACAACCCAATAAATAGTCATGAAGATCAGCCTGACAAGCCAGAAGAAGCTTGTGGTGTTTTTGGCATCTACGCCCCAGGAGAAAACGTTGCTAAACTGACCTACTTTGGATTGTATGCCCTCCAGCATCGGGGTCAAGAATCAGCTGGTATTGCCACCTTTGAGGGAACACAAGTACATCTCCACAAAGACATGGGTTTGGTGTCTCAAGTTTTCAATGAATCTGTCTTAGATCAATTGCCCGGCAGTCTTGCTGTTGGTCACACTCGTTATTCCACCACAGGTTCTAGCCGCAAAGTTAATGCCCAACCCGCAGTACTTGAAACCCGCTTAGGTTCATTAGCGCTTGCACACAATGGTAATTTAGTCAATACTGTGCAACTACGTCAAGAGTTGCTTGAAAATAAATGTAACTTAGTCACAACAACAGACTCAGAAATGATCGCTTTTGCGATCGCAGAAGCCATAGATACGGGCGCTGATTGGCTAGAAGGTGGAATTCAGGCATTTCAACGTTGCCAAGGAGCCTTTAGTTTAGTTATTGGCACTCCCGTCGGCGTTATGGGTGTCCGCGACCCTAATGGAATCCGCCCCTTAGTAATCGGCACTTTGGCTGGTAATCCAGTCCGTTACGTTTTGGCTTCCGAAACTTGTGGTTTAGACATCATTGGAGCCGAATACCTGCGAGACGTAGAACCAGGTGAATTAGTTTGGATTACTGAAGAAGGTTTAGCTTCTTATCATTGGAGTAAAAAGTCCGAGCGGAAATTGTGTATCTTTGAGATGATTTACTTTGCCCGCCCTGATAGCGTCATGCACAACGAGAGTTTGTACAGCTATCGAATGCGATTAGGACACCAGCTAGCTAAAGAATCTTTTGTAGATGCCGATATTGTCTTTGGTGTTCCTGATTCTGGTATACCTGCTGCCATTGGATTTTCCCAAGCGTCTGGCGTCGCTTACGGCGAAGGACTGATTAAAAATCGCTATGTTGGGCGAACCTTCATTCAACCAACCCAAACCATGCGGGAATCGGGTCTGCGGATGAAACTCAACCCCCTCAAAGATGTGCTGGTAGGTAAACGAGTAATTATTGTAGACGACTCGATTGTACGAGGTACTACCAGCCGTAAACTAGTCAAAACCTTACGTGACGCAGGTGCAGTAGAGGTACACATGCGAATTTCGTCTCCGCCTGTAACTCATCCCTGCTTCTATGGCATCGATACCGATTCTCAGGATCAGCTAATTGCTGCTACCAAGTCAGTAGCAGAAATTGCCAAGCAACTGGAAGTAGACAGCCTCGCCTATCTGAGTTGGGAAGGAATGCTAGAAGCGACACGAGAAGACACCAATAGTTTCTGTTCTGCCTGCTTCACTGGAGATTATCCCGTGACGATTCCTGAGCAAGTGAAACGTTCTAAGCTGATCTTAGAAAAGGTAGTGGTGTAGGGGCTTCAAACAGAAGAACCCCACCCCGCCAAAGCTACGCTTTGTCTCCCTGCCCCTAATCCCCAGAGGGGGCCCCACCCTCCCCGCAAGCGAGGAGGGGATTAAGGAATGGGGTGTAAGATTAGGATTCTTCTGGGGATGATTCTGATTTTTCTGGCTTGAGTAAGGGGAAGGCGATCGCATCCCGAATACTGGCACAATCGGTTAATAACATCACCAAGCGATCGATCCCAATCCCTAAACCCCCTGTAGGCGGCATCCCGTATTCTAAAGCTGTCAGAAAGTCCTCATCTACACCTTGGGCTTCTAAGTCACCAGCAGCTTTCCGCGCCGCTTGTGCTTCTAAACGTTCTCTTTGCTCAATGGGATCGGTAAGTTCTGAGAAGCTATTCCCAGTTTCTCGCCCGACTATAAATAACTCAAATCGTTCTACCAAACCAGGCACAGAACGGTGAGGTTTTGCTAAGGGCGAAATTTCTACAGGGTAATCAATTACAAAGGTAGGTTGAATTAAATTAGCTTCTACTTTCTCTTCAAAGGCTAAATTTAGTAACTTACCAATTGATTGGGCTTCATCTATACCAGGAATAGCAGCATTTTTACTTGCTGTTTTTGCTTCTTCCAAACTTTGGAACGAATTAAAATCCAAGCCCGTAAATTCTTTAACTAAATCGTGCATTGTCACCCGCCGCCAAGGTGGTGTCAAATTTATCGGTTCCCCTTGGTAGGTGATTTCCAATGTGCCGAGTACCTCTTGGGCGACAGTAGTAATAATCCCTTCAGTCAACGCCATCATATCGTTGTAGTCGGCGTAAGCTTGGTAAACTTCAATCGTCGTAAATTCGGGATTGTGTCGAGTCGAAATTCCCTCATTGCGGAAAACCCGCCCCAATTCAAATACCTTTTCAAAACCACCTACAATCAACCGCTTGAGATGGAGTTCTGTGGCAATTCGCAGATACAACTCCATTTCTAAGGTGTTGTGGTAGGTGATAAATGGACGCGCATCTGCACCCCCAGTTTCACTTTGCAAAACTGGCGTTTCAATTTCCAGAAAATCTCGCTGTTCTAAATAACGGCGAATACCCGCAGTAATTTGAGCGCGACGGCGGAAAGTTTGCCGCACTTCTGGGTTAACAATCAAGTCAACGTAGCGCTGACGATAGCGCTTGGCAACATCCGTTAATCCATGCCACTTGTCGGGTAGAGGCAACAGGGATTTCGTGAGGATAGTATATTGTTTAACGTAGACAGATAACTCGCCCTTTTCAGTCCGTTTAATAGTACCTTTGGCTCCTAAAATGTCGCCTGCATCTGTAAGTTGCTTCAGGTGATTGAAGGCATCGGCATCAATATCTGCCATACCTTCTTGGATACGATTTTTATCCAGATAAAGCTGAATTGTACCGGTTTCATCTTGCAAAGTGAAGAAAGCCAATTTACCGAAAACGCGACGCGCCATAATGCGTCCGGCTATAGCAACTTCTAAATCAACTTCTTCACCACTGACTAAATCGGCAAACTTTTCTTGCAACTGGGCTGCATGATGGGTAGATTCCCAACGATAGGCATAAGGGTTAGTCCCTAGCTGCTTGAGTTGTTCTACTTTCTCCAGCCTTGCGGCTCGGATATCTTCTTCCGACATGGTAACGAACTAAATAGGGCAAGATTAATTATAGATGCTGCAAAAGTTGAGAGTAAGAGATATTTGCACTTTGCAGATGACAATATCGCCAAACCAAATACAATGACACAAACTAAAGTGCGCTTGTAGAATGTAGATGAATATCACCGGATGCTTGAGACGGGTATTATCACAGCCGATGAATGGGTAGAACTGATTTATGGGCAAGTTATCCCCATGAGTGCCAAAAATCCTCCCCATGCAGCGACAACGCTGTGCGCGTCTGATTATCTCAAGCGGCTGCTAGCAGAAGTTGCCTTAGTTCGGTTACAAGATCCCATTCAGTTGAGTCAATACTCCGAACCTGAGCCAGATATCGCTGTTGTCCGCATCGATTCGCGAAAGTATATCGATCGCCATCCCGCACCCAATAAAATCTTTTTATTAAGTGTCCTTGCGTATTTGTCAAGATTTTGAGATATTAAATTGAAAAATCAATTCAGATAGAAACTTATGACAACCGAGCAAGAGCTTCAATCTCTTTTTAATACCTTAGATAGCGATCGAGACGGCAAAGTATCCATTAATGATCTTTTTTTAAGTCCTGGCTTAAGTGCAATCATCTCATCAGAAACAAATACCACTAGTCCCCAGGAATTACTAGTAAATTATGATTCAGACAAAGACGGTAGTATTACCTTTGAAGAGTTAAAGGAAGCAGTTGAGAAAGCAAATAATTTAAACTAGCAGTCATTTATGACGGGGATGGGAAATATCGGTGATGTGATTCCGTTCCCGCGTACATTGCAAAGTGCTGAGTTTTAGTTTAAGAATTTGAAAACTAGGCGATTATAAATCGCATCTACACAAACCAAGTCCGTCTGCACGGACTTATAAAAACTTTGAAACCCGCATTAGCGGGTTTTGCTTGTATAGGCACCTACTTTTATAAAGCGATTAATTAAAATTAATAATTTTGAATCTCCTCTTGTAAAACTTGAACTTGCTCAATAGATAATTCAGTAACTTGAGCAATTTGTTCTAAATTCATTCCAATTCGCAACAAATTTAAAGCCAACTTTCTTCTTGTTTCTGCTTCACCTTTAGCTTCACCTTCTTCTAGGATTTGTTGATAAATGACTGATTCGCGCATAATCTCACTCCTTAAAATCTTGCTAATTACATCTTTCTTTAACACCAGACCTGCTAAGATGCCACTGGCAGCAGTTATATTTCTTTGTAGCTGGCGATCGCTAATCGCTTCAACTGCTTTGGCTACTTGGGTTAATACCATTGTAGGATCGTTTGTTTGACTTAGCACGGCAAAGGGTAATAGACCTGGAATACTCATAAACCTGTCTGTTGGTTGTTCCCACAGACGTATTACTTCAAACTGATGGTAAGTGTTATTTAATCTAAAACTATTTTCACTGACTAATTCTGAACTGGTTTTTCTCAAATAGATTACTATTTGACGCATTTCTTTGTTAGGAAAGCGGCGATAAACCCTAACTCGATAATCTAACATCCGAAAGGGAATATCTTCGTCAGGATCGGTTTGAAATTCGGTATGTAGAACTAAATTATCAGATTGCAATAAAATTAACGAATCGGCGCGAATTGGTTCGCTTGATAATTCAGTAGGGCTAACTTCTGTTAATTTTATCGGTGAACCTAGTAACCATGTTGCCAAGTCATCTTTGAAGTTTTCGGCAATGAATTTACAGATATTGTCATACATAGCAGCCTTCAAGTAAAGGTATCGAGTATTTTTGAAAAAAATTAAATTTGTTGGTATTGGGTTTCCTTTAGTTAACCCAATCTATTGCTACGATTTTATTTTATGTTAAACAAGTAATACAAAAGCTAGCACTGGAGATGAAAATTAGTGTTAATGTTACTTCTCAATATTGGGAATGAGCGATATGCCATAGAAAGCCGACAGGTTGTAGAAGTAATACCACTTGTTGTCCTCAAAAGTTTGCCCCACCAGCCTGAGCAGATCGCTGGTGTTTTTAACTATCGCGGACGCATTGTACCAGTAATTGATTTATGTCAGTTGATGCGTGGTAAACCTTCTAGTGAGTACCTGAGTACTAGGATTGTATTAGTCAATTATTGGGGGAGTAATAATACAGAACTTCAGGCTCCCTATATTTTGGGTTTGATGACAGAACAAGTTGTAGAAACATTACATAAGTCTGAGTCTGAATTTGTTAATCCCAATATCCAGATAGATACAGCGCCATATTTGGGCAAGATGATTGTAGATGATCGAGGGATGATTCAGTGTCTTCGCATTGAGTACTTGTTGTCAGAAGCGCAGCAAGTCAATCTCTTGCCAGAAAGTCATCACAATACTAGGTTTTAGATTGGTCTGAAGACTCTATAAATGGCACAATCTGTTATTGAAGCTTTACTAAAAAGCAAGATTGGTTTAGATGCAAATTCTATTGGTGCTGATGCGATCGCTAGTGTGATTTATCAACGCATGGCAGATTGCGGCATCACAGATATTGCTCACTATCTGGGGAAGTTACAGGTATCTACCCAGGAATGGGAAGCACTGATTGACAGTGTAATTGTTCCAGAAACTTGGTTTTTTCGAGAACCAGAGTCTTTTGCATTTCTGAAGCATTACGTATTATCTGAATGGTTGCTAAAAAATCCCCAAGGCGTACTGCGGGTTTTGAGTGTACCATGTGCAACGGGTGAAGAACCATATTCCATTGCGATCGCTCTTTTGGAAGCAGGATTAAATGCGACAAACATTCACATCGATGCTGTTGATGTTAGCAACAAGTGCCTATTAAAAGCCCAACGAGCAATCTACAATCAATACTCGTTTCGCGGCAATAGCCAATCGTTTCAAGAGCGCTATTTTCAGGGAACTGAGGCAGGATATCGCCTGTGCGAACAGGTGAAAAGTATGGTGAATTTTATTAATGGCAACTTGGCAGATCCGGCTTTTCTAGCTGACACGCCGCTTTATGATGTAGTCTTTTGCCGTAACCTGTTGATTTACTTCGATGTGACAACAAAAGAGCGCAGCATTCAAGTCTTAGAAAGGTTGCTAAGGGAAGAAGGCTTGCTATTTGTGGGACACGCTGAAACTTGGTTATTGTTTAAAACTCAATTGATCTCAGTTCGTCAAAATTCAGTAGTTGCTCATCGAAAGTCCACGGGAGGCGAAAATGTTCGCAAAAATCATCATCCAAATCTTCAGAGACAAGACTTTACAGACAAAAATATAGATGTTCTCAACAAGCGACAGCTACCGAAAAAAAACCATTCCAAATTTGTCGCCCAAGATAGGTTAAATGTTGCTTCCCAGAACCCCGTATCGCCAATAGACTTGAAGGTAAATTTGTTAGAAA
The DNA here is from genome assembly GCF_056620565.1 of Nostoc sp. LEGE 12454. Lineage (NCBI taxonomy): Bacteria > Bacillati > Cyanobacteriota > Cyanophyceae > Nostocales > Nostocaceae > Nostoc > Nostoc sp. LEGE 12454. Next base: position 390,344 of record NZ_JBWQXL010000001.1, read on the forward strand.
CAGCTAGAGCTTTAGCCGATCGAGGTCGATTAGATGAGGCGGTTAAACTATGCAACGACTATCTCAACCAAAATCAGGCGAGTACTGAAGCATATCTTTTACTAGGTCAGGTGCAGCAAGCAATGGCACAAAATGAGCGCGCGGCACAATCTTTTCAAAAAGCAATTTATTTACAACCGACTCACCAAGAGGCGCTGACTCATCTAGCATTACTCAAAGAAAATCAAGGGAATGCGGATAGTGCTAATCTTCTCTGGCAAAGAATTCACCGATTAACGAAGGATAAACAGTTCTGAGGAGATCGAGTAGGAGGCAATACTGTGTAGGTTTTGCCTAAAAAATAGAAATGTGTAGGTTAGGTTCTCGTTTGTATGCAATAAACTTTGACCTCTCTCCAAACCTCTCTCCTAAAAGGAGAGAGGCTTTGAGTCTTACTCCCCTTCCCTTGTAGGGAAGGGGCTGGGGGTTAGGTCTGTATTGGACTCAACTGAGAACCGCTATATTCTTAACCGAGCAGTATTGGGATTCATCCACCTTTGAACTGGATTCATCCACCTTTGAACTGGATTCATCCACCTTTGAACTGGATTCATCCACCTTTGAACTGGATTCATCCACCTTTGAACTGGATTCATCCACCTTTGAACTCCGTTCATCCACCTTTGAACTCCGTTCATCCACCTTTGAACTGGATTCATCCACCTTTGAACTGGATTCATCCACCTTTGAACTCCGTTCATCCACCTTTGAACTCCGTTCATCCACCTTTGAACTGGATTCATCCACCTTTGAACTCCGTTCATCCACCTTTGAACTGGATTCATCCACCTTTGAACTCCGTTCATCCACCTTTGAACTGGATTCATCCACCTTTGAACTGGATTCATCCACCTTTGAACTGGATTCATCCACCTCAGATACTCAAACTTCTTACTCAGGATTCAACACTTTCACATCAGAAGGAAAAGCTAGTCTCTGAACTAAGCTAGCTACTTAATAAATTGTTTAAAAATAAAAATACAAACTGTTCATCTTGTTTATGATTTGGGAATTTTAAGAGATGAACGCGTTTTACAGCAACAGAGGAACAATAGGATATCCAATGTTCAAGAACATTACCTTGCAAACCCGGTTGATCGGTTCATTTTTATTCATAGGATTGATTGTATTCGTAATGGCCTTCCTGGCATGGTTCGTTACCAACGAGTTAAATCAGTCAATTAACTCACTAACCTTGAATGACATCCCCAGCTTGACTGGGGTATGGAAGATTAAGGAAGGCCAGACACAAATTCAATCCGCACAACGATTATTATTTAATCCGGAAATTACTGTTAGTGAAAGAGAGAATGCAATCACTGAAATCCAGAACGCTTGGAAACAGATTAACGAAGGTATTGCACAGTACGACGCAACTCCATCCACTGAAGAAGAATTAAAAGAGTATAACTTACTTAAAGAAAACTTGGGAGATTGGAAAAAAGTCCATGAAAAATTATTAGAAATTGAACAGAAAATAAATTAAGATGGAATTAAGAACCCTTGGAAAAAACAGCTTGAATTAATTCTTCAAGGGAACCCAGAAACTATTACAGCTAATATTCAAAAGAGGTTAGAGTTACGCAATAAAATTGATTTTGAGATAAAAAAACAGGAAGAAGCATTATTTAAAACAACTATAGAACAAGCAAAAAAAGTTGTAAAATTCAATGAAAATTTCATATCAGATACACAAAAAGAAGTCGAACAGAATGTGGGTCGCAGTATTTTCTGGATTTCTGTCGGAATTGCCATTGGCCCCATAACTGCGATTACTCTTGGGTTTGTAATCGCTCGACAAATTACTTCTCAGATTTTTAGTGTTATTAGAGTTGCAGAGCAAATTTCTCTGGGAAACTTAACAACTAAAATTGCGGCTGACTCCAACAGCAAAGATGAAATGAATAGACTCTTAACTGCTTTCCAAACTATGACTCAGAATCTCAACACTCTGATTCGTCAGGTACAGCATTCAGGCATACAGGTTACTTCCTCAGCGACTCAAATAGCAGCTTCGGGTAAACAATTAGAAGGGACGCTCACGGAACAGGTAGCTTCTACTAATGAGGTAGCTGCCGCTACTAAAGAAATTTCCGCTACTTCTAGGGAATTAGTAAGTGCAATGGAACAAGTTGCAACTATTTCCCAAATCACAACTACAGCAGCGAATGATAGTCAAAAAGATATAGTGCGGATGGAAACCACTATGCGGCAGTTAGCAGAAGCCACTAATGCGATCGCTGCCCGATTGGGAGTAATTAGCGAAAAGGCAAATAGCATTAATACTATTGTCGTCACAATTACCAAGGTGGCAGACCAAACGAATCTGCTGTCGTTAAATGCTGCAATTGAAGCCGAAAAAGCTGGAGAGTATGGCTTGGGCTTTGCTGTCGTTGCTAGAGAAATTCGGCGATTAGCAGATCAAACCGCCGTTGCTACCCTCGACATTGAGCAGATGGTGAAGCAGATGCAATCGTCAGTCTCTACAGGTGTGATGGAGATGGACAAGTTTGCCGCAGAAGTTGGGCGGAATATAGAAGATGTTGCCAGTATTAGTACACAGGTTGGGCAAATTATCCAGCAAGTGCAAGACCTGAATCCGCGATTTGAGTTTGTCAACCAGGGCATGGAAACCCAATCTGTGGGAGCGCAACAAATTAGTGAAACGATGGTGCAGTTGAGCAATACCTCCGTGCAAAGTACAGATTCTTTGCGGGAAATTAATCACGCCATAGCCCAACTTAACCAAGTGGCGCAGGGATTGCGTCAAGAGATTGCCCGCTTTCAGGTGGAAGCAGAAAACGCTGTACCCCTGATTCCCCAATTCTCTTGAGCAGCCCTTATGAACCCCGCTACGCCATTAAATATTGAACGTTGTTGGAATTTTATCGGCATTGAGGGCGATCGCTCTTGTCCGCAATTAGCCACCTATACCCATTGCCGCAATTGCCCTGTTTACTCTACTGCTGGACGCTATTTGCTAGAGCGTTCCATACCTGAAGATTATCGCCATCAGTGGACTGAGTTACTGGCTAAATCTAGAACTGATGAAAATTCCCAGATATCCCATACTTTACGCACAACTCAAATCACGGTTGTGATTTTTCGTCTGCAACGGGAATGGCTGGCACTTTCTGCCCAAATCTTCAAAGAAATTTCTCCTGCGAGTGTGGTTCATACCCTACCGCATCGCAGCAACCAAATCTTGCGGGGATTGGTAAGTATCCGAGGCGAATTGCGATTGTGTATTTCTTTGAACGATCTGTTGAATCTGGAAACTGCCGATACAGCAGTACAAACCCTCAGTCCAGTGGTGTATTCGCGCATGGTGGTGCTGGAAAAAGCAGATAAAACTTGGGTGTTTGGTGTAGATGAACTTTATGGAGTACACCGATTTCACCGGAGTGAGTTACAAGATCCGCCTAAGAGTCTGACTCAAACTTATACAAAAGGATTATTTCACTGGCAACCTGGCGTGTCACCAATGGAGCGATCGCACAGTGTCAGCTATTTGGATGATGAATTGTTATTCACCACCTTAGCTAGGAAGGTGCTGTAATCAAAAACCTAACCCCCCAACCCCCTTCCCTACAAGGGAAGGGGGAGCTAAACTCTTCTCTCCTCGTAGGAGCTACCGTGTATACACAAGTGTTTTAAAGTTGCTGCGTAACGTAGGGTGGGTTAATTTTTGTAGGTCGATGCAACAAAGGTGCGGGGCGATGCAACAAACGTGCAGGGCGATGTAACAAACGTGCGGGGCGATGCAACAAACGTGCGGGGCGATGCAACAAACGTGCAGGGCGATGCAACAAACGTGCAGGGCAATGCAACAAACGTGCAGATGAAGCGACTTGTGTATACACCGTAGCTTCGTAGGAGAGGGGTAGGGGGAGAGGTTCTTCCAGGATTAATGAATCGGTGTGTCTAGGAAGGTGCAGTAATGTTAGAAGAATTTGATGTCAGCAATCTTTCCTTGCTTGATTTATTCAACATGGAAGTAAAAGCTCAAGTTGTGGTATTGAACGATCGCCTGTTGGCACTGGAGACAAAGCCCGATCCCCAACCAGAACTGGCAGCTTTAATGCGGGCAGCCCATTGCATCAAAGGCGCTGCGCGAATTGTCCAAATCGATCCGGTTGTCAACCTTGCCCACGTCATGGAAGACTGTTTTGTGGCGGCTCAAGAGGGAAAAGTTACCTTAACTGCCGATCGCATTGATGTATTGTTGCAAGGGGTAGATATGCTCCTGCGAATAGCGGAAACGGTTACAGCCAACCCAAATTTGCAGGTGTTAGAAGATGTTGGCATTCAATCATTGGTGAGTGCGATCGCTAATATCTTAACTTTAGAAGCAACCTCTACAGAAATTCATCCCCTAGTAACAACAGCGCAGTTAGAAGACAACCAACAGACAACCCTTATTTCTCCATCCCCATTAGAAGAACTGGGCATCACCCAAAATCGGGCGGTGCGAATGAGTACTGAAAATCTGAATCGCTTAATGGGTTTAGCAGGAGAGTCTTTAGTTGAAGCGAATTTATTAGAACCATTTGCTAACTCTTTGCTGAAACTGAGAAGCAATCAGGGGGAATTGTCCAACCTGCTGGAGAAGTTGCAGGAGTTATTGGGCAACTATCATCTGGATCGGCAAATTAAGGAAACCTTGAGTGCAACTCATCAAAAAGCTAACGAATGTTACCAGATGATGAGCGATCGCCAAAACGAACTAGAACAATTTTCTCAGCGTTCTGCTAACCTTGCCCAGCGCCTATATCAAGAAGTTATTGCTACTCGAATGTGTTCCTTTGCGGATGGGGGACAGGGATTTCCGCGAATGGTGCGCGACTTAGCTAGACAATTGAGTAAACGGGTGAAACTGGAAATCGTTGGTAAGTCTACTTTGGTAGATCGAGATATTCTAGAACGTCTGGAAGCTCCGTTGACTCATATCCTGCGGAATGCGATCGATCATGGCATTGAATTGCCCCAGGAACGTCTAGCAGCAGGAAAGCCAGAAGAAGGAATTATTCGGATTGAAGTTACCCATCGCGCCGGAATGCTGTTTATCACCGTTGCAGATGATGGGCGGGGAATCGATATCGAGTTTTTGCGCCAAGTTATCATCGGCAAACAACTGACAAACCCGGAAATGGCAGCCCAACTTACCGAAGTTGAATTGATGGAGTTCCTGTTTTTACCTGGTTTCTCCACAACCCAGACTGTAACTGAAATTTCGGGTAGAGGTGTGGGGCTGGATATCGCCCATAGCACAGTGCGGGAAGTTGGCGGCACGCTGCGGGCGGTTTCTGTGTTGGGAAGGGGTATGACCTTTCACTTGCAGTTACCATTGACGTTATCTGTGATTCGCACCCTGTTGGTGGAAATTGCTGGCGAACCTTATGCTTTTGGACTGACACGCATTGAAGAGGTGTTGATATTATCGAAGTCTAAGATTGCTGTATCGGAAAATCGCCCATTTTTCGTCATAAATAATCAACCTGTGGAGTTGATTTTAGCAAGTCAAGTTTTAGAGTTAGCCTCGCCTGCGGTGAATATAGAATCGCTATCAGTGATTGTAATTAGCGATCGCTTCAATCGTTATGGATTAGTTGTAGATCGGTTTCTCGGCGAGTGCAATTTGGTTGTCCGCCCCCTAGATCCCCGCCTTGGTAAAGTCCCGAATATTAGCGCCGCCGCCCTGATGGATGATGGTTCCCCGGTGTTGATTGTCGATGTTGAAGATTTGGTACGTTCCATTGCTAAAGTATTTTCCAGTGGACAACTTTCTCAGGTAAATCAGTCTGCTCATCAGGCAGTTACCAAAACTTACAAGCGAGTATTAGTAGTGGATGATTCAATAACTGTGCGCGAAATGGAGCGCAAACTTTTGGAAAACAATGGTTACAAAGCTGAAGTGGCGGTTAATGGCATTGATGGTTGGAATGCAATCCGCAGTGGCGATTATGACTTGGTAGTGACAGATATTGATATGCCCCGGATGAACGGCTTTGAACTCACCAGCCAGATAAAAACTCATGCCAAGTTGAAGCAAATACCTGTGATTATCGTTTCTTACAAAGACCGGGAAGAAGACCGACTGCAAGGGTTAGAAGCAGGTGCAGACTACTACTTAACTAAGAGCAGCTTTCATGACGACACTCTGTTAAAGGCGGTGATTGATTTAATTGGAGAGGCTTGATAATAATTCGTAATTACCAAATTTCATCACCTTGAAAGGGCTGAATCTAGAACTTACGCATTGACAAAAAATCTCATCCATCTCCCTGTACTGTCTGTCTAGTAATCAGGATTCTTGCCGAATTTTGTTTCTGATAAAAAGTTGTTCTGCATTAAGTAGGATGACCAGTAGCCCTATAGATGATCTGGCGATTACCGGAGTTGCCCAGTTGTGATTCACCAGGTCGGGGATGGTTATAACAAGCATGAATGCAATGAGGAATATCGGTATAATCATGACAATATTCCGATCCCAAGCAGGTTTATCGCGCAGTCTCGCTTCGCTTTGTAGTACGCGATTACGCCAAAATGGAAAAGTACTTAGGACAGAAGTAAGGTATAACAGTCCAGCATTAATTAGCAGAATTGTTTTAAGGTTTGGAGCGATGTCAGAATGTCCAAGGAAGATCGCTGTTAGGCAAGCTCCTGCTGCTAAATACAGAAAAGTAAACAGGGTAAAGTGCTTCATTGGTTACTCCTTGTGCTTTATAAACTGGAGTTTAGACTATATGGCAAAGGCATCTAAATTATATAGGACTAGCCCTTTCAAAATGACGAGCAAAGATACGTTGTTTCAGTGCTACCATTTTGAATCCTCCGCTCAGATTTTGGGCTTTTTGAATGTTGAAATTACCAATTTTCGTTTCAAATTTCACCACCTTGAAAGGGCTGATTCTAGATTTAATCTGGGTTTCTATCTGTTGTATTTGTCGCGTTATTTTGGAGAAATGCCATAACTTGTGAGAATTGCGATCGCTAACGATATGTTCATGGCTGTAGAGGCACTGCGGCGGGCTGTGGTAAAAATACCAGGTTACAAGCTGGCGTGGGTTGCCTACGATGGTGCGGAAGCTGTGAGCAAGTGTGCGGCTGATACTCCTGACTTGATTTTGATGGATGTGCTGATGCCCAGTATGGATGGAGTAGAAGCTACACGGCATATCATGAGGCAATCTCCCTGCGCGATTGTGATGGTAACAGCTAGCGTTAATCGCTATGCAGCCAAGATTTTTGAAGCAATGGGCTATGGAGCCTTAGATGCCATCAATACGCCAATCTTAGGTGATGATGGGCTACTAAATAAAATTGCCACGATCGCCCGCTTAATTGGCAAATCTTCACATCGGCGATCGCCGCCTGTCCATCACTCAAAATCACTTCCACCTCTAATCGTTATCGGGGCTTCCACTGGTGGGCCCCAGGCATTGAAAACTATTCTCTGCCAATTTCCTCAAGACTTTCCGGCGGCGGTGGTTATTGTTCAGCATATAGATGCCCAATTTGTTCAAAGTTTAGCCGCTTGGTTGAATGAGCAAATTCCTCTACCTGTGCAACTAGCGATCGCAAACTCTACACCACAGCCTGGTAAAGTTCTGCTTGCTGGCACAAACCATCATTTAGTGATGCGTCCCGACCTCACCATTGGCTATGACAAAGAACCACTACATTTTTTCTATCGTCCATCAGTTGATGTTTTCTTCAAGAGTGTGGCTAAAAATTGGACTGGAAAGGGGGTTGGGGCGTTGCTGACGGGGATGGGTGGAGATGGCGCTCAAGGCTTAAAACAATTGCGCGAAGCAGGTTGGCATACTATTGCTCAAGACCGCAAAACTTGCGTTGTTTATGGTATGCCGAAAGTAGCAGTGGAATTAAAAGCTGCGGTGGAGGTTTTGCCAGTTGAGGCGATCGCATCAGGCTGCATCAATTTTACGGGAAAATACTTAATTAAATAGCAAAGTTTATATCACGGCAATGCACATATTTGTGTTAAGGCAAATACTTAAAATATCTTTACGAAGTATTTCAAAACACTAATACAATGATTTACTGAGATATAATTGCGACAATCAGAACTTAGTATATTTAACTTATTAGTTTGTAGTCGTGAAAACAAAGACCTATTTAGAGGTGCTAAATGAACCCGCAAGAAACAGCACTCTTACAAATATCTCAAAAGACAGAAAGATTATCACCAAAGTGGAGTGAACCACAAACCCCACAAGCTATGCCATTTATTCTGGATGCCAAAATATCCACAGTCAGACTTTTGCTAATTGACGATCAGGTAATTATCAGCGAAGCCTTCCGTCGGATGGTTGCGACAGAAACAGATATTTCCCTTCACTACACAAGCAATCCAGCTAAAGCTATTCAAGATGCGATCGCCATAGAACCAACGGTGATCTTTTTGGATATGATCATGCCAGATATCGATGGATTAATGTTACTGCGTTGGTTTCGCTCTCATCCAGTAACTCGTGATATTCCTATCGTCATGCTATCCAGTAAAGAAGAAGCAAAGTTGAAAGCCGATGCTTTTGCTGAGGGTGCAAATGACTACCTAATTAAGTTACCTGATGCAGTTGAGTTAATTGCCCGCATTCGTTATCATTCCAAAGCTTACAATAATCTCAAAGCACTCACTACTGCAACTGCTACTGCCCAACTTCAAGCCCAACAGTTAGAAAATACCTTACGAGAATTACAAACTACCCAAGTTCAATTGATCCAGACAGAGAAAATGTCTAGCTTGGGCCGGATGGTTGCAGGATTAGCGCACGAAATTAATAATCCTGTTAATTTTATTCACGGGAATTTTAATCATCTTAATAACCATGTAAACTGTCTTTTAAATTTAATCCAACTATATCAACAAGAACATCCAGATTCGTATTCTTTATTTGAAGAAAAGTTTGGTGACTTTAATATTGATTTTATCATCGATGATTTACCAAAAATTCTTTCATCCATGAGGATAGGAACCGATCGGATTCGTGACATCGTACTATCGCTAAAAAACTTTTCTCGACTCGATCAGTCAGAGAAAAAAGCTGTGAATATTCATGAAGGTATTGAAAGTACTTTATTACTTTTAAATCATCGACTACAACCAAAAATCGAAATTATAAAAAAATATGGAAATCTCCCACCAGTTCAATGTTATCCAGCACAACTAAACCAAGTATTCATGAATATCCTTAGTAATGGCATTGATGCTTTACTAGAGCTAGATAATCAGATCCAAAAGCAAATTGTGATTCAGACTGAAGTAACTAAATTAGAAACAGTGATAATTACATTCAGAGATAACGGTGATGGAATAGATGCGGAGATTAAAAGCAAGATATTCGATCCTTTCTTTACAACTAAACCTATCAACAAAGGAACGGGACTAGGTTTAGCAATTAGCCATCAAATTATTCAGAAACATCAGGGAAATATCCAGCTAAAGTCTGAACTTGCTCGTGGAGCAGAATTTACGATCGAAATTCCAATAGCATTACCTGTTAATAATAAAAGCAACACTTAAATTAAGATTTAATCGGAGAATTATTCTCCAAGATGTTTATTCATCTTTCAACAAAGATTTACTTATAAGTTAATAAATTTATAATCCACTTAAATGCGATCGCAGTTTTTTATAGTAATCCATAATTTATATCATCGAATCTTGATGATGAATTATGAATCATTTGCTACCATTTGCGTGCATAGGATGAGTAACGCTAGTGTTAAAAGAATCGTGCAAAGTAAAACCCTCATCCCAGAAGTCGAGTAGGAAGCTAGAATGGCAATTCCAAAAAAACAAGTAAAATCTAATATAGATATTTTAGATAATAGACGCACCCAAACTCGCATCCAAGTTCGCATTCCTAAAGATTTGCATGAGGAACCAGTCATTTCACGACTGGTTTCTCACTATGGGGTCACAATCGTTATTGCTGATGCTCAGGTAAGCACAAACGTACCACAATATAGCTGCTTCGACTTGGAACTACAAGGTACTACTTCCCAAATAGAAAGCGCCTTAACTTACCTGGATGAACTGGATTTAGAAGTTTTGCACCAATCCAGCCCTGAAGAAGATGGTTGGTAAATTGAGTGCTTAGTCCTGAGTTATGAGTGCTGAGTCAAAAACACTCAGCACTCAGCACTCAGCACTCGTTGCTGATTTTAGGCCATTTGATTTTCAATCGCCCACCGCGCTAGTTCAGTGCGATTGTGGAGATTAGTTTTGCCCAACATATTGGACACATGGCTTTCAACCGTGCGCTGACTAACATTGAGTTCTTCAGCAATTTCACGGTTAGCTAAACCCCTAGCAACAAACTGAACTACTTTCAGTTCGGTTGGGGTTAATTGCACATCGAAGGGAACCTGGATACGGGAACCGTTTTCGCCTCCTTTTGCTTGGTGTTCTTTCCAACGGATAGTTTGTTTCAGCGAGGACTCAACTTGCGCTACGAGTTCTTCTGGTTCAAAGGGCTTGACCATATAAACATCAGCACCTTTGTTCAGACCTTTAACTCGGTCTGCACTTTGTCCCTTAGCTGAAAGGAAAAGAACCGGAATCCAGCTGGTGCGTTCGTTTTGCCGGACTTGTTCCACAAAAGTATATCCGTCCATTTCCGGCATCATCACATCGCAGATGATCATGTCTGGAACATCTTGCTCTAAAATTTCCAGAGCTTCACGTCCATTTTCAGCGGTGATGACTTCATATCCCCGGAATTCTAAGTAATCCTTCACCAGCAAGATGAGGTTAGGGTCATCATCAATCAATAGAAGTCGTTTGTGATCTTTCATGCTGGGCTCTTTCATAGCAGTGGCACTTGTCGCGCTTCGGTCCATCAAAGTCTTGAATATTTATCCTCTATGGTGGGTTATTCGAGATGTTGTCCTTTTTCCTACTTAACTTGCCTTTGCTGTCTCGAAGTCTCAAAAATGCCGAGCACTTTCAATAGACTAGTAGCTCGATAGCAAAAGTCCAGCAAGGATACGTATAGCAGTAGTATCTATAATGCGCTATTATATATCGCTTTGAAAGTGGCAGGGTAAAAAACACTGATTAAATAATAATCTTTCGGACTCACAAGTAAGTATTGGCTTAAAGATGACCCTACCTCAAAACCAACCCGCACTTTCTTAAAGCTTACTGCTATACCATATCCTTTGGTTGTTAAGCCTCTATGAGGTGTTCACAAGAAACTAGGGAAGTTTCTGGCAAAAGATGGATTGAAAACGCATATTCTTCTACCACCTTATTGCCTATTCAGTGTTCTCGGACGATCCGCAGAGTAACTTCCGGGTTTGCTTGGCGATACCAGACACCATCAGCGTAAATCACCATTATGGATCTAGAACCAGAAACACGCAAGCAGTTGGCTTTAGTTTTATAGACGCAAATAGAATGACTTTAGTACGGCTCATCGAGTTTTAAATCTTTAAGTCGCTTTTTTAAGTAATCCCAGAATTCCAGACTAGCTCGTTTTGAGTAGCAATTGCCTGGTCAGCGCAAATAAATAAAAATGTCTCGCTGAATTTTTGCAAGTCCTAAACTTTCTACACAATTACTCAGGGTCTTATGTTCCAAAGATTGAGTTTTTTGGGAATTTCATGGTTGGACTGGATCGCTGTCACTGTATTGTTACTCATCAAGCGGCTCCCTGATTACACTTCCATAACAATTTGCAAGCTTTGCAAATAAAGTTGACTGGAGAGTAGGGAATGGGGAATAGGGAAGAATTTTCATAACTCTTAATTCTCCACTCCCTACTCTCTTCGTAACTTACAGAACAAAACCCGCAAGGTATAAATAATTAAGCATTTATACTTAAGTACATCTATGACCTTCTAGTTCGGGAACCCGTACTCAAGGCATTCTTGCCATTGGACGCCACTTTTCGGTAAATTAGCACTCAGGAGTTGAGAGTGCTAAACTCTGGAGAAAATAATTATGGCAGCTTTATCTTTAAGCGTTTCTACAGTTAAACCTTTAGGCGATCGCGTTTTCGTAAAAGTGAACGCCTCTGAGGAAAAGACCGCTGGTGGTCTGTATTTGCCCGATACCGCCAAGGAAAAGCCCCAAGTAGGGGAAGTAGTGGCCCTTGGTCCTGGCAAGCGTAATGACGATGGAAACCGTCAGGAATTGGAAATCAAAGTCGGCGATAAGGTGCTGTACTCTAAGTACGCTGGCACTGACATCAAGCTCGGCACTGAAGAATATGTACTGCTTTCTGAAAAAGATATTTTAGCAGTTGTTATCTAGTGGTCATTGGTCATTAGTCATTAGCCAATGACAAAGGACAAAGGACAAATGACAAATGACGAAGAACAAAAGACAAATGACAAAGGACAACTAACAATAAATTATGGCAAAGCGCATTATCTACAACGAAAACGCCCGTCGCGCCTTGGAACGAGGCATTGACATCCTGGCTGAGGCTGTAGCTGTTACCCTTGGCCCCAAAGGTCGTAACGTAGTCCTAGAAAAGAAATTTGGCGCACCGCAAATTGTTAATGACGGTGTAACGATCGCCAAAGAAATCGAATTAGAAGACCATATTGAAAACACTGGTGTAGCCCTGATTCGTCAAGCTGCTTCTAAGACCAATGATGCTGCGGGCGATGGTACTACCACCGCTACCGTTTTAGCTCATGCGATCGTCAAAGAAGGCTTGCGGAACGTTGCAGCTGGTGCTAACGCAATTTCCCTGAAGCGCGGTATTGACAAAGCTACTGGCTTCCTCGTAGAAAAAATTGCTGAACACGCCCGTCCAGTGGAAGATTCCAAAGCCATTGCCCAAGTTGGTGCGATCTCGGCTGGTAATGACGAAGAAGTTGGTCAGATGATTGCCCAAGCAATGGATAAAGTGGGTAAGGAAGGCGTAATTTCCCTAGAAGAAGGGAAATCTATGTTCACCGAGTTGGAAATCACTGAAGGGATGCGCTTTGATAAAGGCTACATCTCTCCTTATTTCGCTACCGACGCTGAACGGATGGAAGCTGTTTTTGATGAGCCTTTTCTACTGCTGACCGATAAGAAAATTGCTTTGGTACAAGACCTCGTACCAGTTTTAGAGCAAGTAGCTCGTGCTGGTCGTCCTTTGGTGATTATCGCCGAAGATATTGAAAAAGAAGCTTTGGCAACCTTGGTAGTAAACCGTTTGCGCGGTGTACTCAACGTGGCTGCTGTTAAGGCTCCTGGCTTTGGCGATCGCCGCAAAGCACTATTAGAAGACATCGCCGTTTTAACCGGTGGTCAACTAGTTACCGAAGATGCTGGTTTGAAGCTAGATAACACCAAGCTGGATAGCTTGGGTAAAGCTCGCCGGATCACCATCACCAAGGACAGCACCACAATTGTTGCCGAAGGTAACGAAGCTGCTGTTAAGGCTCGTGTAGAACAGATTCGTCGTCAAATCGATGAAACCGAATCTTCTTACGACAAAGAGAAATTACAAGAGCGTCTTGCTAAACTCTCTGGTGGTGTTGCTGTAGTGAAAGTGGGTGCAGCGACCGAAACCGAAATGAAAGACAAGAAGTTGCGCCTAGAAGACGCTATCAACGCCACCAAAGCTGCTGTGGAAGAAGGTATTGTTCCCGGCGGTGGTACAACTCTGGCTCACCTTGCTCCTGAATTGGAAGAGTGGGCAAAGAGCAACCTTAAGGATGAAGAGTTGATTGGTGCGTTGATTGTCGTTCGTGCCTTACCCGCACCTCTGAAGCGGATTGCTGAAAACGCTGGTCAGAATGGTGCTGTTATTGCTGAACGGGTCAAAGAGAAGGATTTCAACATTGGCTACAATGCTGCAACCAACGAGTTTGTTGATTTGTTAGCTGCTGGTATTGTTGACCCTGCGAAAGTGACTCGTTCTGCTCTGCAAAACGCTGCTTCTATCGCTGGTATGGTGTTGACAACCGAATGTATTATAGTTGACAAGCCTGAACCAAAAGATAGCGCTCCTGCTGGCGCTGGTGCTGGTGGCGGCGACTTCGATTACTAATACTTTGTAGTTACATAATAAAACAGCTGCTTCCCTTGAGGAGGCGGCTGTTTTTTTGTGTTAGGAGAGGAAGAAGAGTACCCTGACTTTTCACGGTATGTGGAAAACCTCTCTCTAAATCTCTCTCCTAAAAGGAGAGAGACTTTGAATTTTCCCCCTTCCCGCGTCGGGAAGGGGGTTAGGGGGTTAGGCTTTTCGTGCGCTTTTCCACATAACGTGAAAAGTCAGAACACAGAACAGTACCCAGCCGAGTTTGTCCGTTGGTTACTTGGGGTAGAGGTGCAAGAAAGAAATTGAAGTCTTAAAAACGGAACTCACGCTTGAACCAATTCGCGCGGATTCTGTGACATTTTTGCAAGCAGCTAACCAAATTTTGCACATTGAATTTCAAACTTTGGCGAAATCTAATCCGGCGCTTAATTTCCGAATGCTTGATTATTCTGTGAGATTGAAGCGTCAGTACCGTTGTTCTGTAGTGCAAGTGCTAATCTCTTTGCAAGAAATTACTAACGAAATCGTTTTTACTGAAGAATATCGGGACAACATGACAATTCACCAATATCAGGTTGTTCGCCTTTGGGAGCAAGATTCAACACTATTTTTAGTTAATCCGGCGCTGTTACCTTTAGCAAGTTTGACGCGAACTGACTCGCCATAAAGTTTACTGGCACAAGTAGCTGAACAAGTCACTACAATTCCAGATAGAGAGGAGCGACAAAATATTGCGGATTGTGTAGAAATTCTGGCGGGTTTGCGGTTTGACAAGGATTTGGTTCGTCAATTTTTACGGGAGGATATTATGAAAGAGTCTGTAATTTATCAAGATATCGTTCAAAAAGAAGCATTTAAATTGATAAGTCGTCTACTTAAACGGCGTTTTGGTGATATTAATGGATCATTACTTGAGCAGGTTCGGAATTTATCTGCTGAACAGTTAGAAAATTTGGGAGAGGCTTTGTTGGATTTTTCGGAAATTGCTGATTTAGTAGCTTGCTTAGAGCAGCAATAGAGGAATTAATAAAACTGCATCATATTTTAGAGATTGAGGCTGCAAGTAGTTTTCCGCTTTTATCTTGAGCTTGCAGTTTTTGAATAATATGCTCAATAATAATATTCAAATCCTTCCGGCGGCGCATAGAGCGTTTCGGGTCAAGTTGACCGTGTTTCAATAATTCTCTAACCTGTTCTCCTAGCTCAGTTAAGTAAAACCTCAGTTGTTCTTCACCCTGTTCGCGTAAAATTTGCCGACATTCAGTTAGGATAATATCACCATTTTCAAGAGTTTTACTAGCCTCTGATTGCTTTGGTGTTGCTTCGGATGAATCTTTACTTTTTTGAGCTTTTAAACTGTTAGTTAGACATTTTTCTACAGCCTTAGCCAGTTTTGGATCGGATTCTATAACTTCTGCGATCGCTCTTAATAAATCTGCTATTTGTGATGCTTCCATTATCTACCTACTCTCTGTATAAATTCTTTAGTTAATTTCACCATAGAATCATGAGAATCATCATATTTTTGTTTATATGTCAAATAATTATTCAATTCTAACCCTTCTGCAATTTTTGCTCTTTCTAAAATTTTGGTTTCAAAAACTTGTGGATAGAAAGGGTTAACAATAATAGAGTTTAAATTTTCACTTTGGGCTATTGTTCGGTTGTAACGAGAAATTAATGTTCCAACTGCTTTTAAGTTATGTACATAATCTCTATTAAACTTTTCAATGTGTTCAAGTAATAAATCTAATCCATGAATTGACATTCGGTTTGGTACACAAGGGATTATACAAGCATGGCTAGCTAGAAATGCACTTTTAACTACTGTGTTAATATTCGGAGCGCAGTCTATTAAAATATAATCATAATTATTTAGTAAGGGTTTTATGATTGTACGAATAAGTTCAACAGGTTTAAAGTTAAAAGAATAATAACCTGATGGCAATTCTTCCTGAATTTCAAATAGTCTTGGGCTGCTAGGTATCAGATGTAAGTGGGCAAAAGAATTCCCGTTCCTAACATTTGAAACATTGTGTTTAACTATAAAATTTTCATTTTTAACATTTTCTAAAAAATATTCAGGATCTTTAAATAGATAAGGCAATGTCAATTTTTTACTTTCAAATTCTTTTTCCCAAACCTCTTCTGACATTAAAGCACTAGTCAAATTACTTTGAGGATCAAGGTCAATAGCAAGTACACGCTTTTTGTACATGGTATCGCCGGCTAAATATTCCGCTAATGCCATGACGATGGTAGTTTTGCCAACTCCACCTTTGAGGTTGCAAATGCTTATCACTTTAGCTGTCATAATTTCTGGTAGATTGACGCATTTCATAGGCTACAGCTCTATGTTTCCCTGGAAATATGCCCAACTAACAGGTTCATTTCCACTTTTACATAAAAACCCATGAGCCAAATTAATCCTGAAACAACCCCCTTACATACCTTAAACCCACTCAACCGATTTTCTGAGAGAGCAGATGATTATGTAAAATATCGACCAAGTTACCCCGCAGATGCAATTGATATTATCTTGGAAGGATTAGGTGAAAATTCACAACTCGTAGCAGCAGATATTGGTGCAGGTACAGGAATTGCTTCAAGATTGTTAGCTGAACGGGGAGTTAATGTCATAGCCATAGAACCAAACGCGGCGATGCGAAAAGCTGCTAAACCACATCCTTTGATAGAGTTTCGTGATGGAACAGCAGAAGTTACCCAACTACCTGAGAAATCGGTTGATTTAGTTACTTGTTTTCAAGCTTTCCACTGGTTCAATCCCGAACCAACTTTATTGGAATTCCACCGCATTTTAAAACCATCAGCACGCTTGGCTGTGGTGTGGAATAACCGCGATCGAGAAGATGCGTTAACTACAGAATATAGCCGAATAGTCCGCGAAGCATCTAATAATCACCCAGCAGAATCTCGAATGCAGTCGGTAGAGCCATTGTTAGTAACTCCCCATTTTATTAACATCCGTGAATATAATTTTACTTATAGACAACAGTTAGATTTAAGTGGACTTATTGGCAGAGCAATGAGCGTTTCTTACCTTCCGCGTGAAGGCTCGGCATACGAACAGCTTATTGATAATTTTCAAGAATTATATCAGCGCTTTCGTGATGAAAGTGGTTTTATCTATATGGTCTATCGCACTAGCGTACACCTTAGTGAAGTAATTTAAAAATAAAAATGGGAATCATAAGAAGTAGGGTGCGTTAATTCACTCTCAATAAATATCAGGATTCACATGGCACAACCAAAATATGAAGGTTATTGCGAATGCACTCCTACGAAATTAGTCCGAGAAAAATTTGGAGATGTCAATGTTTATGCCCAAAACGCTAAATCACTCTTAACAAAAGCTACTGGTTTTATTGGTAATTATGATTTTACTCTAAATCCTTACAGGGGATGTCAATACGGTTGTAGTTATTGCTATGCTGCTGCATTTACCCCTAATGCTCAAATGCGCCAAGATTGGGGTAAATGGGTAATTTTTAAGGAAAATTCTGCTGAAGTTTTAGCGAAAGAATTAAAAAAATGGTATGAAAAAAATTCCCAGACTCCTCCTAGTATATATATGAGTAGCGTTACCGATCCTTATCAACCACTTGAGTCTAAACATCAATTGACTCGTCGGTTGTTGGAGGTAATGCTTGATGTGGGGATTGACGGTTATCCAACTCCAACCTTGGTGATTCAAACTCGTAGCCCAATTATTGTTAGAGATATTGATTATTTACAACGATTTAAGCGATTGCGAATTAATATGAGCATTCCCACTGGAAGCGAATTAGTGAGAAAGGATTTTGAACCGCGATCGCCCAGTATTAAAGCTAGACTAAATGCTATCAATAAAATAAAACAAAGTATTAATTATTATAAAGGTTTTGTTCCTAAAATTTCTATTACTATTACCCCTTTACTTCCTACTTTAGCAACTGATGAAGCTGCTTTTATTGAAAAAATAGCCATTGCTGATAGGATTGTAATTCAAGCTTTTCATGCTAGCCACAGTCGTTCTCTCATAGCATCAACTCGCCAAGAAGCTGAAGAAATTAAGCAAAAATACTCTTGGTGGTATGAAGATGAGAAATTAAACTATATTAAATTTAAGAAAAAGTTAGTTTCTCGGCTTCCATTTGTAGAAATTATGGAAGGCAAAGAAGGATTTGGTTATGAATAATCCTATCATAAATTGGTGGCGAAGTCAGCAGTTAAAATTATCTTTAAAAAGCGGGAATATCCGACGTGCAACGCAATTATTGCAAGAGATTCAAAAATCAGGTGCAAGATTCTCATGGTTAGAAAAACTATTTAGGGATAAACTTCAACTTGAACGTTATTCCCAAGAATACAAACGACAAGCAGAAACTTTAAGTAAACAATTAACAGAAGCATCCCAACCAAAAGATAATCTCATATTAATGCCAGATGAGGAATTTGTTAAATATATCTATAAAAATTTTAATTTAATTCAGCACGATGAATATAAATTGCAATCTACTGGTATTGATGAACGGATATTTGATGATTTTGAATCAAGTTTAGTTGAATATCTTAAAGAAGAATTTAGTAAGATTTCTGATAAACAGTTATTTATTAAGTTAGAAGACGCTCTTGAGGATATTAATAACTTAAAAATTGGACAAGATCCAGACTACCATTTTAGTCTAACTCCTCATGTCTACTTTATGAAGTATTTTTTAGAAAATGTATATTGTGTATATTGTATATATTTAGCTTGGTTTCTCATTTACCAGGATGCTTTACTACCAAGTAAGGTTAATATTCTTGATATTGCAGCAGGCCCAGGAACAGTTGCCTATGGTTTAGCTTTATTTCTCCAAAGTAGTAGCGGTTTTTTTCATATCCCGCAAATGCACATATCTTACTACTCTTTAGAAAAACAAGATGCCTTCCAATTTCGTGGACTTCAGTTTTGGCGACGATATATAGAATCACGTCTAACCCCAGTAAATGCTTTCTTCCGCTTTGTTACTACTGATATTTTTACTTGGAAAACTCAGTCGAATAATCTACCCAAAGATTTTTTCGACTTTATCGTAATTTCCCACTGCTTCTTTATAGATAAAGCCAAGAGGGTTGAAACTAATAATACTTACAAGCAAATATTTGCCACTAGCTTAAAAACATCAGGCTATATTCTACTAATTGTACAAGATAAGAAATTATTCAAAACTTATGACGTTCACCAAGTTCAAAACCAAGAGCAAGAAAAAAATGTAATGGATAAATTTCTAGCAGAACTTGGATTAGAGTTAGTCTGGTATAAATATCTAACCTCAACAGATTCAAGAATACCTTTATCCGGTATTGAATTTGGTAAGTTTGCTCGAGAAAAATTACCAAAACAACTGTATATGAGTCCAATACTTCAGCAGTATTTTGGTCAGAAGCATCAGTTACACTATACATTAGATGATTATGTAATCTTGGCGAGAAAATAATGATAAATTGCAGATAAAGTATCAGAAAACGTATTAAATAAATATAAGATATGTGAACTTTAATCTTGAATTTATAAATGGCCTGCAATCCGCAAATAGCAGAAGGTTGGCATGGCAAACTTAATTTAGTCTATGCCGATCGCCAGGGTAAAACCCAATTAATTTACAATCGCCAACAAGCGCCCCTGAAGGTACAACGCCCATTTTACCCAGAAGGAGAAATTTGTCATAGCGTAATTTTACACACAGCTGGGGGAATGGTGGGAGGCGATCGCTTATCCTCTAACATCCACCTCCAACCCCAAGCCCAAGCCTTAATCACTACTGCTGCTGCAAGCAAAATATATCGCAGCAATAGGTTACAAGCAAGACAAACCATCCAAATGCAAGTTGACGCTGGTGCTTGTTTAGAATGGTTGCCGCAAGAGACAATTTTATTTAACGACGCGATTTATCGGCAAGATTTACGGGTAGAATTAGCAACCGGGGGCAGTTGGTTAGGCTGGGAAATTACCCGATTTGGTCGCAGTGCTAGAGGAGAAAAATTCTTGCAAGGGGAATGGCGATCGCACACGGAAATTTGGCAGCAAGGTATTCCTTTATGGATTGATCGGCAATGGTTACGGGGTAGCGAAGAAACTTTTCACAGTCCCCACGGCTTGGCTGGAAAACCACTAGTAGGTAGTCTAGTTTGGGTTGGTGGCGCAGTTTCAGCAGAAATTGTCCAAAAAGCGCGAAGTTTGTGGGATGGGGAAGGAGAAGCGGGTGTTAGCCGATTACAACATGGATTATTGTGTCGATATCGCGGCGCTGCTACATCTGAAGTGAGAAACTGGTTTATTGATGTTTGGCAGATGCTGCGAGTTTCTTTCTTGAATCGTGGTAATTGTATACCAAGAGTGTGGCAGGTTTAAACGAACCGCCAAGACGCCAAGAACGCCAAGAGGAAGATAAGAATGCAACTTACGCCGCAGGAAAAAGATAAGCTATTAATTTTTACTGCTGCTTTATTAGCAGAAAGACGTAAAGGAAGGGGTTTAAAACTGAATTATCCTGAAGCGATCGCTTATATTTCTGCTGCAATTTTAGAAGGTGCAAGAGATGGGCAAACTGTAGCTGAATTGATGAGTTATGGTACAACTCTATTGACGCGGGATGATGTCATGGAAGGTATACCTGAAATGGTGCATGACGTACAGGTAGAAGCTACTTTTCCTGATGGCACAAAGTTAGTAACAGTACATAATCCAATTCGTTAAGTTTGGAATGAATTTATTATGATTCCTGGGGAAATTATCACACCAGCAGGTGAAATTGAACTAAATGTTGGTCGTCCAACTGTAAAGTTGCAAGTTTCAAATATAGGCGATCGCCCCATACAAGTTGGTTCTCACTTTCACTTTTATGAAGTTAACACAGCCTTAAACTTTGACAGAGAACAAGCGCGAGGAATGCGCCTCGATATCCCCGCAGGAACAGCAGTTCGCTTTGAACCAGGCGACGAAAAAGAAATAACTCTAATCCCCCTCGTTGGTACTCGCCAAGTCTACGGCTTCAACGCCAAAATTAACGGAAACCTCTAAAAACCTCCGCGTACCTCTGCGCTTCCCTCAGCGTCCCTTTGCGTTAAAAAAAAGGATTTTATATGCCTTACAGAATGGATCGCCGCGCCTATGCCGAAACCTATGGCCCAACAATAGGCGATCGCATCCGACTTGCAGACACTGAATTATTTATTGAAGTTGAACAAGATTTCACCACCTACGGTGATGAAGTAAAATTCGGCGGCGGTAAAGTCATCAGAGACGGAATGGGACAATCCCCCATTTCTAACACCGATGGTGCTGTAGATTTAGTAATTACTAATGCCTTAATTCTCGATTGGTGGGGTATTGTCAAAGCGGATATTGGCATTAAAGATGGCAAGATTTTCAAAATTGGTAAAGCCGGAAATCCTTATATTCAAAATAATGTAGATATTATTATTGGCCCCGGTACTGAAGCCTTAGCCGGTGAAGGAATGATTCTCACTGCTGGCGGTATTGATGCCCATATTCATTTTATTTGTCCCCAACAAATTGAAGTGGCGATCGCTTCTGGTATTACCACCATGATCGGCGGCGGTACTGGCCCAGCTACGGGTACAAATGCCACTACCTGCACCCCCGGCCCTTGGAATATTTACCGAATGTTGCAAGCTGCTGATGCTTTTCCCGTCAACTTAGGATTTTTGGGCAAAGGTAACGCTAGTCAATCCCAAGGACTTGTAGAACAAGTAGCCGCCGGTGCAATGGGGTTAAAACTTCATGAAGACTGGGGAACCACACCCGCAGCAATTGATACTTGCCTCAGTGTTGCTGATGAATATGATGTGCAAGTAGCGATTCATACTGATACGCTGAACGAAGCCGGATTTGTCGAAGATACGATCGCCGCTTTCAAGAATCGTACCATTCATACCTACCACACCGAAGGCGCAGGCGGGGGACACGCACCAGATATCATCAAAGTTTGCAGCCAAGCTAATGTTCTGCCATCTTCCACCAATCCCACACGTCCTTACACCCTCAACACCTTAGACGAACACCTGGATATGTTGATGGTATGCCATCATCTTGACCCTGCGATCGCTGAAGATGTCGCTTTTGCCGAATCTCGCATCCGTCGAGAAACCATTGCTGCGGAGGACATTTTGCACGACTTAGGCGCATTTAGCATGATTTCTTCCGACTCCCAGGCGATGGGAAGGGTAGGCGAAGTGATAATTCGCACCTGGCAGACATCTCACAAAATGAAGGTGCAACGGGGAACTCTTAACGCACAAGGAAATGAGCAAAAAGCAGATAATTTTCGTGCAAAAAGGTATGTTGCTAAGTATACTATTAACCCAGCGATCGCTCACGGAATTGCTGAATATGTGGGTTCAGTGGAAGAGGGAAAATTAGCAGATTTATGTTTGTGGCGTCCTGCATTTTTTGGCGTGAAACCAGAAATAGTGATTAAAGGCGGAATGATTGCATGGTCGCAAATGGGCGATGCTAACGCCAGTATTCCCACACCGCAACCAGTGTATATGCGACCGATGTTTGGTAGTTTTGCAGGGGCGCGTCATGCCACATCATTAACTTTTGTTTCCCAAGCAGCTTTAGAGAAAGAAATTCCCAGCCAGCTAGGTTTACAAAAGGCAGCAGTTGCAGTTTCTGGGACACGCCAATTGAGTAAGCGAGATATGAAGCTGAATGATGCACTACCCCAGATTGAAGTAGATTCAGAAACATACCAAGTTAGGGCCGATGGTGAGTTGCTGATTTGTGAACCTGCGACAGTTTTACCAATGGCACAGAGGTACTTTTTGTTTTAATTCATCACGAACCAATCTACTGAATTCAGAAGTTACCAAGAAGAAATTCTCGAAACTCTTAGAGACGCGGTTTGGAGAAGTGCCAAGCTTAATTATCGAGTTTGTTAATGGAATTAATAATTCATCTGTGCTGAGAAAGCTGGTCGAAATAGCGATCGCAATTCCTTCCACAGCAGAGTTTCAGCAAGTTTTAGATAATCTCGCTTCTGGAGAATAAGCGAAATCGCCTACTTTGTGGTGAAAGTGCGATCGCAATTCTTTCCACAGTAGAACTTCAGCAAGTTTTGAATAGGATTACCTCAGAGCAATAAATGCGATCGCTCTCATGCATGAACATAACAGACTGACGTATTAGCATTGCAAGTCGATGCAATAACATTGCAGTAGCTTGTACTTATTGAAGTTGACTATTTTTAAATTCACTTATCGGTAACACTAAAGTATTTTCAATTTCCTGCCTCACCTCACGACTGACATAACAATCACTATTGAGGCAATCTAGCAATAAATTGTTAGCTTCATAATAAGATGATAACAATTGATGTTGATAATCGTTTAATTCCAAACTGTAACAAATTTTTCTATATTTAATTGCTAAATGTCTTAATTTTATTTCGGATTCAGGAGGCAGATTATCTCTTCCATCTTCCCAATTTGTTTGAGTTTCTAATTGAATAACTTGCTCTTGTAAATCTTGAAGTGCTTTTCGTAATTCAGGTTGAATATAAAGATTTAACTCTAAAATCCAAGTTAATGCTTCGTGGCAATTTGAGTTAGAAGTTTCAATTATATCGGTAAGCCAATGATCCAAGAAAAGCTCTTCCTCAAGTTCCATGCTACTAAGATTGAAACCAAGAGCAGAGGCAAGATTATAGTCTAAGGAATCGAGTACATAATCATAACCAAAGAAAAGAAGATGTTCAAAGTAAAAACACCTAATTGTTGATAAATTCAATCTAGATTTTATGGATAAAGATTTTTCATATATTTTCACCAAAAAAGCCTGTAAATACTCATCATTAGAGATAATTACATCAATTCAGCTTTTACTGGATCGCTTAACCGGAACCAGTTTTGAGCAAAAATGGCGATTTGCTCCTCGTCAAAATCTGCCACTTCTACCTCTGTGAACCTTTCAAAGGTGTATTCTTTAGCAGCTATCCGGCAGGTAATGACAAACTCATTGTTATGAAACTGATCGGCAATATCTCTAATTTGCCGTAAGACACGCTTTGTATCTTCCTCTCGGACTTCATCCAAGCCATCCAATAAAACCAATACTTTACCGTGTCTCAAAAGCTGGCCTGCTTTAACGCTGGCATCCTGTACTCCACAAAGTGCCAATTTTTGAGCAATATATTCCCACAAATCTGGCTGTTTGGGCGTTTCTGCAAAATCTTTAAGGGTAATAAATAAGGGAAATCGATTTGTCAAATACCGCCCTTCAATACATTGCATCGCTAGATACTTCAAAAATGTACTCTTTCCTGCGCCTGGTTTACCCAAGACCATCAGTTTGTTATGTCGCTGTACTGCTTCCAGTCCTGGTATTCGCTTCTCTTTAACCTTGTTAAGTCCAAACCGCTCAAAGTCATTTGGGTCAGAGTCTTGCAGCAGTTCAGAGATATCTAGCCGCCTGCGTCCGGTGATTTTTTCCAAAATGTTGACATTAGTATAAATACCCCCTTCACCCGTTAACTCTATTGGCTGGGGCATATCTAGTACCCGCATGGTTCCACACTTTTCTTTGATGCTGGGTTTAATCTTTTCCCGGATTTCTTGAACTAGAGCATCAATATCATCCTCTGCAATGTCAGCAGTTGGGCTACCAGAAGGTTTCTGCTGTGAGTATCGCTTTTGAAGATATTCCCGCAAGCGGCTTTCTTTCACAGGCCCACTGCCGCAAATACTGAACTTTTTGTAAATCCCCGTTAGAAAACTGCTGAGATTGCTGTTAGAGATGTTAAGCGCTTGTGCAACTTGAACTCGACTCTTGCCATTACCAAAGATTTCTAAAAAGACTGCCTTTTCTCGGTTTGACAATTCGCTGTATTGCTCTAGTTGTGTCAGGAAGTCTCTTGGTAACGACATATACCTAGTGTGAAATCGCCTTAAAGTTCAGTCTAGCTTGCGTTTGCAGAGATTGGCGGCTAGTAAAGGTATGTCAAGACAAGTCAATCTAAGTCACAACAAGTCAAATAAATAACTACAAGGCAAAATTGCGACATTGAACTCAGTCAAGTAACTGAGGCGATCGCAATGTTAGAAATATTAATTACTCTGATTCTCAAGAAATCTGTTGAAGTTATCCTAGTGCTACTGCTGAAAAAAATCTGGTCATGGCTGCTGAGGGATGAAAGCTTCCAACGCCTTAACCACTTTCTGAAAATGCAGATTCTTGCATTCTATCTGGATTGGATTTTACTCAAAACATCTCTAAAATTTCTGCCGGAGCCAGCAAAAGAGAATGATTGACACACATTTGGCTAGTTTTGGTGAGGGAAGCAAGGGTTTTCTCTATGGTCTTACTTTGAAAACAAATTGCACAGAATGCTTAACAGGGATTATTCTACATACGGGAAAGCTCACTCTACCATAAGAAGTATGTTGCCTTAATAAAGTCAGAAGGCACTCTTAGTCTTGGGCGATCGCCTACACAATTATATCTCCAGCTCCCTACCGAAACCGATACATCAAAGACTACATAAGTCATTCAAGCATTTGCTGTATCTAAAGCTAAAATTCTACCAGCCATAATTTAATAGTTAAAAATACTTCTTAGGTAGGGAGGCTTACTAAAAAACTTGGTAGACAAATTGTTAGAAATACAGCTAGTCTTACAAAAAATTACTTTTATGCCATACCTTGCATCTATATGACTTCACAATCTTCTCGCTCTGACAAAATTCTGGTTGTTGATGACTCTCCTGATAACGTGTTTTTGATCAAAACTATTTTGGAGGAAGAAGGTTACACGATTAGCACCGCAGAAAATGGTATTTCGGCCTTGGCAGAATTGAAAGCTTCTCCTTGTGACTTAGTTCTGCTGGATTTGATGATGCCAGGTATGGACGGGTACGAAGTTACCAAGCACATTCGTGGAGAGATGAAATTGCCGCAATATATCCCCATACTGCTGATCACTGCCCACGATGCGCCTAATGTCGCCCACGGATTAGACTTGGGTGCTGATGATTTTATCCGCAAACCTGTAACAGTAGATGAATTGCTGGCACGAGTGCGATCGCTCCTGCGTTTGAAGCATAGTATGGATGAACGTGATGAAATTGCCCGTCAGCGAGAAGATTTTGTCTCCCGCCTCACCCACGACTTACGCACTCCCTTAGTAGCCGCAGATCGTATGTTAATGCTATTTCAGCAAGGCGCGTTGGGAACATTATCACCACAAATGCAGGAAGTAATCACCATCATGGCGCGTAGCAACATCAACCTGCTTTCTATGGTGAATACTTTATTGGAAGTTTATCGTTTTGAAGCAGGTCGCAAAAGTTTGGCGTTTCAACCAGTTAATCTGAGCCAATTGCTAGATGAAGTGACTGGAGAATTGTCACCCTTAGCTCAAGATAAAAAACTCTCCCTAAATTTGGACGTGACTGAAGAGTCAGTCACAAATACAGTCATGGGCGATCGCTTGGAACTGCATCGTCTATTTACCAATCTCATCGGAAATGCGATCAAATTTACCGACTCCGGGTCTATTACTATTCGTTTTACTTCTCAACGCCAGTTCAACAAAAGTAATCAATCTCAGTTCTCTGAAAAATCCAATTCCGTTGACTACATTAGAATTGAAATAGCGGATACTGGCCCAGGTATTCCCCCTGAAGAACAAGCAACCATTTTTGAACGATTTCGCCAAGGCAGCCATAAGAGTTCTGGTAGTGGCTTAGGACTGTATCTTGCTCGTCGAATTGTCGAAGCACATCAAGGCATTATTCTGCTTAATTCCGAGTTGGGCAAAGGTAGTGTATTTATTGTGCTTCTACCCACCAAAGCATGAAAAAACTAGTAATTATAAATTATGAATTATATAGTTTTTTATCCTGGTAATTCATGATTTATAACCTTACTACTATCTCCCGATAATTTAAAGTAAAAAATTCACTTAGAAAATCAAACGCTAAAAATTGAAGAACCAAATAGGCTGAGATAATAGCATTAAGATTAAATAGTTTTTGATAGGACAAAACAATGATTACCACTGAATTATCTAACATTGGCAACATTATCCAGACTCAGCGAGATTTTTTTCAAACTGGCAAAACTAAAGATGTAAATTTTCGCATTGAACAACTGAAAAATCTTAAGCAAGCAATTATTGAGCATGAACAGTCAATAGTTGAGGCATTACAAGCGGATTTACATAAACCAGAAGTAGAAACTTATCTTACAGAAATCAGCGTAATTAAGGATATTGATTACGCCATCAAACATCTTCAAAACTGGAGTAAACCCGAAAAAGCAGCGGTTTCCTGGGATTTTTTTTCCTACTCAGCGAAAATTTATCCAGAACCGTTAGGGGTTGTCTTAATTATCGGCCCTTGGAACTATCCATTTCAGTTAATTATCTCACCTTTAATAGGTGCGATCGCAGCCGGTAATTGTGCAATTATCAAACCTTCAGAAATTGCTTCTCATACATCTGATGTCATTGCTAAGATTATTGCCAAACATTTTGACCCTGCTTATCTTGCAGTGATTGAAGGAGGCGTGGAAGCAAGTCAAAAACTACTTGCAGAAAAGTTTGACCATATCTTTTTTACTGGTGGCACAGCTGTCGGCAAAATCATCATGGCAGCAGCAGCAAAATATCTCACACCAGTTACTTTAGAATTGGGTGGCAAAAGTCCTTGCATTGTAGATACTGACATTAATCTTGAACACACTGTCAGACGAATTACATGGGGAAAATTCATTAATGCTGGACAAACTTGTATTGCCCCTGACTATCTTTTAGTTAATAAAACAATCAAGAAAGATTTAATAGATGGTCTGGAAAAATCTTTAAAAGAATTTTATGGTGATAATCCTGTAAACAGTCCTGATTATGCCCGCATTATCAGTCAAAAACACTTTGAGAGATTGGTTAGTTTTCTTAAAGACGGTGAAGTTGTCATCGGTGGAGAAAATCAACCTTCAGAGCGTTATATTGCCCCAACACTGATTGATAATGTCTCACTAGAAGATTCTGTCATGCAAGAAGAAATCTTTGGGCCCATTTTACCCATCATTGAATATACTGACATTGCAGAAGCGATCGCCTTGATTAACTCTAGACCCAAACCCTTGGCGTTATACTTATTTTCTCAAGATAAAAACCTGCAAAAGCGAGTTTTGCAGGAAACTTCCTCTGGTGGAGTTTGTATTAACGACACAGTGATGCAGGTTGGTGTCTCGTCTTTACCATTTGGTGGAGTGGGAGATAGCGGTATCGGCAACTATCACGGCAAAGCTAGCTTTGACACCTTTTCCCATAAGAAAAGTGTATTGCAAAACTCCTTCTGGCTCGATTTAAAATGGCGATACGCTCCATATCAGGGCAAATTGCCATTTATAAAGAAACTTTTAGGGTAGAAGTTATGAGTTATGAGTTATGAATTTTTCACTCCTAACTCCTAACTCTAAACTTCTAACTCCTAACTATTAAATCCCAAAAGCGTTGCTGTAACGCTCCTCAGCCCAAGGTTCACCACGGCGATGGTAGCCATTGCGCTCCCAAAAACCAAGTTCTTCAGCAGCTAAAAATTCCAAACCATTAATCCACTTAGCACTTTTCCAAGCGTAGAGGTGGGGGACAACTAGCCGCATCGGCCCACCGTGTTCAGATGGAAGGTCTTCACCAAAGACTTTAAAAGCAAAGAAGTTTTCTTCGCGCAGAAAATCTTCTACAGAAATATTGGTGGTGTAGCCGCCATAGCAGTGTTCCATAACGTGGGCTACTTTCGGGTCTAATTCAATCAGACTCATGAAATCTGTAACTTTAATGCCAGTCCATTTGACATCAAGTTTAGACCAGCGCGTTACACAGTGGAAGTCAGCTGTGAATTCGTGTTGAGGTAGCGCCATAAAATCTGACCAACTAAAGGTAACAGATTTTGCTAAACCCCAAACTCGAAACTCCCATTCCTCAGTGCTGACTTGGGGAGTTTCGCCGTAAGTTAATACGGGAAAACCTTTAGCTAAGTGTTGACCAGGAGGGACGCGATCGCTCTCTTCTTTGCCTGGTTTGTGAAAAAATTTTCCTAGCATAGTTAGAGAAAAATAAGTTTTCTCAAGATGTTTACAAACTTTTTTGCTGAGTTGCCAACAGTATCAGATGTTTTACTCTTTATATGAACTCTTGAATGATAGGTAATGGGTAATGGATATTTCCAATTACTCACTACCAATTTTTTTCGATCTAATGAGCTTATGTGGAGTATCTATGATTCATAATGCAATCAGGAAAGCTAAAAAAAAGCATTTATCTAGCGATAAGAAGTTTGATTGTTGAGTTTGGCAATCAAATCTATCGGTGCTGTTCGTGCTTTTCCTGACTGAGAAATTATGATTCTTCTTCCTCTTCTTCAGCAGTTGGATAAACAAATGTAGAACGTCCAGTCAAAATTGACTTGCCCAGAGACAGGGCTTTCTGAGCTTCAACGACGGCTTTATGCCTCCAGGTAGCTCGACGTTTATCTCGTTTTGATTTGGAAGTTTTCTTCTTAGGAACAGCCATGTCAGCAGATATCGCGATTCTTGACAACCTTCTTATTCTAGGCCATCCACTGACGCCAAAGACAACAGTTGAGTCAGGAATAAATAAGTTGGGTTAAGACTGACGCTAAGACGCGGGAACAGCAAGAATGACTTTCTTTAAATCCCCCAAGGTTCCGAGCCAAGAAAGCTTTGGCTCGGACTTCAAGCTCAACCCGTCATTTTGGCGTTGACACAGCGCTAGCTGCTGGAACTTGATTGGAGTTATTTTCAAAGAAAAGTAAAGATCGCGAAGTTTTGAAGTATGTCGCCCAATTTTGAGCATCAGGGCGCGATCGCCATTCAGGACGACTGACATCTAATGTCAGGACTGGTGCGATCGCGCCATAATTTTGTACGGATACAATGATGGAAACATCTGTCACCAAGATATCTTGGTCGAAGCTCCTTTGAGCAGCTGCCCTAGCGACCGCTTCCGCTCTCCTGAGAACGGTTTCATAGTTTTCTTCTGGCAAGCGGTCAATAGCTAGATCGACTCTAGCGGTGTAAGCTCGCACAAGCTGCGGTGCGATCGCTTCCATCAAAAACCACGCAGGGACAGTAGATATAAGCAAAACTACTAAAGGAATTATCCGGATTCTTCTGGCAATTTGGCTAATAACTGAAAAGGGAGCGAGCGATGATGGTAAGTGAGCAGAAATTTTGCTCATGACCTTCTATCTCCTTAGTAATGATCTGTTATTGAAATTAGGTAAAGGTATTTTCCGGCTAATCAACGTAATAAAAATTACATTCTAACTTAAGATTCAATTAGAATCACCTAGAGTATAAGACATAGGTTAGCTTTGTTTTTTTGGCAAAGCCAACCACAATTTTAAGACCAGCAAACAACAATAACTGACAAAGAGCGGGATGGCAAATTACTGGGCGATCGCGATTGGTATCAATCAATATCAGTTATTTCAACCTTTAAGTTGTGCCCAAGCAGATGCTGAGGCACTAGAAGATTTTTTGGTGACAGAGGCAGGTTTTCTCCCCAAGCACTGTCTAGTGATGACAGATACTTCGCCGCCGATTGGGGATAGATCGACTTACCCGACGAAGGAGAATATTTTGCTGCTGCTTGAAGATTTGGCAGCAACAAGTTGGCAACCGGAAGACTATCTGTGGTTATTCTTTAGCGGCTATGGAGTCAATTACAAGGGCAAAGATTACTTAATGCCAGCAGAGGGCAACCCGGAACTGGTGCAACAGACTGGCATAGAATTGCGATCGCTAATGCAAAGTCTGCAACTTGCCGATCTGAATGTATTGCTACTACTCGACATCAACCGCGCTTTTGGCACTCAAGCAGATGCTCCTGTTGGTGAAGAAACAATAGAACTAGCCCAAGAACTACAACTGGCGACAATTCTTTCTTGCCAACCAGAACAATTTTCCCATGAGAGTAACGAACTAGGTCACGGATTCTTTACAGCAGCTTTATTAGAAGCTTTACGTTCTGGTAATGGCAGCAACTTGGCAGATTTAGAAAACTATCTAAGCCTGATTGTGCCAAAGTTATGTCATCACCACTGGCGTCCTATCCAAAACCCTGCCACGATCATCCCATCAAGACAGCAAGTAATCTTGCCAAAATTGGCAATGGAAAGTGATTTTCAGCCAGAAGCGCTAATTTATCCGGAAGAATCTTTTGCTGTTGCCC
The DNA here is from genome assembly GCF_056620565.1 of Nostoc sp. LEGE 12454. Lineage (NCBI taxonomy): Bacteria > Bacillati > Cyanobacteriota > Cyanophyceae > Nostocales > Nostocaceae > Nostoc > Nostoc sp. LEGE 12454. The sequence continues at coordinate 421,664 of NZ_JBWQXL010000001.1, forward strand.
TGGCAGCTCCTCCCCTCGATGATTCCGCTAGAACTTCAGCAGATCGGGGCAGACGGGGAGAAGTTAGTGTGAACTCCTCCCAACAGGTGAAGGGTAAAAAAGTCCAGGAGTCAGGTGGTAGCTTAGTTTCCCAGCCAATGGCAGAAACTTCCTTGGGAGTGAATACCAGAGGAAGATTTATCCCAAATTCCTCAAAAGGTTACGTCTCGCGATTGCCAGCGAATCAACCAAGCATCCCTTTTTGGAAACAGTTTATCTTGTGGGGCGGAGGCAGCTTGCTAGTAGCAGGTTTAATCGCCGTAGTTTTTCTACGGAATCAAGAAACTTTTAGAATTAAGCAAATATCAAGTGCATCACCCAATGCTACTGTTAGCGATCGCCAGGTTGTCGAGAATTTACCAAGCGATCGCACTTCACCAGTTAGATTCAAAAACCAATCTAGCGCCCAAATAGCCTCTAGTTCCCAGTCAAAAAAGCGAAATCAAGCAGTATTAGACCTGGCGAAAATGTCGCTCAGACAAACTCAGGCGAGCGATTTGAGCATGGCGATCGCTACAGCCCGAAAAATTCAACCTGGCGAACCACTGTACGAACAAGCTCAGGAGAATATTAAGATTTGGAGCCAGATGATTTTAGATTTAGCAGAAGGTCGTGCTAAACAAAGACAGTATGCCAGCGCTATTGCTGCGGCTCGGTTGATCGCCAAAGATGAAGCCCCCTACGCGAAAGCACAAGCAGCAATTAACCTGTGGCGCTTAGAGGGTAAGCAGTATGTGAGTAACAAAACTCTTTTAGATGCAGCTAATGCCTTAATTAAGTCCGAACAGGCATCTACCTACAATCGGGCGATCGAAGTTGCCAAGAAAGTACCACCCGGACAACCAGGGTTCGATACTGCCCAAAAATCGATCAATAAATGGAGTGAGAAAATTTTAGACCTGGCCAAGCGTCGCGCCGCCGAAGGAGAACGTAACGCCGCAATTGCGACCGCAGCTTTAGTCCCAGAGGAGACAGGCGCTTACGAAGATGCTCAGGATGCCATCCAAAAATGGCAAAAGAAATAGTAAAAAAATAGTAAAAGAATAGTCAAGAGTTAGGAGTTAGGAGTTATATTATTGATCCCCGGCGTATTACTCCTGACTCATAACTTTTCCCTCAGCCCTGATATCTCAGTATTAGCAGTACTGCGATACGTCTTCGCCACAGTCGTCGGCTAGATAGCACAATGCTCGGAAACGTAAACCAACCACTTCTTCATATAAGGGGTTGAGCTTGCACATGGGTGGGATGTGAAACAAGGTCTTGCCAAATAATTTGACATCGCGCTCAAAGGGGCACTGAGATGGAATCAGTTTGCACAAGCGGTGAGCTAGTTGGCGATCGCGGACTTGAATGTTTTCTACTCGCTGCCGTAGGGGTTGGAGAATATCCCAGTGAGGCTTGGAAGGAGAATGGTTTAACTGGGTTGCTTTATGGTCAGTAGTTTCTGCTTGATTGATTGATACCCAGCTAGCCAGAAAAATCTTTTTTGTGGTATTGTCGAATACCTTCATGGTTAACCCTCTGTGTTATTGAGGCTATTCACCTTTTTGATGAATATATACAACGTGGCAACGAACTTTCCCGGAAAAATCGCGTTCTGACTGCGATATAATGTAATACCTGATTAGCCACTTAAGTCAGAACCTAATTTATTACTACGTCAAGTTAATCGCAAATTTCTGGGGATCGGTAGTGTAATATTACGATCTTGTTCATAACTTGACACAGTTTAAATTTTAATAAAGACATCCATCATTGGATAGGTTTTAGTGTAACATTTACACAACTTAATATAAGGTCTTTCTGAAAGAATTTTTGCTAAGTATAAACATCAATAATTCCCTAGAAGGCATTTTTCCTCTCCGTGTTCCCACTTTCTCACGTAAGTGTGTCCTGTTTGTCGCTGGCTGAATGCCGTAGAATTAGTGATTTTTGATCGAGTAGAATCGATTGCATTTCACTAAACTTAGGTTGGCAGTGGCAATTTGAGAGTGATATAGTCTGAAGCGTTAAAATCAGATGAACTTCTTGATTATGGGTGTTTCCGTACTCTACAGCGCAATCCATCCTGGCAGTACGCTGTATTCACGCCTTCAGTGACAGCAACCTAACAAGTTAGATCGTTTCCAAGAACTATAGATAATTTCTATACTCATGAGAAAAGAAAGCGCAAAGACGTTCAGAAAAATTCTGTGTCTTTGCGCCAATCGAAATTTGAGCCTTGAAAGCCACTGCTCAAACTTCTCTCTTTATGAGATTTTTATCTTAAATTCTCTATGATGCTACCTGAGCAGCAGTCCGAGTCCGCCGTCTTCTGCCATCAGCAACTTTCACAGGTGGTTCATCAGGGATTTGCATCAATAAAGTCACAGATGGCTGACATTGCAATTCCCGACGGATGGAACGTTGCAATTCTCGTTCTAAAGTTCCTTGCAATCCACCCCAGTCTATATCTGCTGCTTCACCTTGCTCAGGAGCAAATTCTGTCCAGCGCACAGAGAGGATTTCTTCAATGCGTTGTTTTACCCAGGTGTGTAACAGCGATCGCTCTACACTTGTCACTACACCCCGGAGGTGAGTTTCTGGTTTTGCTAACAGTTTACCATTCCAATCAATGGCAGCTGCGATCGTGATAATGCCTTCTGAAGCCATGCGTTGCCGTTCTTGCAGAACTTTCGCACTTACCATACCCGAACTGGTAGTATCCACCAATTCAATACCAGATGGCACTTTACCAGCGACGCGAATCGCATCTTCAGTCAGTTCGACAATATCACCATTCTGAATAATGATCATATTTTCTGCGGGAATGCCCATGCTCTGAGCCGTTTCTGCGTGCTTCACTAGCATCCGATGTTCGCCGTGAAATGGCACAAAGAACTTGGGCCGAGTTAAGGCAATCATCAGTTTTTGTTCTTCCTGACAGCCGTGACCGGAGACGTGAATGCCTTTATCCCGTCCATAGACCACTTTCGCACCTTGAATCATCAATTTATCAATGGTGTTGACTACTGCGATCGTATTTCCGGGAATTGGGTTAGCAGAGAATACTACCGTATCTCCTTGGCGGATTTTAATGTGAGGATGTTCTTTGTTGGCAATGCGGGTCATTGCTGCCATCGTTTCACCCTGAGAACCTGTAGTTAAAATCAGTACTCTTTCATCGGGTAGGTTGCGGACAGCGTGCAATGGTTGCAGCAGATTGTCTTCACACTTGATGTAACCTAAATTGCGGGCATGAGCAATCAAGTTCAGCATGGAACGCCCGACAACTGTCACTACACGGTTCTGCTTCTTGGCAATATCCAAAATCATGTTGATGCGATGGACGCTAGAAGCAAAGGTCGTGACAAATAATCGCCCAGGTGCTTGACTAAATACTCTCTCCAGATTGGGATAAACTGAACGTTCTGAAGGTGTAAATCCTGGCACTTCAGCGTTAGTGGAATCGCTCAGTAAACAAAGAACGCCTTTTTCACCATGTTCTGCTAGACGTTGCAAGTCAAACTTTTCACCATCCACTGGGGTATGGTCAATTTTAAAATCCCCTGTGTGAATAACTACACCCAGGGGAGTATGAATGGCAACTGTAAAACTGTCAGCGATGGAGTGGGTGTTACGGATATATTCAACTAAAAAGTTTTTGCCAATCCGCACTACATCACGTGGTAGAACTGTTCTGATTTCTGTGCGATCGCGGACTCCTGCTTCTTCTAATTTACCCTCTAGCATTGCCATTGCTAGCCTGGGCCCATAAATCACCGGGATATCAAATTGCTTGAGATGAAAAGCAATCCCGCCGATATGGTCTTCATGACCATGAGTAACGATCATCCCTTTAATTTTGTGGCGATTTTCCCGCAGATAGGTCGTATCTGGTAAAACAATATTGACTCCATGCATCGCCTCTGTGGGAAAAGCCAATCCTGCATCTAACAGGATTATTTCATCGTCATACTCAAAAAGACAGGTATTTTTACCAATTTCATGCAAACCGCCCAAAGGAATAATTTTCAAGGCGGAATTATTAGCTTCGTTTTTAGCCATTTTCTCCTTAGATTGTTACTTGTGGTTAATTAAGTTGATAGTTAACGAACTTGTATTTAAGACAACATCATCTGTCTCTTAAGTCAGTCCCAAAGCAATCAAGTTTTAATTGAAGATTTCAATTTTTTATTTAATAAAATCAACTGTAAAACTCAAGGATTCATAGTATATCTATCAGTCCTAGCACAGGTTTTTAAATTGCAACTTATGAACAATTATGATCGTTGTTTATATGTATCTTTGACAAGGAGGAGACTACCAGCATTTAAATAATTGGTGATTAAATTAAACTCAGTTCTTTCAGAACCGCTTCTAACTTTTGACTGACTTCTAAATCAGCTTCACATAGCGGCGGACGAGTTGAACCAACCTCCCAACCTTGAAGTTGCAGTGCTTTTTTCACTGGAATGGGATTTGAAGTGAGAAATAGAGCTTTAAATAACGGGAACAGTTGGAGATGAATGTCGCTTGCTACCTCAACTTTTCCCGCACTAAAAGCTTGAATCATCTGCTGTAGTTGGTTTCCTACCAGATGAGAAGCCACACTTACCACACCCTTTGCCCCGAGCGCTAACAAGGGCAAAGTCATGTAATCATCACCAGAATAGATGTGGAATTCTTTTGGTGTCAAGCGACGAATTTCGCTTGCCTGATCTATATTACCAGTGGATTCTTTAATCCCGACAATATTGCTAACCTCAGCTAACCGGGCAACTGTTTCTGGCTGAAGGTTTTGTCCGGTACGACCGGGGACATTATATAACAACAACGGTAAGTCGGGACAGGCTTGTGCTATTGCCTTAAAGTGCGCTTCCAATCCCGCTTGCGGCGGTTTGTTGTAATAAGGAACAACTTGTAAGGAACCATGTACTCCTATTTTAGACGCTTTTTGGGTGGCTGCGATCGCTTCTTTGGTGGAATTCGATCCACAACCCGCAATTACCTTGGCTTTTCCTGCCACGGACTGCAATACCTCGACAAACAACTGGTATTCTTCATCCCAACTTAGCGTCGGGGATTCTCCTGTTGTGCCGCACATCACCAATGTATCTGTACCGTTGTTAGCTAGATGCGCCGCTAGTGCTGCCGCTACATCATAGTTGACACTACCATCTGCTTTAAACGGCGTAATCATAGCGGTTAAAACATTGCCAAAATCTCCCACCCTTTTTTCACTCCTGATTACCCATGTTTTTGTATCTTGGTGGTTCTCTATTGTAATAACCTATCTGCAAATTGCTTTCAAGTGTCATTTTTACTTTGTCATTAGTCATTTGTCCTTTGTCACTTTACCAATGACCAATGACTAATGACCAATGACTAATGACTAATAGCTAATGGTTTGAGTAGATTTTTCTCTACTAATAACTCAGCGATTTGTACTGCATTCAATGCTGCACCTTTGCGAATTTGGTCGCCACATAACCATAATTCCAAGCCACAAGGATGAGAAATATCCTGGCGAATTCTTCCCACTAAAACTTCATCTCGACCGGTTGCTTCTATTGGCATCGGAAAATGATTTGTTCCCCAATCTTCTACCAATTTTACTCCAGGGGAGGAATTTAAAATTTCTCTGGCTTCCTTCGCACTAAAGGGAGTCTCAAATTCTAAATTAATGGCTTCTGAGTGGGCGCGGAGTACGGGAACCCGTATACAGGTTGCAGTGATTCTGATTTGCTGCGTACCAAATATTTTTCGGGTTTCGTTGACCATTTTCATTTCTTCCTCACAATAACCCAAATCGTTTAATGGGGAGTTATGCGGGAATAAATTAAACGCCAATGGGTAAGGCAATATTTCGGCAATCGCTGGCTGTCCTTGTAGTATAGCGCTTGTTTGGGTTTTGACTTCTGCCATTGCTCTAGCACCCGCACCACTAGCAGATTGGTAGGTTGCAGCGACGATGCGTTGTACTGGTTTAACTTTATGCAATGGCCAAACTGCCACAGCCATTAAAATCGTTGTGCAGTTGGGGTTAGCAATAATGCCTTGGTGATGCGCTGCTGCTTGGGGATTCACCTCTGGAACTACTAAGGGAACTTCCGGGTTCATCCGAAAGGCACTGGAGTTGTCAATTACCACTGCACCCTTTTCGACGGCAACAGCTGCCCAAGTTTTGGATGTGGAACCACCTGCACTAGCTAGTACTATATCGACATTTTCAAAAGCGCGATCGCTCACTGCCTGTATTAGTATATTTTCACCTTTAAATCGCAGCGATCGCCCGACACTCCGCTCTGATGCCAATAACTTCAAGTCAGCAACCGGGAAATTGCGACTTTCTAATAATTCCAGCAACTCTGTGCCTACTGCACCAGTCGCTCCCAAAATAGCTAACCGATAGGATTTCGACAAACTTGCTTCCTCCTTATAAGAGACCTAATCTGCAATTTCTTGGAACAATGGACAATTTAGTTATATTTAAATAGCGGTCGCAGTCTGGAAATACATTTTTAATAGGTTTATATTTTTCTTTTATTAAATATATCTTTATATATTTAATAATACATTTTTTAATTAAGTTAAGTGATGTTGCATTTTAAAATAACGGCGATTTTTTCATTGATTTACTATAACTATATATTATACAATAAACCGCTATTTACCATAAAAAGGGAGATATCTGCATTTAGGGGTTTAACAAGCATCCTTCCTGTAAAGAAACAAATATATTGGCTACAAACTTGCTGACCACGATGATAAATATACTAGGAGCTAAATGCAAAAAGCCAGCACAATGCATAACTGAGCTATGCGGTTAAGTAACAGATGCACTCTCGTACCACACATAACTTAATAATAGCTAGATAATAGCTAGACTCAATACTATAACTTTAATCTGGGGTACTAACCACTCTTTGAGACCAGGATATCACGGCGTTAGCCCACTGAATAATTAATTCCGAAGTTTTAAAGTAAGTCGGGAGTGAAGAAGCGAATAAGGTATTAGGTTACAGGGTAGAGATTACAGATTTTTTCCCTATCATCTGTCACCTCCCCCTAGTCTCAATGCCACCATTAACCAAATTGTTATGAAGGTAAAATGTCAAGTCCTTGATAATTGGCAGTAAACTGGATCTTTGCCCCAGGACAAACATCCATCCTTGGATGTCACAAGACCTTTTGGCAAACTCCCATTACCCCTAAGAGACATCAAGCGATAAACGCAAACAATTATTTTATTGCGTTTTGTGTGTACTCGGAGTATAAAATACCAGAAAACTAGAGACGAAGCATGAAAGTTACCCAGGAAAAACTTCCCGCCAGCCAAATTGGCCTGGAAATAGAGATTACGCCGGAAATTACCAAGCAAACTTACGAACAGGTCATTAAAAACTTAGCGAGTACTGCCAATATTCCTGGGTTTCGTAAAGGCAAGGTGCCTCGGCCGATATTACTACAACGGCTGGGTACAACTCGAATCAAGGCAGCGGCGCTGGAAGAACTAATTCAAGATGGCATTGAGCAAGCAGTCAAACAAGAGGCCATCCCAGCAATCGGTCAGCCGCAATTGCGCTCCTCTTTTGAGGATTTGATTAATAATTATGAACCTGGAAAACCCCTGACGATTTCGGCTGCTGTCGATGTAGAACCAGAAGTGAATCTAGTGCAGTACACTGATTTGCAAGCCAAGGCCGAAGAAGTCAAGTTCGATCCAGAACAAGTGGAGAGCTCGCTGGATAAGGAACGTCAAGAATTGGCTACATTAATTCCTGTGGAAGGACGTGCAGCCCAAATCGGCGATATTGCCGTAGTCGATTTTAAAGGTTCATTCGCCAGAACTGAGGGCGAGGACGAAACAGCTGAACTAGAACCGATTCCCGGAGCCGAAGCAACTGATTTTCAAGTTGAGTTGCAAGAAGATAAGTTTATTCCAGGCTTTATTTCGGGAATAGTGGGGATGAATCCTGAAGAAACTAAAGAAATTGCGGCGCAGTTCCCAGATCCGTATGCTAATGAAGATTTAGCTGGAAAAGCAGCAACTTTCACCGTGACGCTCAAAGATCTAAAGGAAAAGGAACTACCAGAAATAAATGACGATTTAGCCCAGGAAATCAGCGATTTTGAAACCTTAGAGGAGTTACGTGCTTCTTTAGTAGAGCGATATCAAAAAGAGGCGGACGACAAAACAAAAACCAATAAGCAGGAAGCTTTGTTAACAGAACTGCTCAAGCACGTAGAAGTTGACTTACCAGCAACTTTGATTGAGCAAGAAGTGGATGCAATGCTAACGCAAACAGCAATCCGGCTGTCTCAGCAGGGATTGGATGTGAGAAAGCTGTTTACTCAAGATATTATTCCTCAGTTGCGAGAGCGATCGCGTACTGAAGCAATTGAACGCATCAAACGCTCCTTATCCTTGCGGGAAATCGGCAAACGCGAATCTATCGAGGTAACACCAGAAGAAATCGCAGCCAGAGTTACAGAACTTTTGGAACAATACTCTGAGGAACAGGACGTTGATGAAGATAAACTGCGCTCAATCGTGGAAAACGAACTGTTAACCGAAAAAATTATCGATTGGCTCTTAGAACACTCATCAGTTGAACTTGTACCCGAAGGTTCATTGAGTCCTGCGGAGGAAACAGAAGACGCAGAATCAGATGCTGATGCTGATGCACCTCAGACTGAGGAAGAAAACAGCGAAGCTTCTACAGAAGTTACAGAAGGATAATAAAAAATCCCACAACCATGAGTTCACCAGTTCTGAGTTAAAGTACTGGTGAAATGGGTAAGGTAAGGGAGATGAGGAAATAGGGAGAGAAATAACCAATGCCCAATGCCCAATGACTCAGGGATTAAGTCGGAATAATTAAATAATTAATGAATTTTCGGCAAATAGTGACACCTGTTATTGCCTAGGCTTGATACTGTGTTACACGAGAGGAAATTATATGAGGCATAATGGTTAATACGTAGCTTATAAAAATTCCATTCGTTGAAAAGGCAGCATCTGCTGCTGAAACATTTGTCCTAAATAATCGTCAAAGAAAGCTTGTATGCTTGAATCGCAGTCGGGAAATTCCCCAATCAGCAACTTAAGTCGAATAAACATTAACTCCCAGTTAAGCAGCCCTAGCAACATCGTGCCGATGGTGATAGAGCAATCTGGTATGGGAGAAAGAGCTTTCGACATCTACTCCCGCCTGCTGCGAGAGCGGATTATCTTTTTAGGAACGCCAATAGATGATGCCGTAGCCAACTCGATTGTGGCTCAATTGTTATTCCTAGACGCTGAGGACTCAGAAAAAGACATCCAACTGTATGTTAATTCTCCTGGCGGCTCTGTCTACGCAGGGATGGCAATCTATGATACAATACAGCAAATTCGCCCTGATGTTGTTACCATCTGTTTTGGATTAGCCGCGAGCATGGGGGCATTTTTGTTGACAGCAGGAGCTGCCGGTAAGCGAATGTCTCTGCCCGACTCCCGGATTATGATTCACCAACCACTTGGTGGCGCTCAAGGTCAAGCCATTGACATTGAAATTCAAGCCAGAGAAATTCTTTACGTTAAGGCTAAGTTGAATCAGTTAATGGCTCACCATACTGGTCAACCCTTAGAAAGAATAGAAGCAGATACTGAGCGCGACTTTTTTATGTCGGCAGAAGAGGCAAAAAACTACGGTTTGATTGATCAGGTCATTTCCAGGCAAAATCTTCCCGTAGCAGGGGAAAACGTCACCATTCTGAAATAAGAGGCTGGTATGTCTAAGTACGACTCCCATTTGAAATGTTCATTTTGTGGCAAGTCTCAAGAGCAGGTGCGTAAATTAATCGCAGGGCCGGGAGTCTACATCTGCGATGAATGCGTTGACTTGTGTAATGAAATACTAGACGAAGAGTTACTCGATACTAATGGTGCGGCAGCACAACCAGCACCAAGAGCAGAGCCACCTGAAAAACGGCGTACTCACTCTGCTAGTATTTCGTTTAATCAAATACCCAAGCCAAGAGAGATTAAAAAGTATCTAGACGAACACGTTATTGGTCAAGACGAAGCCAAGAAAGTTCTGTCAGTAGCTGTTTACAATCACTACAAGCGACTGGCAGTCATTCAGTCTAAAGCCAGTGGCAAACCTGGGTCAGATGATGCTATAGAACTGCAAAAGTCCAACATCTTGTTAATCGGCCCGACTGGTTGCGGCAAAACTCTTTTAGCGCAAACCTTAGCGAAAATCCTGGATGTACCCTTTGCCGTAGCTGATGCGACGACGCTGACGGAAGCAGGGTATGTAGGAGAAGATGTGGAAAATATCTTGCTGCGACTGTTACAGGTGGCAGATTTGGATATAGAAGAAGCGCAAAGGGGAATTATTTACATTGACGAAATTGACAAAATTGCTCGTAAGAGCGAGAACACGTCAATTACCCGTGATGTTTCTGGCGAAGGCGTGCAGCAAGCCTTGCTGAAAATGTTAGAGGGAACGATCGCCAATGTACCACCCCAAGGAGGGCGCAAGCATCCTTATCAAGACTGCATCCAGATTGATACAAGTAATATTTTGTTCGTCTGTGGTGGTGCTTTCGTAGGCTTAGAAAAAATTGTAGATCAGAGAGTTGGCAAAAAAGCAATCGGTTTTGTGCAGCCAGGTGAAGGTCAATCGAAGGAGAAACGAGCAGCAGACACGCTTCGCCATCTAGAACCGGATGATTTAGTAAAATTTGGCCTGATTCCAGAATTTATTGGGCGGATGCCAATGGTAGCAGTTGTAGATCCGCTAGATGAAGAAGCGTTGATGGCGATTCTTACTCAACCACGCAGCGCCTTAGTGAAGCAGTACCAAAAGCTGCTGAAGATGGATAATGTCCAGCTAGATTTTAAAGCAGATGCTTTACGAGCGATCGCTCAAGAAGCTTACCGCCGTAAAACTGGTGCGAGAGCATTACGTGGTATTGTCGAAGAATTGATGTTGGATGTAATGTACGAGTTACCATCCCGTAAGGATGTGACACGCTGTACAGTTACAAGGGAAATGGTCGAGAAGCGATCGACTGCTGAACTGATAATACATCCGTCTTCACTACCGAAGCCAGAATCAGCTTAATAGTCATTAGTCACTTGTACTGAGTTTCGACTGCGCAGAAATCGAGCGAAGTCGAGATTCAACTACCGCGTAGTCGTTGGCGTAGCCTCTCCAAGAGTTGTATTGGTCATTAGTCATTGGTCAAAAAATAAGGAATAATAACCATATACCAGGGACTAATGACAACTGACAAAGGACAAATGACTAATGCCTTATATTAATGTTCGTGGCGTTGAGCATTACTACGAATGGGTGAAAAAACCATCCGGTTCTTTGGTAAAACCAGTGATGGTTTTCATGCATGGTTGGGCTGGTTCGGCTAGATATTGGCAAAATACTGCTGATGCTTTATCAGAGCAATTTGATTGTTTACTCTACGATATGCGGGGATTTGGCCGTTCTGGTGGAAAGCCAACCATAGCCGAAGCAAGTGAAGCTGTTGCCGAATCTGAATCCCACCAGGAATCAGAGGCAATTAAAGAGCTAACCTATGAGTTAGAGGAATACGCTGATGATTTGGCAGCTTTGTTAGATGGGTTGCATCTTCAGCGTGTTTATATCAATGCTCACTCGATGGGCGCGTCTGTTGCTACTTTATTTTTTAACCGCTATCCCGAACGAGTAGAACGAGGAATTTTAACTTGTAGCGGCATTTTCGAGTACGACGAAAAATCCTTTAGTGCTTTTCATAAATTCGGTGGCTATGTAGTGAAATTCCGTCCCAAATGGTTAAGCAAAATTCCATTTGTTGACCGGATGTTCATGGCCAGATTTTTATATAGTTCCATACCAGATTCCGAGCGGCAAGCTTTTTTAGAAGATTTTCTCGAAGCAGATTACGATGCCGCTTTAGGAACAATTTTTACTTCAGTCAGTAAGGCTCAATCTGAAGTGATGCCGCAAGAGTTTGCCAAGCTAACAGTGCCGACTCTGCTCGTGGCAGGGGAGTATGACAAAATTATTCCAGCCGAGATGGGGCGTCAAGCCGCTGCATTGAGTGACAAAGTAAAATTTGTGATGATTCGTAACACAGCGCATTTCCCAATGTTAGAAGATGCGCCAACTTATATGCAACAGGTACAAGAGTTTTTACAAATTAACAGCCCACAACCACAAGTTGGATAACTGATGGCGGTTTTTTAGATAGTTAAGTGTACCTGTGTGATACCTTGACGCATTTTATATTGTCGTCTTAACCAAGACTTTTTAATTATTTTACGGAGTAAGGGAGCAAGTTGAATTAACAGCGATCGCAGCAGTGCATTTTTTCGCAGTAGTTCGCCTTGTTTAGCTTCCTCTAATTGGAGTTGCTGGGCGCGGATAATTTCTGGCTGACGTTCTGTTTGGATGTGTGATAGTGCCATGTCAATATCCTGGTGTCCAGCTTCTTTTTGCAACAGTGGTACAAGATGATTAGCAGCGACAATCACATCACGGAATGCTAGATTAATTCCTTGGGCACGGACGGGAGACATTGGGTGTGCAGCATCACCTAGAAGCAATACCCCTGGTGCGTGCCATTGGGGACAATAACCAACCACAACAGAGAGCCGAATAGGGGATTCGATGGTGTCTGCATGATTACGGAAATGCTCTGCTAGCCATGAGGGCGATAGTGAGGCAAAAATCTCTGCCCAGTTGGCTTGTTTGGAGTCAGTGTTTTCGGTTGCCGACATCACCCAAGCCAGATGTAGTTTTCCTGACTCTGCTCCGTGAAAGATGGTAAATACGCGATCGCCATTTACAATGGTACGAAACACATTATCGGCTGCAAACTCAGGGCTGGCGGCAAGTTTAAACCAGAGAATATCAATATTTTTGGGCTGGCGTACCAATTCTAATCCTACACGTTGTCGCACAAGCGAATTTCGACCATCTGCCCCAATCACTAAGTCAGCAGTAAGTTCTTTCCCATCGCTCAGTACTACACCTGCGACACGTTGGTTACTCCACAGCAAATCTTTGACCGGAACACCCTGGATAAATTCAAACCCATCATTGGTTTGAGCTTCCGAAATCAGTGCTTTGAGTAGCGGTGGTTGTGAAACCAGTGTACAGGGTCGGGTTGCTCCCATTGGTTCATCAACTCGAAACAACTGCTTGTCCCCGATAATGAATTCCCACGCGTCGAGTTGCCGATGGGGAATATGTTCCAACAACGCCGATAGACCCATTTGCTCTAGGGCATCTAAGCCACTGGGCATTAATCCTTCACCGCGAAATACACGATGAAAGTCTTTTGCTGCTTCAATTAGCGTTACAGCAATACCACGTTTTACAAGAAGCAGGGCAAGGGTTACACCTGTTGGGCCTGCGCCCACAATCACAATCTGCACTATCCTATCCCTCCTGTATCAGTTGCTCTCAAAGATGTTGGCTGAATTATCTTGAGATTAACTTAAACCCAGTTCTCGTTTTAGCAAGTTAATCGAGTTAGCGCCGATATAATTCTCAACCTTAATCAGCTTTGGCGGACGAATAATATCTTCATCAGATGCTTGCACGGCTGCTTGCACTGCCGCAAAACTGGCTTGATCGCTTATGATTACCTCAGCCCGTTTAACCATTGCCTGAAGTTTGTAAGCATCTTTTGGTTGCGAAGTCATCACCAATAGTTCATCACCGCGCAAACCGTGAAGAATGACTTCTGCGGCTCGTGCAATCCCAGAACTGAGGCTAACTATCCCAACACAGTTTTCTTTTGGTAAGGTTTTCAAGATGCTGAGTTCTTTGCTGTAGTCGTAGATATCGAGAGGAATTACTCGTGCGGCTTTTGGAGCTGCGATCGCTTCCACATTACTGATAAAATACCGACTTGTGACGACTGTCGCAGAGGTAGTTTTATCTAGTACAGCGGTTAATTCTTCCATTGCTACCAACTGGACTGGAATTTTTAGCGATCGCTCTAATTCATACACCATCAACTCACCAGCACCCATATCATAAGATGGAACTGCAACCAGTACCCGCGCACTACAACGCAAGCGCCAGTCAATTTCCGCTAAAAATAGCTCTCTAGCTTGATTCAGCGAACATCCTTGGGAGAGCAGTTCGTCAAGTGCTTGCTGGACAACTTGATAGGCATCAGGATTTTGTTTGAGAATTGGTGATTGTAACCTGCTACCGCCCTCATGACCTTGGGCACGAACATAAATACCCGAACCAGCCATACTTTCAACAAATCCGTCTTCCTCCAGTTGACGGTAAACCTTACTTATGGTGTTGCGGTGTAACCCTGTTTGCATTGCCAGCGCCCGTGTGCTTGGTAATTTGTAGGCTGGGGGATATTGTCGAGAAGCGATCGCAAATCGGATTTGATTAAACAGCTGGGTTGATGCGGGAATTTCGCTGTCTGGCTGAATACGGAATTGAATCATCACCAAACCTCCTGAATACTAAGTGCTGAGTGCTGAGTTTTGAGTGCTGAGGTTTGAGTATTAAGTGTTGCTTGCCTACTCAGCACTTTTAACTCAGCACTCCTTTGGTGTCCAGATGCATTTGCTACATATTGAATATCTTATTTATATATAAAGTTGTTCTGATACAAATTTTTAATGCGCTCACTATTGGTAATTGATAATTTAATTAGAAAAAAGCTAGGCATACTGGCATAGTTATATCAAATAAACACACGGCTAATCACATAGCACTGGTAAAAATTATTATGACAGAGGAAGCAACAATTACCACAACGGTTAATCTTTTGCAAGATAATATTCAAGTGTCTGCTTATCTTGCAGAGCCAAAAGAATCTGGTTGTTACCCAGGAGTTGTAGTATTACAAGAGATTTTTGGTGTCAACGTTCACATTCGGGAAGTTACAGAACGGATTGCCCAACTTGGGTATGTAGCGATCGCACCTGCACTTTTTCAAAGGATTGCTCCTGGCTTTGAAACTGGATACACACCCGAAGATATTGAAACGGGCAGAAGTTACGCCATGCAAACCCAAGCCTCAGAGTTATTGAGCGATATTCAATTAGCAATTGACTACCTCAAAAATCTGCCTCAAGTCAAAAAAGATGGTTTTGGCTGTATTGGCTTCTGCTTTGGAGGTCATGTCGCATATCTTGCAGCCACCTTGCCTGATATTAAAGCTACCGCTTCCTTCTACGGTGCTGGAATTACCACTCGCACACCGGGAGGCGGCGCTCCTACTGTCACCCGCACCGAAGAAATATCAGGTACTCTCTATGCCTTCTTTGGCACAGAAGATGCTAGCATCCCAGGCGAACAAGTAGATGAGATTACAGCAGAGTTAGAAAAATATAAAATTCCTCATCGCGTGTTTCGCTACGATGGAGCTGATCACGGATTTTTCTGCGACCACCGTGCCAGTTATAATCCTAAAGCTGCGGCCGATGCTTGGGAGCAAGTAAAACAACTCTTTGGTCAACTAAACTGAAGCATACGCAGCCAAGTTAGTCATTGGTCATTGGTCATTGGTGAATACAAAGGACAAATGACAAATGACAAATAACAATTTAAACTTCAGTTGCACCATATCAAATAAAAACTAATCTTCAAAAGTCATGAATTCCGAATCGAAACTTTCTCAAACAGCCAATTCGCCCTTTACAATGGACGATTTTGCCAAAGCACTAGAAAAACACGACTACCAATTTCAAAAGGGACAGCTTGTAAATGGCAAAGTTTTCCAACTTGACCATGATGGAGCCTATGTTGATATTGGTGGCAAGTCGTCAGCTTTTCTGCCGCGCGATGAGGCTTCTTTGAGAGCAGTTACCGATTTATCGGAAGTGCTGCCATTGCAAGAAGAAATGCAGTTTTTGATTATCCGAGATCAGGATGCAGAAGGTCAAGTTACCCTTTCTCGAAAGCAGTTGGAAATTCAGCACATCTGGGAACGACTGACCGAAATGCAGGAAAATGCTCAAACTGTACAAGTACGGGTTATGGGTGTAAATAAAGGTGGTGTCACCGTCGATATTCTTTCTTTGCGGGGATTTATCCCGCGATCGCACCTGGCAGAGCGTGATAATTTAGAAGCACTCAAAGGTCAAAATCTGACTGTGGGTTTTTTGGAAATTAATAAAAACACCAACAAACTCATCCTTTCTCAACGTTTAGCAACTCGTTCTAGCAACTTCAGCCTATTAGAACTAGGTCAACTGGTGGAAGGTAAAGTTACTGGCATCAAACCTTTTGGTGTATTTGTCGATTTAAGTGGGATGAGCGCCTTACTTCATATCAAGCAGGTAAGCCAGAAATTTATTGATTCTTTAGAAAAAGTATTTCAAGTTGGTCAGCCAATTAAAGCTGTAATTATTGACTTGGATGAAGGTAAAGGACGGGTTGCTCTTTCTACCAGAGTTTTGGAAAACTTCCCTGGCGAAGTGCTAGAGAATTTTGATGAGGTGATGGCTTCGGCTGAGGCGCGGGCTAATAGAGCTAATAACAAAGCTGCTGAATAGTTTTCAGATGGGCTGCTTGCACAAAGCATTTAAATCCCCCTCCATTTACAAAGATGTGGGGGGATTTTAAATTGGGAAAACTTTATCCAGATTTATTTCTAGCTTTTGGCTGGAAATGTGGGTAAAACAAGAATTTCAGTCAGCTTTAGATGACTTTCGCTATGAGCCGCAGAATTTATTCTGAGGCGGACGTGTGTGCAATGCCAACATTTTGCAATGATCAAATACCTTAATCCACAATCTCACATTTGAATTCATCACCCGCCATAGGTTAGAAACCTACGGCTAACAGTGAAAGTCTTCTC
This sequence comes from Nostoc sp. LEGE 12454, assembly GCF_056620565.1. Classification (NCBI taxonomy): domain Bacteria; kingdom Bacillati; phylum Cyanobacteriota; class Cyanophyceae; order Nostocales; family Nostocaceae; genus Nostoc; species Nostoc sp. LEGE 12454. Next base: position 438,524 of record NZ_JBWQXL010000001.1, read on the forward strand.
AAGAGGACTAAACAATAATTAATCATCTCCCAGTGCCAGGTATAGGATCTCTGAAATGTTTATTAATTTGTTGAAAAGAACCCTGTTATAAATATTTATAAAAGTCTAAAGTGCTTAAATTTTAAACTTCACAAGTCTCGAGGCGATAAAAGAGAACTTCTTCCTCAGAACCAAAGAAACTCTCCACAAACCTATACGCACAAGGTAGGTGTCCCTCATGTGCTGAAGTGTTAAAAGCTATATCTAAGGCAGAAATCCAGTTTTCTTTTACTTTCCATCCTACGCGAGCGCCAAATTTTATCCAGGCTTCTTTATAAAATTCACCGTCAGCCTTCCCACCAACGCTCAGATAAATCTTCTTCTGAACGCTGAATCCAAAGCGCCCATCACTATATTTTACCCAGAGTTGGTCAATAGTACGTAAGTCAGTACAGGGAAAAATACTGAAGGATTGGGTAAAACTGTTTCTCTCTTTACTGCCAGATGCCTTGAGCATGACAGCTAAAGTTTCCTCATCCGCTCCTTTCCACTTGCCTGCTGCTAGCAAATCTCGCAATCGCGTGTAGTCTACTCCCTTCTCAGAACTGAGGTCATCGGCTTGAATTACTGGTTGTAGCTTTAGTTTTCGCTCTGGCGGCTTTCCAGTAATACCCCATTCCAATAAGTTGAATGCTTCAACATCAACTTGCTGGAGAAAACTGACAAATCTATAACGTCGCAAAAATCGAAGATACTCAGGAATAATACTAACACCAGGAAGCAAAACAGGAATTATATGTATATTCTTGTCTACACATTCTTGTACCAGTGACTCTAATTCTATAATCTGCCAAGGCCCTAACCCGTGGACACCAATAAATATGGCCGCTGTTTTAACTAATGGAATTGCCTGTTGAATTTCTTGTTGAAAAGAACTTCCTGGACGAATTTGCTCATCGTCTAACCACGGCTTTAAACCGCGCAGCTTCAGTTCTTCGGCGATCGCTCTCACTTGTGCTTTATCCTGACTATTGTGAGCCAGGAAAACATCAAATTGCGCTTGGCTGCTCATTTACAAGTTCCTTTTGTTATCCCTTCACACCAGCAATAATTGCCAACGCATTATACTTACGGTAAAAAGCAACTAAACCTGAGATATTAGTACTAATTTAACCCCTAAGAAGGTCATTCGCGGCTATACAATCTTCGGACTAATAAAAAATATAGTGCTTCTAGTTTCTATGCAATACACTCTGACCTCTCTCCTAAGAAGAGAGAGGCTTTGAATTTTACTCCCCTTCCCTTGCAGGGAAGGGGTTGGGGGTTAGGTCTGTATTGAACTTAAATTACTAGTTAATACATCGAAAAAATTTATCAAGTCAAATTTAATAAGCAAAATGGCATTTGACTTACTCAAAAGAAGCTTTTACTTTCTCAAACTCCAGTTTGCTTTCTCATTTTGGTGTTTTCCGCAAGCAAAAGTAACTTTGACTTTCTCAAACCCCAGTTTACTTTCTCATTTCGGTGTTTTCCGCAAGCAATCAAGCATATTTAGAAAGCAATATGCTTGATTACTGACTCATTTCATGAATTCACACACTTGTGTCAAATATCCCTTTGAGATTACTTCTCTTTATCTTTATCTAATGCTTCTTGGATTGCACGACGGCAAAATTCTGGAGGATCATCCTTGGTAGATAGTTCTTCCTTCATGGTTTTGGTAATGCGTAAGTTAATTCTCTCTGTTAATGATTCTTCTCTATTTGATTTAATTGGTTGTAAATTTTGTGGGTTCCCTTTAGGATTAGGCATTATTGAGAAATATAAACAAGGCTTGATTTACTTGGTGCCAAAACAATAGATTGTTTTTTGGTGGTTGCGACAACTTGCCGGAAGTACAACCACCAATATCCAATATCAAAAATGGACACTACTATTTTATGTTCACGCGTTCCGAACTTGAAATCAAGACTATTAAAGAATTACGCGATTTGTGTCGTAGATATGGCATCAAACCAACCGGGAATGCAGGATACAAAACCTCGTACATCGTAACTCTGATGGCATTTCCACTTTTAGCGCTGCAACAAATGAAGCAAGGTAAAGGGTTAAAATTCCCTAACTTTAACGCTATCCAGATAATCAGTTCTGCTATAGATGAGATGAATTCACCCACAGATGAGCAAGCAGCACTAATTCGGATAACGCTGGAAGGCAGGAAAATGAGCTATCCTGACCGATATGACCAGGAGAACCTGCTCAATTTGCACAAGGCTAAGATGTCGCTTGAACAAGTTATCAACTTGTTGAGCCAGTAAAACTAATCTCATGAACCTATCCCCTGCATCTACCAAGATGTGGGGGGATTCCAAATTAAGAAAGCTTTTCATAGATTAGACCTCTTGGCTCTGGCTGGAAATGCGGTTGAAACAATAATTTTAGCCAGCTTCAGATTGTGAGCCTCAGAATAAATTCTGAGACATACTTGTGGGCGATGCCAAAATTCTCCAATAGGTATATTGTAAAAATATTGTGTGGTATATTTAGACTTTTATCTATTGTAAATTTAATCGTTCAATTTTAAAAACGCTACAATTTACCGCAAAACTTCACTCAGCTAAATTATCTACACGACGATTATTTATGAATGTTAGTACCGAGCCAAAACTGATTCATCAGAAAATATATGCGAAAGAATTACGTTCTTTGATGTCACCTAAAGCCTTTATCCCCGATCCAAGTAAGTTAATTATCTTGTTTATTAATCTGGCAATTTTGATTCTAGGCTGGATGATAGCGGCTCGGTTAGATTGTTGGTCGCCATACCTTTTATGGCTTTATGTACCTTTAAGCATAGTTATGGGCAATAGCATCGTTGCCTTACTATTTAGCACCCACGATTTGATGCATGGTAGCGTCATTAAAAACCCCCGATTAATCTATATCATTGGTCTTCTAGGGCTAACAATGTTGTGGATGCCACCAACGTTATGGAAAGCAGTTCATAATCGAGTACATCATAATCACACTAATGATTTAGGCGACCCAGATCGTAATTACTTGTATGAACAATCTTCAACCTGGGGAAAATGGATTCAGGACTTATTTGTGCCTTCTACTGAAGTCAATCCTATATGGTTCATAGTGGGAATGACTTCTGCTTGGGGAGTACATACTTTTCGCAATCTGACATCTGTGCTGTTTTTCAATCATAAATCCGTCAATTATGTTCCTGCTGCATTTACAGTCAGTGCTAAAGATCGTCGAGCGATCGCAGGGGAATTATTGATGATGATCGTGATTCATTTGAGTATCCTAATTTATCTCCACTTTGACCCCATAAAGCTCATACTTGGTTACTTCTTACCGATTGCAATTGGTTATGCTGGAGTAATTTTTTATATTTATACAAATCATTTGCTTTGTCGGATGACTAGCGTTAACGATCCACTAATTAATAGTATGTCTCTCCGGGTTTACAAAATATTTGACTTGTTGCATTTAAATTTTTCTCACCACACTGAACATCATATTTTTCCAGGAATGAACTCGGACTATTATGTTCTGGTTAGGGATTTGTTAGAAACTCAATATTCTGAAAACTTTAATTTATTGGATGCTGGAGAAGCTTGGTATTTGCTGCTGAAAACTCCCCGGCATTATAAAGATGAAAATACTCTTACAGATTGGTCAGGGAAAAAGTCTGTTCCTTGTCCTACAAGCGACAATTAAAAAAGACTCTTGCAAATGATTATGCTGCTAAATACTGAGGATTTTGCAAGAAATATCGACCACAGTCAAAGCCAGAGAATAAGCCGAAAAAGTTACGAGGACAATAACTAGTTACTTGATAAAAACAATATATCAAGTCGAATTTAATAAGCAAAATGGCATTTGACTTACTCAAACCTCAGTTTGCTTACTCAAAAGCTGTGTTTGCTTTCTCATTTCAGTGTTTTCCGCAAGTAAAATGACGTTTGACTTACTCAAACCCCAGTTTGCTTTCTCATTTTGGTGTTTTCCGCAAGTAAAATGACGTTTGACTTACTCAAACCCCAGTTTGCTTTCTCATTTTGGTGTTTTCCGCAAGTAAAATGACGTTTGACTTATTCAAACCCCAGTTTGCTTTCTCATTTTGGTGTTTTCCGCAAGTAATCAAGCATATTAAGAAAGCAATATGCTTGATTGCTGACTCATACCAGTAATTCTCACAGTTATGACAACTATTTCTTTAAGATTACTTTTCTCTATCTTTATCTAATGCTTCTTGGATTGCACGACGGCAAAACTCTTACGATCTTTCTTTAATTGCTTCTTTATTGATTGTTTTGCCTCCTCTGCATCCCCGACATCCCCGTTTTTCGTGTTGCACCCTCCTATTACTCTATCCCCGACATCTACAAAAATATGGAGGATCATTTTCAGAGTATTAAAATAAATAAGGTATGACTTATTGGCGTGAGAATATCTTGAGTATGGTAACAAAGTATAAAAATATGCTCATATCTCTATTTAAGTATTGCTCAATGGATTTTGAGCATATACCGAGCATTTTGAAGATTATAAACGCTGTAACTATTCAATTTAGGTATTTATATGTTTCTGGTAACTGGAGCAACGGGAGGAATTGGTCGCAGAGTTGTGCGACTCCTACGACAACGAGAACAGTCTGTGCGGGCATTTGTCCGCCTTACCTCGCGCTATAGCGAGTTGGAACATCGGGGTGCAGAAATCTTCATCGGTGACTTGCTAGAGGAAAAAGATATCCAGAAAGCTAGTCAGGGTGTGCGGTATATTATCAGCGCCCACGGTTCTGATAGCGATGCCCTATCTTTAGATTACCGCGCCAATATTGAACTCATCGACCAGGCAAAAGCCAATGGCGTAGAGCATTTTGTCTTCATTTCCGTACTGGGAGCCGATCGCGGTTATGAAGATGCTCCCGTTTTTAAAGCTAAACGAGCAGTAGAGCGATATTTGGCAGCTAGTGGCTTAAATTACACTATTTTGCGCCCATCTGGATTAGCATCTAACTTGCTGCCACTAGTAGAACGATTTCGGGAAACGGGATTCTATCTGCTGGTTGGCGATCGCAAAAACCGTACCTCAATTGTCAGTACCGATGATTTGGCAAGGATAGTAGTGGATTCTGTGACAGTTGAAGGCGCTCGCAACCAGATTTTACCCGTCGGAGGGCCGGAGATTTTATTACGAGAAGATATTCCCCGGATTTTTGGTCGGATTTTCGCCAAAGAACCAGTAATAATTAACTCACCCCTATTTCTCATTGATGGGTTACAGAGTGCATTGGGTTTATTTAATCCCCAAACCCAAAAAGCTTTGGGAACTTATCGTACATTGCTAGCAAATGAATTTTTCTGCACAAAAGATGAAATTGCCAATTTAGAGGCGATTTTTAACTTTCAATTAGAGACATTAGACAGTTTTTTGCGGCGCTATTTAGCAGTTTGAATAGTCATTAGTCATTAGTCATTGGTCATTCGCGAATAATCAAGGACAAATGACAAATGACAAATGACAAATGACAAAGGACAAAAATATATGGTAAATGCTGCTCAAGCACGTCAGACAAAAGAACGATTCGCTCAACCGGAGGAACAACTTACTTATGAGTTAGGGAAGGCGGTACAGGAATTGCCACCCCTGTACACTAGATTATTAGCGGGAACGATGAGCGCCATCGTCTTTGGGACGATCGCCTGGGCGTACTTCTCGCAAATAGATGAAGTAGCAACAGCACCAGGGGAATTAATTGCCTCCGCACAGGTAAGACCGGTGACATCTTTGGGTGGAGGATCGATTGTCGCTGTTAAAGTGCAAGAAGGCGATCGCGTTACTAAAGGTCAAATTCTGATTCAAAAAGATCCAGACTTGCAAATAACCGATGTTTCCCGCCTAGCTAAATCTAGCAGATTGATTCAAGACGATCTGCAACGTTTGGATGCAGAACGTGTTGGAGGCAAAACTACTGGGACAAAACTGCAAGATGAACTTTTAAGCTCCCGCCTGCAAGACTTCCAAGCGCGTCAAGCAGCAGCAGAAGCAGAAGCAAATCGCCAAATAGCACTCATCGATCAAGCCAAAGTCCGCTTGAGCAGGTTGCAAGATAACTTAGTTAATGCTAAAAGCAGCTTTGCGAATGCTCAAACCAACCTTGTCAATGCAGATAGCATCCGAATTAAAATTGAAAGTAATTTAGCCCTTGCTCAAGAAAGGGAAAAAAGCCTACGCACTCTAATTACTCCTGGCGCTGTGCCTCGTGTCGATTACCTGGATGCTCAAGAAAGATTAACTCGTGCAAAGACAGAAATCACCAGAGCGCAAGATGAAGTCATCAACGCCCAGAATAGAATCACAGAAGCTCAAGATAAAGCCACATCATTAGAAAAAGATATTGCCGCTCAAGTCCAGGAAATTCGCCAAGCAGAACAAGCTTATAACGCTGCACGCAGTCAGGCCCAGCGTGTAGCATCAGAACGCCAAAGCGAAATTTTGACGCAGTTTAATAAGCGTAAAGAAGAACTGACAACAGTTCAAGGTCAATTAGAGCAGGCGAGGAAGCAACAAGCTTTAGAAACGATTGAGGCTCCCGTAGCCGGTACAATTTATAAAGTCAAAGCCACCAAGGGGCCAGTACAATCGGGTGAAGAATTGCTGTCAATTTTGCCAGAAGGGGAAGAAATGCTCCTAGAGGTAAAAGTTCTTAACCGCGATATTGGGTTTATTCGTCAGGGAATGAAGGCAAAAGTGAAAATGGCGACTTTTCCCTTCCAAGAATTTGGCATTGTGGATGGCGAAGTTATGCAAGTCAGTCCAAATGCAATTGCTGATAAAGAATTGGGTTTAGTTTTTCCGACGAGAATTAAGCTAAATAAACACGCAGTGAATGTGCGGGGTCAAGAAGTAGAATTTACACCAGGGATGGCTGCTACAGGTGAAATTGTCACTCGTAAAAAGTCAATTTTGACATTCATCACTGAACCTGTGACACGGCGGTTCAATGAGGCATTTTCAGTAAGGTAGTTTTGTATTATTACCGTTGTTGGTTTATTGTCAGCTATAAGTTTAGGCGTTTTGTCTAAAAGAAAATTCAAAATAAATTAACGAGAGCTAGACAATTTTTTAGTGCTTAAGAGGGCAGCAAAGTCTAACAAGGTTTTGCTGCCCTCTGAATTTACTGAAACTTCTATCATATAGAAGTTTTAGTGCATTTCCTCCTTATTCAGGCTCGTCAATATTTAAATGCGTTTGCTCCCAGAGAAGTTTGTCTAACTCACGTTAAATCATTATAATTTTCAACCGAGAGCCAAGAATTTTCTAACCTGTTCTAATTGTTGTAATTGTTTTTGTATTTGCTCTATTAGGTTGTCAAAATCATGATTATTCTCATTACTATCGATATTGATACCACTGAATAGCCTATTCTAGTCTAGAGATGAAAACCATAATTCTGGATTAATTAATGTATCATTTCCTTCAGATGATGTTAGATATGTTGTTGTTTCTGTAATTGTCTGACCAATTACAGAAACAACATCAGAATTATTCAAACTAGAAATAGTTTTTGGTGTAAAATATTTGGCGGTTTCTGTAATTGCCTGACCAATTACAGAAGCAACATCGGAATTATTCAAACTAGAAATAGTTTTTGGTGTAAAATATTTGGCGGTTTGTGTAATTGCCTGATTTCTTGTAGAACCAAAATCGAAATTATTGAAACTAGAGATATCTTGTTTTGTGAAATATTCTCCTGTTTCTGTAATAGCCTGGCTTGCTAGAGAACCAAAATTAGAACTATTAAAACTAGAGCTTGTAGTTTGTGTACTATTTCCTGCGGTTTCTGTGACAACCTGACGTACTTGGGCATCAGTCAGGTTGGAGTTAGCACTAAGCATCAGGGCAACTATACCAGCAACGTGGGGAGCAGCCATAGATGTGCCGCTATAAGTGTCATACTGATTATTCGGAACTGATGAATAAACCTTGACTCCTGGAGCTGTGACGTAAGCGATTGGATTTGTTCCAGAGCGGTTAGAGAAGTCGGGCATATTATTATTTTTATCTACTGCCCCAACGGCAATTCCCGACTTGGATGCATAGCGGGCGGGATAGTCTGGTGATGAGTCACCATCATTACCTGCTGCCATGACGACAATCACTCCTTTGCTGCTGGCATAGTTAATGGCTGACTCTAAAGTGCGATTAGAAGATCCGCCTCCTAAACTGAGGTTAATCACATTAGCTCCATTATCTACAGCGTAGCGAATACCTTTAGATATAGAACTATAGGAACCAGAGCCAGAGCTATCTAAAGCTTTGACAGGCATAATCTTGGCATCGTAGGCAATACCAGTGACACCGTAGTTATTATTTTCTCCTGCGATCGTGCCGGAAACATGAGTACCATGACCGTTGTCATCTAGGGTGTTGTTGTTTTGATCGGCAAAGTTCCAACCGTAATTATCATCAACATAGCCATTGCCATCATCATCTATACCGTTACCCGCAATTTCCTTGGTATTCGTCCAGATATTATTTTTTAAATCCTCGTGGTTGTAGTCAACTCCAGTATCTACAACAGCGACAACAACGCCTTTACCTGTATATCCCTGTGCCCATACTTCCGGTGCTTTAACCAGGTCTGCTCCCCAATTATTGCCACCAAGATCGGGAACATCAGCAAAGGTATTCTTACCAATAGCTCTAGCCACTGCTGCTGCTCCATTAATCAAGCCATAGCCATTAGTGGAGTTATAATTTTGAGTGCTAAAAGCATTATTAGTAGCGTTATTGCTATTTTTAGATTCATCGTTATTTAGTAACTGCACATCAGCATCGGCTGAGTTATAGCTACTACGTCTGCTGAAGTTGAGGCTGTAGTTATCTTTCGTATTAAAGCTATCTAATGAGGAGATTGAAGTGGTATTTAACTGTTTTTTTGACAAGATATTGTTATTAACATCATCAATGTGCATAAATTTTTTCTCAAAGATAGCAACCGTTTTTGACAGGTTGAAGCCTTGAAACCTTTACAATCAAAAGATTTCAATGGGTGAATCAAACTTCATTCTCAATAATTACTATGGAATTTAATAACAAAATGCTAATTTTATTACCAAAAAACATTATGATAATTACATTTTTTATTAAAAGTAACTTTATCGAGAAAATATTAAATATTTAAGGTGTATTAATAAAGACTAATGCAAAAATTGCAACATGGCGTTATCGACTCCTTTTGTTAGTCTTAGAACTGCTGCGATCGCTAGCTACAAAAGTATTTACACCACCCAGACTGGAGCAAGGATAATTATTGAAATCAGCAAAATTAAAATGGCGAATGGAGTTATGCTCCTATTCGCCAAAGGCTATGCTTAAGCCGCTTTGCAAAGGTTTATCTTTTATGTAGCCACAAGCTTTGAGTTAGTTAAATCTATTAAATGTTTGCTTGCTGCCGTTGATATAGTGACCAATACAAACCCTTTTGTTGCAACAATTGTGAGTGAGTACCACGTTCGGCAATCACACCTTGCTCCAAAACCAAAATCAAGTCGGCACGTTTGAGGGGAGCAAAGCGGTGAGCAATCAGGAACACGGTACGGTTGGCGGAAATTTTTTGCAGGTTTTGCAGCACTTGTTGTTCAGTTTCACTATCCAAGGCACTAGTAGCTTCATCCAAAACTAAAATCGGTGCTTGGGAAAGAAATAGCCTTGCCAAAGCAATACGTTGTCTCTGTCCACCAGATAAAGCTGTACCGCGTTCGCCAACATTGGTTTCGTAACCGTATGGTAATTGACTAATGAAGTCGTGAGCCACGGCTAATCTTGCCGCCTCTACAACTTGCTCTGCGGTAATATCGGGACTACCGAGAGTGATATTTTCCAAAATAGAACCGTTAAATAAAAAGTCTTCTTGGAGAACTACACTAACTTGTTGCCGCAGTGAGGCTAAATCGGCACTTTTTATATCAAAACCATCAATCAGGATGCGTCCTGATTCAATTTGATAGAGGCGTTGCAATAGTTTAGACAGGGTACTTTTCCCAGAACCGCTACGTCCGACAATGCCAACAAACTGCCCTGGTTCAGCACTGAAAGAGATTCCCCGCAGAATTGCTTCAAAGTTCGGCCGGTAGCGGAAAAATACTTGCTCGAAGGTGATTTGTCCTTTCAGGGGTGGCAAAACTAAGCCAGTTCCCAGTTCAGCTTCTGGGGAGACGTTAAGAATATCACCAATGCGATCTACAGAAAGTAGCACTTGTTGAAGGTTTTGCCACAACTGTACTAAGCGCAAAAGCGGGCCTGTGACTCTACCAGACAACATTTGAAATGCAACAAGCTGTCCAATTGTGAGCTTTTGTTCGATGACTAACTTGGCACCAAACCAGAGAATCAGCATGGTGGACAAATTAGTAAGAAAGTCACCAATGTTGCTGCTGATATTGGAGGTGGTAGAAGCTTTAAAGCCTGTGCGAATGAAGCGGGCGAATAAGCCTTCCCAGCGATCGCGGGCTACTGGTTCGGCTGCGTGGGCTTTAACGGAGTGAATTCCGGTGATTGTCTCTACTAGAAACGATTGACTATCGGCACTCCGGTTAAAGGTTTCGTTGAGCCAGTTACGCAGAATTGGTGTTGCAACTATCGTTAATGTGGCAAATAGTGGCAGTACTGCTAAGGCCACAAAGGTGAGTGGGACGTTATAGTAAAACATCAATGCCAGGTACACCACAGCAAAGATGCTATCCAGAATCACAGTTAATGCTGTACCTGTGAGAAACTGACGAATTTGTTCGAGTTCCTGGACTCTTGCTACTGTATCTCCGACGCGTCGCGACTCAAAATAAGCCAAAGGCAGACGCATCAGATGGCGAAATAGCTGTGCTGATAAACTCAAATCCAGACGACGAGCTGTATGGGTAAAGATGAATAGGCGCAGAATACCCAGTATGGACTCAAATATGGCTACGCATAAAAGTGCCAGTGCCATCACATCGAGAGTCGGCAAACTCCCCTGCACCATCACTTTATCAATGACGACTTGGGTAATTAGGGGTGTTGTTAACCCCAAAAGCTGCAAAGTAAAAGATGCTAACAATACTTCTGTGAGCAATCCCTTATACTTCCAAACTGCTGGGGTAAACCAACTGAGGTTAAATTTTTCTTGCTGGGATATGAGTTCTACTTGCCACAATCGTCCATCCCAAGACGCCTCAACTATTGACTGCGGCAAGCTTTCACAAGTCCGTTCGGGATTTAGAGGGTTAGCGATAATTAAGCGATCGCCTTTAACTCCATAAGCTACCACCCAGGATGGACTCTGGGGTGAGTCAGAATTCCACAGCAGTAAAGCTGGAAATGATAACTGTCGCAACTCACCCCAACTCACTTGTAACCGCCGCATCACTAACCCTAACTTTTCTGCTGCTTCCACAACCTGTTTTGGGCGTTGTCCTCTGAGTTGACGCTGCACCCATTCCAGTTGCACAGAATTTTCTAACTGTTGCGCCACCATTGTTAAACAGGCAGCAGCGGTATTCCAACTGGCAACAAACGGATAAATTGCAGCGATTAAATTGGCGGCTGGGAGTCCTTTTTGGGGTTGGAGGCTGTGGGGGCTGGAAGTCCCGTCTGAGGTTGATGTTATTGAAGGAGTGCTAGAAAAGGAAAATGTCTCCCTTTGTCCCTCCATCTCTACTGGTAACGCTTGCCAAAATTCCTGAATTTGTGGGTGAGAAAATTCTGCCCACAGCGCAGTATTCCAACAAACTACTATCACTTCTTTACTAGCAGCTACAGCTTTAAAATCCGCAGATAGCTTTTGGAAGTCGCCAAACCAATCCCCTGCATCTAGGGCGGCTATTGGTTTGCCAATCCCTTCTTCTCGCAAGCGGACTTTCCCAGCCACAATTAAAAATTGATAGCCACCGACATCGTTTGACCAGATTTTTTCTCCAAGACGATACTGGCGGGTTTGGCACTCATTTTCCAATCGGGATTGTTGTTCGGGAGTCAGCCAGCATAGCGGTGGCTGATTCCAAGGCAAAGAAGCTAGCACTTTTAATCGTAAAGATTCATTATCCAGAATTTTTAACTCACTTGTAACTTGACTGTCAGTTTTTGAATTTTCTCTGCTAGCCATTTTTCAAACAACTCATTTTGTAGTGCTTGCTGTAGTTGAGTATCTTCTAAAGACGCTGGTAGAAATTGTTCTACTCGAAACAAACCATAAGGCCCTTCTCCTTGGGGAGAGTCTTTGCCAACGATTTCTATTGGGCCTATCAATTGTCCGGGACTGGCCACATCAATAGCTGCCCGTAATATATCCGGCATACTACCTCGGCTGACGATTCCCATCATGCCATTCACAATTCGGTCATCTGAAAGGGAATACTCTTTAGCTAGTTGCTCAAAACTACCTCCTTCTTCTATTTGGGTTTGGAGTTCGTCTGCCAATTCTCGATTATCAACAACAATCCGGGAAAGTACTACCCGATCTAAAAAAATCTTGCGTTCAATAAAATATTCTGGGAGTTTTGTTTGTGTCACTACAGCTTTCAGCTTTTCTAACTTGTAACCAAAAGCAACCGATGTGTGAAAAGTAGCGTAATCTGTATTATTTGTCTTTAACCATTCTTGAAAACTTTGGGGGTCAGTCAGTTGATTTTTCAGCCTAAAGTCAATAATTGACTGTTCAGTTATTGCGGTACCAATTTCAATATCATCTCGCGTTCTGATTTCTTCCTCAATTACGTACTGCCGGAGAATATCCCCAATGAACTGTCCCAATTTTCCAGAGGCTTGCAGGTACTTTACTGCTTGCTCTATAGAAATTATTTGGTCATTAATTGTCAAAAATGATAAAGATTCCATGAACTAATTATGTAAAAATGGTTAAACACTTATAGTACTTTTAAATTAAATCATATAGAAATCATCTAGTCATTAATGGATAAAAATGATAAAGATTCTATGAACTAATTACATCTAAATGGTCAAAAAATTATATAGCTAGTAAATAAAATAATTTGCCACGATCACTTTTACAGTCTAGTGGGGACAAAATCAGGATTGAAAATATTAGTGGTGGCGCAGTAGTAAGGCAAATTAGTTATTTTCTACCAATGCTCTTCAAGAGTGCTGAGTGTTGAGTGGGGAATCTGGAACTGGTAACGGCCTAAATGCCCCACTTAAAGGAGTAATGGTAATTGTTTATTCTCGTCAGTCTACTTAATGAAAGTTATCCATGTCCAAGCAAGTAGTACAGATGCGATCGCACCGATTAATGTATTAAAAATATTTACTACTTCATTGGTCAGCCAGGTATACTTAGATTGCAGTGTTGCCCCAATCACACTTTCTAGGTTGGTGGCAATAAATGCTGCCAGTACACACCAAGCGACTCCTAATAGATCGATTAAACCAACTCCCCAACCCACAAATGCGATCGCTACAGAAGCCACAATCCCAGCTAAAGTTCCCTCCAAGCTTACCGCTCCTTCTGTGCCGCGAGGCACTGGTTGGAGTGTGGTAATCAAAAAGGTGCTTTTACCATAAGCTTTACCGACTTCGCTGGCAGTGGTATCAGCCAGCTTTGTACTGAAACTCGCTACATAGGCTAACAATAATAGGGACTGGAGACTTGTACTGAGGATTGCAGAAGTATTGGAAATTATCGAGTAGGGAGTAGATACGAGGAATCCCGAATTTATTATTCCTACTCCCAAAGCACACAGCGCCCCAGTCAAAGCCGAACCCCAGACATTTTCTGGGCCTCTTGCCCCAGAACGCTTTTCGGCAATTCCTTCTGCCTCCTTCTGCGCCATCCCGATGCGGGTAACGCCAGAACCAACCAAAAAATAGAACATTACTACTGCATATCCTTGCCAGCCTAGAGTTACCCAAATTAAGATGGCTAAAAACCAGGCGTGGAATAATCCAGCAGGGGTAAGTAGCTTTTTGGGAGCAATCCAAGCTAAACCCAATAAAATTGTGTTTAATACTACTGCTACTAACCAGGGATTTACAGAATCTATTGAGGATGACATCAGCAATTAATCATGAGTAATTTTGTCTGAATATCAACAGAATAACGAATTTGTGATGCTTAGTGCTTTATTTTTGCAACCTCTCTAGGTAAAGTAATATGTTTGTATTATTAACTAAATTGCGTAGGCATCATTCTGAAAGCTGAGTGTCAAACCATCAATGAGGTCTTAGATATACGCTCCAATGATTAAACAAAATGCAAAACTTCTTTTGAGTTAGGTAGACTCTTCTCCGTAGCCGCAGAGTACAGTGGCGGAAGTATTACTCAGTCCCCAATCTTAGTAATAAGGATAAAGAATATAAGTTAATGTTAATAAAAACTGTGTCCAAGTTAACCACAATCAAAACTTAATAGCATAAATTGTAGATAGCATAAATTACTAGTATTTTTCACATAAGCTATGAGCCAAACTTTATTCCATCTAGCTTTCCCTGTAACTGACATTGCCCAAACAAAAGCATATTATGTAGATGGTTTGGGCTGCATTCCTGGTCGTGAAAACCACCATGCCCTGATTCTCAATCTCTACGGTCATCAATTAGTGGCTCATGTCACAAAAGAACCTTTGACACTGCAACAAACTATCTATCCCAGACACTTTGGGCTAATTTTTACCCAAGAACGTGACTGGCAAGACTTACTACAAAGAGCACAACAACAACAGCTAATTTTTCGTGAAGAAACCAAAAACCGCTTTATCGGTTCTCCTCTGGAGCATCGCACTTTCTTTTTAGAAGATCCCTTTTATAATCTCATGGAGTTCAAGTATTATCGTCACCCAGAGGCGATTTTTGGGAGTTACGAACATACGCAAATTGGGGATAGGACTTAAAAAATTAAAAATTAAAAATCAAGTAATGCAAGCGTAACAAATATCTTGGTTAGGGATTTCCAAGAAATAAATTATCCAAATAAACGTAGACGCATTCGCGCAGGTCTCTAAGAGTTGCGGCTTGCCGCAGGCTACCACAGAGGCGCAGAGAACACAAAAGAGAAGAAATAGAGAGAATTTTTGCGCCAGTTTTGGGATATTTTTTTATTTAGAAGTCCCTTACTGACTGGATTTTTTATTCAGCAAGGGTAACTGAATAGGCTTTGCTAAAGCTGCTGTGACTACTCTTAAACTCCTGGGGTCTGTCAGCATCCAAGGGTGTAGAGTAACTGGTACTATTACTTGGCTCCCTACGGGCATTTGTGAACTATTTGCTGGGACAATCATTAAATCATAAGGTGTCCAGATAGACGTAAAATCTAGCTGCCCCAACATTACAGCATCAGAATTTAAATCCTTGAGAAAAATGCTGTCGGGGCGCATTTGTAGGCAACCAGGACGCCTAGAACCATAAGCAACCACTGTTCCATAATGGGGCGAAGAGATGGTAATAAACCGCTGCACGCGGTTAATTCCTCCTAATCGCTGAACATAATAACGGCTGACAATTCCTCCCATACTGAAGCCGATTAAATCTAGGCGTTGTTCTGGTGCAAAGGTGGCTGTAACATAATCGGCTACTTGTTTTGCCAATTCATCAAGACCCACATCACCATTATTAGGAACTAGATTCAGAGAATGTACAGACCAACCCTGTAATACTAAATGAACCGCCATTTTCTGGAAAACTGCCCTCGTATCGTCAATGCCGTGTATTAACAAAACGGGATTACGTTGTTGATTTTCAATATTCATTTACAAAATCTGGCTGAATTAAGGGGTGTATTTCACTTTTGTAAGTACATACTGCTCTACAAACTGAAGCTATTTTTTTTCGGATTCTTTAAAAGTTATTGTTGCAAACAAAACTAAAATGCTTTCAAAGAGAATTTGTATAAAGTTTTACAAATTAATCCGTTCCTTTGCCAATAGGCTATGACACTCCTTCGACTGGGTAAGAGCAAACTGCTCATTTAACTTCAATTGGGTATTTACCAAACAAAGAAATGTTAATTATTGTAAAGCTTGCTTTCAGAATCTTGCTCTTAGCTACAGTAAAATTTAATAATTAGTTCTCGGTGTGTGCAGGTTGCAAATGCTTGCAATAGAACATTTGCCCTGTGGTTTTACTACAATGTTAATTAAGCACAAACCTATAAGGGTTGTCACCAGAACCGCGTGACGACAAGTAGATAATGTAACATTTTGTCGTAATTTTTAACAATTACGGTCTAGTTGCAAATATAAAAGGTAAAAGGCAGGAGTAATTGTAATGGATTTTATCAAAAAGTTAATTTCGGGTATTCAGGGTTTTCTTGGGGGTATTCTGGGCTTTATTACCGGACTGTTACCGGGGAAGAAGAAAAGCAACGGCTACTTTTTAGAATTGGACGAAGCTAAAGATGCTGCCAAAGATGCTGCTAAAGAGGTAGCATCGAACGCGAAGAAAGTAGCAGATACAGTTACATCGACAGTTACATCGAATGCGAAGAAAGTAGCAGAGACAATTACATCAGAAGCACCAACTTCATCCAAGCCAGATTCGTTAAATGGAACAAAAACCGCCGCTACCAAGACTAAGGCTAAGGAAAAATCAGCTAAAAATCCCAAACCAGCTGACGTTCAATTAGTCCAGACTGCTGAGGGTCTTAAAATTGAACCGGGCAAAAAAGCAAAAGCGGCAGCAGCCAAAGTACTCAAAGAAGAGCCAACTGAAACAACCTTTGCACCAAAATATCTTGCTCCTTCGACTACTAGCTCTAATGGTCGTCGTCGTCCAGGGGCGAATATGAGTGCTTATCTAGACATGGCACGTCAGATTAAAACACCTAAATAATTCATAGAGACCGTAAATTTACGGTCTCTATAGATTAAACGCGAAGATGCAAGGTTAAGATAACTTTGCCATTTGTAGATGGGGGAACTCTCCAAAGTAGGAGCGATCGCTTAATTTTCTCCACTACAACTGGATCTTTTAGCGTGGAGGTTTCTTCATCCAAAAGTACTCGTTCTACCCGACCTTTCTTGACGGTGAACTCAAAGACGATTTCACCACTGAAGCCGGAAGGAAAGTTTAGTTGCTCAAGGTGTTGGGTTAAGTCAGCAATTTCTGTCTCATCCAAACCAGTGACGCTGATAACCTCTAACTGATGGTTGATGGCTGCGTCTAATATTTCATCTTGTTCCATCTCCTCTAAATCAAAGCTCAAAGACATCTCAACTTCTTTGGCTGCTGGAGATTGTAGCGATCGCTTTTGCCGAAGAAAATCTGGAGCTTCTGCTGGTAACGTTGATAATTTCATTTGAGGTGCAAAACCACCAGCCGGAGCATTGCCAAACACTCCTTGGTAACTAACTGCTTCCGGCATTTCTACTGGCATCTGCATAGACACATATTCGCTTCCTGGTTCAACCCGCACATCATCGCTGACAGCCACAAAAGCGGTATATTGAGAAAGCAGTTGATAAGTTAAGGCTGTTTCTGTAACTGCTTCTACACCAGCTTTAGTTTCAAAGCTCACCATTTGATTCATTAAATCTTTAATCCGAGCGCGTCCCCACAACTGCGCTACAGCAAGATTTCCTGTTTCCTCAAATATGAGGTTAAACGTTTTTTCATAGTGCTTACCACCCGCAGCAATGCCGGAAATTTGAAGATTTCCGCTAGTTCTATCCTGTTTGCGACCAAACAAAACTAATGGTTGTTCGCAGAATAAATCAGGCGCTACCTTTGGGTAAATCACAGGCAATTCTGTGTCACCCTGCCAAGAGATTTGAATGTTCGTGAGTACAGGGTTATTGATTTGCCTGTAGAACTTTTCGGCAACCTCTTCTGTGGGTTCATCATGACGAATAATTCGGGATATTCCCCGGCCAATTTCGGCGATGCGATTTAGTAAAAAACGGTTAACTGAACTACCAGCACCGAAACTATAAAGGCGATTTCCCGGTTGGAGGTACTGTTGTACTTCTGCTAAAATCTCATTTTCGTTGCCGATATAGCCATCAGTTAGAAGTACAACGCTGCGTAATCTTCCGACTGGTGTGGGGAAATTTATGGCTGTACGAATGCCACTGAGCATTTCTGTACTGCCATCAGCTTGTAAATTGTTAATGTAAGCGATCGCTTTGGTACGATTTTCTGGTGTATTCGGTAGAGGTGTTGGCGATAACTGTCTGACTCTATCGGAAAAATCGATAATTGTGAAAGTATCGTTGGGATTCAACCCATTAATAAATCGCCGCATCAATTCCTGACACTTTTGCAACGGATCGCCAGATTGGGAGCCGGAAGTATCCACCAAAAATACGACATCTTTAGGCACAATCTCATCAGTGGAATATTCCAAAGCTGGAATCAGATATATGGCAAAATGTCCGCCGCGATCGTCGGCTTGGGTTAATACTGTAGATTGAGTTTCTTTACCAGAAACTTGATAGCGGAGAATTAAATCTTTGTTGGGAATTGTATCTTCTCCAGCTAATTGAATCCGCACAATTTGACCTGAGTGTTCAATTTTTAATTGATGAGAAGGAGAACGCACTTCAGAAATTGGTAAACCTGCATCAATTTCGACTGTGACATTAATATTGTGACGCGATGTCTGCGACGGGCTACGCCTACGCATTCCTTCTAAGACTACAGGTGGTGTAATGCGAGAAGCATCAGGAACTTGGTCTGTATCACCGCTATTATCTATCGGTGTTCCCGGAATATATCTTGGCCCCACCACCATCGGGAAAACAAATTCGTAGTTTCCCGCCTCAAATTTTAAACTTTCGGTATAACGAATTGTGACATCAATTTGTTCGCCAGGTTTGATGTTAGCTAGAGATTGGGTAAAAATGTTGTCTCGTTCCTGTTCTAGAAGTCCGGCGGTGCGTCCTTCTTGTTTTGCCTTTTCGTAGATGGCTACAGCTTCTTCACGCTTTTTAATATTACCTTTGATGATGCGATCGCCTATTTTGATTTCCATGTCATCCACCGCCGCCTCATCAGGTAACGGAAAGATATACACTGCTTCTAAAGGCTGCGTGAAGGGATTTTCAAAACTTTGAATGACATCAACTCGTGATAAATTACCCGTAATTTTTGCTATAACTTCTGTATGCTTGAGTGGAAAAACTAGTTGCTCTCCTTGAGGCGATTGAACGTACAAACCGCCTAACTGTTGGTTTTTATCACTTACTATATTCATAGATTTGATATAACACTCCAATTTGATTTATGAACTGAGTTATTCAGGTAGGTAATACGAATTACGAATTATTTAACAAACACCAATCCACTATACAAATGAAAAGCTGAATCCCAATTAGTCTGTTCCCTACGAAACAGATCGATGTGAGACTTGATATGACTCAGCATTTCTGTTTGATCTAATGTTGTATCTGCAAAAGATGTGAAATCTGACCAGATTTTGACTTGAGGTAATTGCTGGTCAATCCAACTTGATAAACTATTCCAATTAATTCTGATTGTATTTTGGCTAGCTTGAGGAATGATTTCTAAACCTTGCTGAAATTCATAGCCGTTATCATACAGTCGGAGAATGGAACGTCTACCAGGTATGTGTAAATCACAAAACTGGGCATAGTCTTGTGTTTGGGTTTTCCATTCCAGCTTACGGCGAGCATCAACATCTACAACTTGTTCAAAAATGGGCAAAAGTCCTACTACTCTTGCTGTGACTTCTGACCAGTCAAAAGTGAGAGAACCAAGTTGATTGACTTCGTTTCGGCAAACAACAGTAGCTTGTGGGGTAGATGCTTGGAAATGTTTGACTTGATAAACTTGAATTTGCTGAATTTGCGCTATTGTTGCCCAAAAGCAAGGAATACCAGCCTGCTGTAGCTGTTTGCCATAAAATTTTAGTTCTCCTACTTGGCCAGTGCGGTACAATCTCCAGCCACGACTTGGGAGTACCAGCCGTGCAGTGTAGGGATCTAGCTGCATAATCTGAGCAAATTTTCGAGAAGCTTCTGTTTTCATCTCGGTACTGAGTGGCTCTAAAACTAGTACGCCAAGTTCGGTGTTATTTGGTTCAGATTTTGCTTGGGAAATAGCTCTTTGTCTTTCTTCTAGTTCACTTTCTTGTAGCCGTCGCAAACCTTGGCGTGCGAGCGTTACTATTTTGGCGTTCCTTGTATCTCGCAGCAATTGCCGATAAATTTTTTCTGCATCTTGGCGCTTTTCAGATACTTCATGGAGCCGACCGAGATAATATTGTACCCAAGGATTTTCGGGGGATTCTTTTTGCAGCTGTTTGAGTAATTTAGCTGCTGTTTGATAATCTTTATGCTCAAAGGCGATCGCAACTTGCTCAATCATCACTTACTTTAAATTACACGCTGGAGTGATGTCTCGCGCAAAACTAATTTTGCGTGAGCTATAAATCATTTATACTTCACAAGCTGCGGTAATCAAGGATAATGCTACTACTGGGGCTGTAACTGCTCTCAGAATGCGGCGACCAAGGGAAACAGGCTGAAATCCAGCTAACTTCGCATTTTCAATTTCTTGTGTTGTCCATCCCCCTTCTGGCCCAGTAGCAATGACAATCTCCTCAGAAATGCTACTCAGCACCTTGTTTAAATGGAGATACTCTCCACGAGCCTCACAAATGTAACGGTGACTTGTCTGATTAGCGGTGACGGCAGTATTAAAAGCAACAGGCTCTAAAATTGTCGGCACGAACGAGCGCTCTGATTGTTCGGCGGCTTCCGCAGCGATGCGCCGCCAACGTTCGAGCTTTTGAGCGCTAGGATGAAGCAAAGTGCGATCGCTCAATACTGGTGCAATACAAGCTACTCCTAACTCTGTACAACACCGCACTACTTCATCAAATCCATTGCCTTTGGGCAACGCCACCATCAGCGTAATTGATACAGGTAATTCTGTTTCTACCAAAAGCGCTTCTAAAACCCGTGCTTGTTCCCCTGCTAGCTGTGCTAACCACCATTTTCCCTTACCATCCATTGCAATAAAGCGATCGCCTTCACGCAAGCGCAACACACGCCCTAAATAATGCTGTTGTTCTTTTGTGAGTAAAATTTGCCCTTGTTGTAATTGGGAGGGTGCGATCGCAATTCTTTGCAGTTGAGACATTTTTCTTAATAAATTATTGCCCTGCTGTAGACATCTGTTGTCTAACCCAGGTACGGAAAGCACGAGTTGCTGCTATTTGTCCAATTTTCTTACTTTCTTGGATAAATCGGGGAATCTCTGTCACCAGAACAGGCGCAAAAGTTGGACTGCGATCGCTTTGCGAGTATTGTCCACTGTTAAGGGCGTAAATCCTCAAGACATTTCCGTTATACCGCCAGAATTCTGGGACTCCCATTGAAGCATAAAGGCTTAACTTGTCTATCTTGGGTCTGGAATATTCCACTTCCAGTACTATGTCTGGTGGTGGATCTGTATTTAGGTCAATATTTTCTTTATTGCGGACTAACAATTCATTTTGGATATAGTAACTACTGTCCGGCTCGCCTCCTTGCTCCAAATCATCCCGCGTCATAGTCAACGAGCCAGCGCTTTTAACTTCTAAACCAAATTCTTCACACAGCACAAGAACAAAACCTTCGATGAGACGGTTTGAATTCTCATGCGGCATTAGCGGAGTCATAATTTCTACTATTCCGTTGTCATAAGCTAGCCTTTTATTTCGCTCACATCCCATATCTGCCAGCATAGCTTTGAATGTCTGCCAGCTAATGTTTTGCAGCACATCCCTAGTTTCTGCAAATTTTGCTGTTATTACCATAGTTCAGTCTTCCTGTGGATGTGTTACCTAACTGTATTAGGATTTACGCGAGAAAGACACAGATGGATTTATCTGTGTCTCTCATTGATTTCATTATCTTCAATTTTTCGGCTTACGAAAGATTCTGGAAGTAAACCTCTAGCGCTTCAGTCACCAACTGAGTCATCGGCTTACCTTGGCTTTCTGCTACTTCCTTCAACTTGCTATAAACCTCTTCTTTCAAATTTACCCGGTGACGTGATTTGCTTGCACCATTGGCTGTTTGCGGTTCGTAGGTGGCAGCAAATTCGCGGATGGTATCAAAACCAACGCGATCGCAAAAATCACCAAACTTTTCCTTCGATTTTCGAGATTTCTTAAAGTAAACAAAAATCGGTTCTAAGAAGGTTTCCAAGTCATTATGGTGCAGCTTTTCTATGTAAGGTTGTGCCAGTCGAGTCTGATTTGGCGAACCCCCTAACCATAATTGGTAAGATTCTGGAGCGCTACCGACAAAGGCCAATTCTGCTAGGTAGGGACGAGCGCAGCCATTGGGACATCCTGTCATCCTTACCACAAAATGTTCTTTTTGTAAACCTACTTTATCTAAAAGAGCGCGAACCCGCTCCAAAATGCCTGGTATTGCCCGTTCTGATTCCGTGATTGCCAAGCCGCAAGTGGGCAAAGCCGGACAAGCCATTGCATACCGCACTAAAGGTTCGATTTTACTAGGGTCGTCTACGATACCGTGACGGCTGAGAATGTCTTGAATAGCTTCCTTGCTATCTGGTTCGATATCGTAAAAAATCAGGTTGTGGTTGGCTGTCAGACGGATGGACAAATTGAACTGTTCAACAATTTCCCGCAAAGCGGTTTTCAGTTGAAACGAACCTTCATCTTTGATTCGACCATTGTCAATGGAAATTCCTAAGAATAGCTTGCCATCACCTTGTTCATTCCAGCCGAGGAAATCGTAATATTTAAACTCTGGCAGTGGTTTGAAGGCTTCGATTGATTTACCGAAATATTCTTCAACTTGGGTGCGGAATTTATCTACGCCCCAATCGTTGATTAGATATTTTAATCTGGCATGACGACGATCGGTGCGATCGCCATAATCTCTCTGGGTCGCAACAATCGCTTTCACTATGTCGTAAACGTCATCCTTCGCCACATAACCAATGGGGTCTGCTAACCTAGCGAAAGTTTCCTCTTTACCGTGGGTTCTACCTAAACCACCACCAGCAAAAATATTAAATCCTTCTAATTGCTTTTTCTTATTGGTAATCACTACCAACGTCAGGTCTTGAGAATACAAATCAATCGAATTATCCCCTGGCACCGTCACGCAAATTTTAAACTTGCGGGGCATATAGTACGTGCCATAAATCGGTTCTTCGTTGTTATGGATAATTGTGCCATTCCCATTGCGTTGTCGCGCCGCCTTCACCTCTGGGTTCTCTTCAGCACTAATTGCTTTTTCCCCATCTAGCCAAATTTCGTAATAAGCACCTGTTTGCGCTGTTAGCAAGTCAGCAATATTCTGGGCATACTCCCAAGCATACTGGTACTCTGGGCGATTCTTAAATGGGGCTGGTGGTGCCATCACGTTGCGGTTAATGTCGCCACAAGCTCCCAAAGTCGAACCCAGGTTCTTGACAATGGTGGCAATTGCTGATTTAAGATTCTTCTTTAAAATTCCGTGCAGTTGGAAACCTTGACGCGTAGTTGCTCGTAACGTGTGGTTGCCATACTCATCAGCTATTTTATCTAAAGCCAGATACAGCTGCGGCGGTACTAAACCACCCGGATTTTTTGTCCGCAGCATAAACTGGTAATCTTTTTCCTGTCCCTTGGTGCGGTTATCGCGGTTATCCTGCTGATAAGAACCGTGAAACTTCAAAAGCTGCACCGCATTTTCGGTAAAATGGGTAGTGTCTTGAAGGATCTCAGTTGCTATAGGTTCGCGCAAAAAATTACTATTTTCCTTGATTCCTTCTACTTTGGAAGGCTTACGGGTTGCGATGGGGGAAGGAGCAGATTTAACCATTAGACTTGTATAGTATTCTCAATAAAGCATTAGTAGACGCCGAATCAGCACCCTTCGGCTACTTGATCCCCGGTAATCCGGCCGGAATAATGAGGAATATTTTAATTTTATCACGGCAAAAGCTGGCTTTGTCAGTGATGTAATACTTAACAAAACCAGCTTTTTGGAGTAGTGAGTGAATAAGTGCTGAGTCCTAAGTACTAAGTAAAGTATAAACTGACTGAGGACTCAATAATCTTTTATTTGAAGCGATAACCAATACCACCATTGATGCTAACAGCTGGAGTATCGCTATTTTGGTAAGCACCAATTCCTACTTTGGCATTAGTGTAGAGGAGGAAATTGTTAGCAACTTCTGATTCAACACCAGCACCTACTACTACTGAATCTTTGTTACCTATAGGAGTTGGCGAGCCATCTTTCTCTACAAAAGAATAACCACCAGTTAAATAGGCATTAGTTCTATTAGCGATAGGTACATCCACAGAAAGTTCTGGGATAATGGCACTTGTCTTATCACTCCAGAGGACATTACCGCGTGCAGAAAATGGCGTAGTTCCTAATTTCACACGGCCTGTAACATTACCACCAAATGTGGCATCATCGTTGATACCTTGTCCGCCGCTGGTAACGCCAGCTGCAACACCAGCACCAACATAGCTAGCATCAGTACCCTTTTTAGTTTCAGCAGAAGCTTGACCAGCTGATAGGAAAAAAGGAGCAACTATTAAGGAAGACAATGCAGAAATTGTCATGAAAGACTTGAGTAAGCTCTTCATATTTTTTACCAAATTTTGTATTTTTTACTTGTATATTCCAAGTCGAAAATTGTATGAGAATGTTCCAAATGTTTCCCGGATTTTATTAAATGAATGTTGCTATTGATGCATGGCGCTTAGAGCTTAATTCTCCCTGAGAATAATAAATAAGCTGTTATAATTACATTCAATGTCTTTTCATCCGGGGTCTTTGTTCCAAAAATAGACGCTTTGAAAACTGGCACAATATTTGGAACTAAAACTAAGTCGGTATATGGTAAATAAAATACCCGACTAACAATTTTTTGCCGAGCTTTTCACAGAAGATGAAAAGTAGGCTGTAGCATCTGTTGCAACAAGCTATAGAGGGAATCTATAAAGTTAATTTTGAGCAATTCTTGTGGAGATTGAATAATGCTAACCGCTGCAAAAACGTTATCTGGTTTGATGGGTTTATGTGTCGGTGATGCGTTGGGTGTGCCGGTGGAGTTTACTAGTCGTGCTGAACGAGTGAAATCTCCAGTGACAACGATGCAGGGTTATGGCACATGGAATCAACCACCAGGAACTTGGTCAGATGACAGTTCCTTAAGCTTTTGCTTGGCAGAGTGCCTTTGCAGGGGGTATTCGTTGGATGCTATAGCCAATTCCTTCTGGCGCTGGTACAAGGAGGCTTACTGGACTCCCCGTGGCGATGTCTTTGATATTGGTCAAACTACTCACACAGCAATTATGCGGCTGAAACAGGGAGTTGTTCCCCATCAGGCGGGTGGAAAGGTTGAAAATAGTAATGGCAATGGTTCTTTGATGAGAATCCTGCCGATGGCTTATTGTCACAGAAACTTGACTTTAGGCGAATTGCTGGCGCGAGTGCATGATGTTTCGGCGATTACTCATGCTCATGCGCGATCGCAAATGGCCTGTGGCATTTATATTAGTATTGCAGTGGCACTCTTGGAAGGGGCTGACCCCCAAACAGCTTATTTACAAGGATTACAAGATATCCAAACAATTTATTCTGTGCGAGAATTTTTGTTAGAGAAGCGGCATTTTGGCAGAATTTTTAGTGGTGAGATTGCCAAGATACCAGTGGAAGAGATTAATTCTGGTGGCTATGTGATTGATACCTTGGAGTCATCCCTGTGGTGTTTATTAAATAGCTCGTCTTATTCTGAAGCAGTACTGAAAGCTGTCAACCTAGGTGGAGATAGCGATACTACCGCCGCCGTCACCGGTGGGTTAGCGGGAATTTACTATGGCGTAGAAAATATTCCCAAACAATGGATGAACCAAATTGCTCGCAGACAGGACATTATCTACTTGGCAGAGCGTTTTGGAAGGGCTGTTTACAGTTAATTTGGAGTTAAAAATTATACTAAACGTTTCAACAGCGGCTTTTCGCAAGTAAAATCAGTGGTAGAAAAGTTTCATGCTGGTTGAACAATGCTAACCGCTGCAAAAACGTTGTCTGGTTTGATGGGTTTATGTGTTGGTGATGCGTTGGGCGTGCCAGTGGAGTTCACCAGCCGCGCTGAACGGGTAAAATCTCCAGTCACATCGATGCTGGGTTATGGAACTTGGGATGTTCCTGCTGGTACGTGGTCAGATGACAGTTCACTGACCTTTTGCTTGGCAGAATGTCTTTGTGAGGGATTTTCGCTGGATGCAATTGCTAATTCCTTCTGGCGCTGGTATCACGAAAGTTACTGGACTGCTCAAGGCGAAGTATTTGATATCGGTAACACCACATTTTTAGCAATTGTCAACTGGAAACAAGGAACTCCGCCCGTGAAAGCAGGTGGTACTAGCGAAAATAATAATGGCAATGGTTCTCTGATGAGAATCTTGCCGATGGCTTATTGTTACAAAAGTTTAACTCTGGATGAATTGCTGGCGCGGGTGCATCAAGTTTCTTGCCTTACTCATGCTCATCCGCGATCGCAAATGACCTGCGGCATTTATATTAGTATTGCAGTGGCGCTCTTGGAAGGGGCTGACCTCCAAACAGCTTATTTACAAGGATTACAAGATATCCAAACAATTTATTCTGTTCAAGAATTTTTGTTAGAGAAGCCGCATTTTAGCAGAGTTTTCAGTGGTGAGATTGCCAAATTACCAGTAGAAGAGATTAATTCTGGCGGCTATGTGATTGATACTTTAGAATCATCCCTGTGGTGCTTGTTAAATAGCTCGTCTTATTCTGAGGCGGTACTAAAAGCTGTCAACTTAGGCGGAGATACCGATACTACTGCTGCTGTCACCGGTGGGTTAGCGGGAATTTACTACGGGGTGGAAAATATTCCTCAACAATGGATGAACCAGATTGCTCGCAAGCAGGACATTATTAACTTAGCAACTCGTTTTGAAGCAGCTATTTACGCTTAGAGTTAGTAGTTGAGAGTAAAGAGTGAGGAGTTATAAAAATCCTAAATCTTTACTCTTTACTTTTAACTTGCTGAGAAATCCACTGCAAGTAGGCTTGAGAACCGGCAACAATTGGTAAAGCAATAATTTCTGGCACTTCATAGGAGTGCAGTTCCTTAATTTTGGCCTCCATTGCCGGAAACTGCGCCAAATCAGTTTTAATCAGTAATTGCCATTCTTGCTCTTTATGCAGTTCCCCTTGCCAGGTGTAAATTGAGTGGATTGGTAACAGACTCACGCAAGCAGCGAGTTTAGCTGCCACAAGGGCATTTGCAATTGCTTCTGCCTCTTGCATGTTGCTAGCTGTTACCAATACCACACCATAGCCAGCAGGTGTCTCCATGACCTCTAAACCGTCGCAGACAAAGAATATACCTGACCATCAATCAGCAGTCGTGTAATGCCCTTAGCTTGCAAATGAGTCCGAGCCTTATGGAGCATTTTACTATCAGGAACTTTAATCACGCGATCGCGCTTTGTAGAAAAACGCTTGGCGACGCGATGGTTATCAAATACCGGCAAAGTTCTTTGCTGGGTTTCCAGGCTGGGAATTTGCCCCAAGTCACCAAAGTCTTTCAGAGGACGGGTAATTAATTCCGAGGAACGGTCAATTACCAAATAGCAAGTTTTCGGCAAATTCGCTATCGACAGAGGTAAAACTTGAACTGATGCTTCACCTGGTCTTCGTTTTGTGACTAAAGGTCTTTCCTCATCCAAGTCATCGTCATCAAAGTCTTCTTCCTCAAAGTCGTCATCTTCTAAGTCATCATCTTCTAAATCATCCAAATCCTCTGATTCGTCGAGCAAATCTTCGCCCAGCATCTGCGCGATGACTGCCGCTCCTGGATGCTCATTCTTTAGCGGTGGGATGGGGATGCTGACAATTTCCGGCGGCTTTGGCTCTGGAGTTTCTAATTTCTCTGTGACTCGCAGCTTTGGTTTTTCCGTCGCCGAGGGGCGTCGCCGCACCCGTCTACTAGCAGCGAGCGACTCCGCCGTTTCCTCCGAGTAAAGTTCCTGCTCTACATGAATTACCCGACGTGGCAGTGGCTCAACCTTTGGCACTTCCACAGGTGGACTTTCGATGATGGGTGGAACTTCTATCTCCGGCTCTGGTTGAGTCAGCAGAGGTAACTGCTCGTAGCTTACCTGCGCCCTACCCTCAGGAGTTCTCGCAGCCCGTTTTAATGAGACTAAGTATTCATACTCATCTTCTGGCAAAGTGCTTTTGAGCAGGCGACTAATTGTCGAATTACTCACACCATAGCGGTCTGCCAAAGTTGAGGTTGTTTCGGCAGTCTCTCGATATAACTTCAGAATTTCTTGCTTGTCAGAGTCTGTTAATTTTCTCACGGTAGATACCAAAAAACTTTACTAAGCTCGTTTTCGTCCGCTGGTACGCCGCGTTCGTCTTAGTGATGCGTCATATTCTAAGACAGCGCCCATGCCAAATAACACTCCACTAAACACCCAAAACACTTCTAATATCTCCCCACTTTGATAATTGGGGCCTTGGGCATATTTAAACCACATATCTGCAATGTAGAGCGAAAAGGCCGCCGCTGCAATCATTCGCCAAGACTGGGAAACTCTTCCCCCCCAAAAGGCTAGTAGCAGGGTGGTAGCAATAATTAGCAAAACTACATCGCTAACTACGTAAAACCAATTCAAAATAGCGACTAGCAGTTCTGAGGGTGTTTCCTGTTGCATAGAAATCCACCATGCTAACAAACTACCGAACACTGCAATTGCTAACACAATCAGCCACTGCCATTTTTCCAGATTAATTCGCCTGGAAGCCACAGCTAAAATCATGCCTGCGCCAAGTAATAGATAAGTAAGTACAAAAAATATATCGCCTACAGACACATCTGGTTCATCTTTTAAAATTATTTCGGTATACCCGAAAATTATCCCTCCAACGAAATAGGAAAGCATACCTAGCCCAATTAAGAGCCAAACATTCCGTCCACTGACGATTTGCGGACTCAGCCAGTTCCTCAAGCATAAGATACCGGCAGCCAAATAAGCTAAAGCTTCAAAAATATTTGTGCCAATCACATACCACTCGGCTCGGCTTTCTATGCCATCTGCTCCGGGAACTTTGGCACTAAACAACAAAAAGTATAGCAGTGCCAGTACGGCCCAGCCAATATTAGCTAAGACAATGTTCTGAGTGGTGAAAATTGATTTAGAAAGGAACGAATTCTCGTAAGAGTTATTCATAAGACTTGACTATGTAGATGCACTCTGGCAGTATTTTGATTTAAAGGACTGTATATCTAGCAATGTGTCTGCCAGGTAATACACAATCGGACACCAAAAGCAAGTGCCAGTGGCAGGAATTTTGTGAAAAAATTTCCATGCTACTGCCATAGTTTACCCAGTGGCGATTGATTTAGCCAAGTGATAAATAGCGATCGCTCGGCTTCTGGCATATCTTCTAGCTTATAAATCACTTGTTTGGTAAAATTAGCGTTACCAAAATAGGCTTTTCCTAATCGATGCAGTTCTTGTAACAGGATAACTACATGATTTTCTTGCCAATCAGGTATTTTAGCTGTCGGCAAAGGATTAGTAGATACTAAATATTTAACCGCTTCTAGAGATGATGCTTGGGGAAATTGTTTTTGCTTGAACACCTCCGCAATATCTTTTTCAAATAATGCAGCTTGTCTAGCACCTAAAAACTCTTCAATGTCGATAGAAACACCCTGCAACAGCAAAATACCGGCTTGGATTAAAATCGCCGTTTTGCCATGACCACCTGTGTCACTATCTAGTTGCTCTAAACGGATTTTACCCCAAACACTAAAGCGTTCGGGTTCCTCCAGCAAAACACAGGCTTTACCTCGGTTATCCGTTAATTCTCTCCATAAGGCTCTAGCTTCTTCCTCTTGACTAGCTTTGAAAACACTAATCAAGCGGAAAGTCTGCCCTTGATAACTGAGGATCGGCACCTGCTGATCCTTTTTTGGGTGCTGAATGCTTGATATTTCAACATCCTGCCGTTTGAGAATAAACATGGCACTAGCAAATAACTCCTCACAGGGGCACTCTTAATATGGAATATATAATGGCATTTGGCAGTATCGCCAAGGCTGAAATTACCTAGCATACTGTGGAAATGAGCCTAGCGATCGCCAGATCCTTCCCGAAGGTAGCCGCCCAGAGGACGTTAGCGCTAACGGGCAAATAACCCCTTGACAACACAATATATCTAAACCAATACCCCATCTGTTTCGTTTTCGATGTAGATTGCACTAACTAGCGACTAGCATCTTAGCCTTGCTAGTGGTAAATCTGCAATTTTTGATTGCTTGTTGGTAGGTGGAGACGATATAATAGTGTAGGTGACTCCATAGGGAGCCATTATTTTGTTTTGGGCGCGTAGCTCAGTGGATAGAGCCACGGATTTCTAATCCGTTGGTCGCAGGTTCGAACCCTGCCGCGCTCGTTTTAACTTAATACGAACCTTAGAGAAGCCTTTTCATGGTAATTTAACAAATAGGCTTGAAAGTTCATATAAATGCACCACACAAAAGATAAGGGCGATCTAGCAGCAGCTAAAGTTATAGCAGATTTAGTCGAGAAAGAATATTCAGTTTTTGTACCAGTAGTAACTGAACATGCACCCTTTGATTTGATTGCCTATAAAGATGGCAAGTGTTACAGAATTCAAGCTAAATACAGTTGTGATGGCACACTGAAAAATAAAAGCAATTGGGCAGACAAGAATGGTTGTCATGAGAAAAAGTACAAATCTGATGACTTTGATTTCTATGGCCTTTATTTGCCAGATATAAACAAAGTAGTTTATCCATCAATCACGTTTGGCGGTTGCGGTATCAGGACAACGCCGCCTAAATCACCCAATCCTTTTTATTGGTGGGAGGATTTTACAGATTTAACTGAAGTAGCACTTAAGCGAACCTACAAGGAGTTTGGCGTTGACTTAACAACTAGAAAGGTTAACCCAGACTCTAGGATTCATACTAGAAAAGTAGAAAGGCCATCAAAAGAAGAACTAGAAAAACTAGTTTGGGAAAAGCCAACTGCACAAATTGGGAGAGATTTTGGCGTGTCTGATAAAGCTGTAGAAAAGTGGTGTAAGGCTTATGGAGTAGAAAAGCCACCTAGAGGGTATTGGGTGAAGAAAGCTTATATAAAAGTGGAAGCACAGTTAACAGAAACTGGAGAAAATATTAAATCATCAATAATTAATGCTTCTTAGCGATCAAATTTAGAGCGTGATTAATATATAGTAACGGTCTAGTCTATGTCCTAATAGACTAGACCGTTACTATAGTAGTAAAACTATAGTGGTTGTTTTTTATGTCAAATCATAGTCAAAAAACAAGCTCATACCCAAAATTCTGTCCTGCATAGCCAAATCATAACCAAAATCATAGTCAGAATATTCAAAAATGCAAGTAAGAGAGTTAGCTTTTTAACATCAAGATTCCTTAAAAAAGGCTAAAACCCTTAACTTTACATTAATTCTTTTATCGATTTAAAAAGCCCGTGACGAGGATTGAACTCGTGACCTCACCCTTACCAAGGGTGTGCTCTACCACTGAGCCACACGGGCAAAAGACAACTTTAGTTTTTTAGTTGTAAGTTACAATGCTGGGAGCTTTGCTCTTAACCCAGTCATTATAACTTATAACTTCGTAAGTGGTGGGCCGGGCTGGATTTGAACCAGCGTAGGCGCTAGCCAACGGATTTACAGTCCGTCTCCATTAACCACTCGGACACCGACCCGATTTGTCTCACGATTTAAAATCTTAGCACCATGTTTTATAAATTGCAAGTGATTAGAAAAAATAACTTGTGGGTAGAGATCGCAACAAAACTGCGTCTCTACCTTATGGATAAAAAATACTGGTTACACGCTCATCTCCAGCATTCGTTGCATTGGTCGCAGTGCAGCCAGCCGAATATCCTCTGACATGGTAATTTCGGGAGTGCGATTTTTCATTGCCCAGTAAAGCTTTTCTAGGGTGTTTAACCGCATAAATGGACATTCGTTACAAGCACAATTATTCATCGGTGGTGCAGGAATAAAATGCTTTTCAGGAGCTAGTTTTTGCATTTGGTGAATGATTCCCGGCTCCGTAGCAACGATAAATTCTTTGGTGGGGCTGTTTTGACAATACTTGAGTAAGGCGGCTGTAGAGCCAATAAAGCTGGCGTGACGCAATACACTACTTTCACATTCTGGGTGTGCGATCGCCTCTGCTTCGGGATGGGCAATTTTTAACTGGACAATTTTCTTTTCCGAGAAGGTTTCATGGACAACACAGCTACCTTGCCATAGCACCAAATCTCGTCCCGTCTGTTCCATGACATACCGCCCTAAATTCCGATCTGGGGCAAAAATAATTGGCTGTTCTTTCGGTATCTGCTGCACAATTTTCACAGCGTTGGAGCTAGTACAAATAATATCGCTCATCGCCTTGATATCAGCAGAGCAGTTGATGTAAGACACTACCAAATGATCTGGATGCGCTGCTTTAAAAGCTGCGAATTCGTCTGCTGGACAACTATCTGCTAAAGAACAACCAGCATTCAAATCTGGTAAAAGTACTAATTTATCGGGATTAAGTATCTTTGCTGTTTCTGCCATGAAGTGAACACCAGCAAAGACAATTACATCCGCATTGGTTTTTTCGGCGGCTCTTGCTAGTTGTAATGAATCCCCAATAAAGTCGGCAATATCCTGAATATCTGGCTCTTGATAATAATGCGCCAGGATAACGGCGTTGAGTTCTTTTTTGAGACTCTGAATCGCGGCAAACAAATCTAGTGGTAGTTCACCCGGTTGGGTTTTTTCTCGTTGAGCTAATGCAGTAGTAAACACAGTTTAGGGGTGCTTTATGTTGCAAATGTATGTCCTGTGGATTCAATTATAGTAGTTTTTACCAAAAATAGTGGACGGTTGATATTTTGGGGTTGTGTCCAAATCGGGCTGAGTTTCATATCCTGGAGATAGACGGCAAGGAAAGTGGCATGACCAGTCAGAAAACTCAATCGATAAACCTCAAAATTGCTGTAGTTGGAGATATTCACGACCAATGGGAAGTGGAAGATGGCGTTGCACTCAAGCATCTGGGTGTTGACTTAGTGCTGTTTGTCGGGGATTTTGGCAATGAATCGGTGGAAGTGGTCAGAGCGATCGCTTCTCTCGATATTCCCAAAGCAGCCGTGATGGGCAACCACGATGCCTGGTACACCGCCACCGAATGGGGACGCAAAAAGGCTCCTTATGACCGCTCTAAGGAAGACTGGGTACAGGAACAACTCGATTTATTAGGTTCGTCCCATGTCGGTTACGGTAAGTTGGATTTTCCCGCTTGGAATTTAACTGTAGTGGGGGGTCGTCCCTTTACTTGGGGTGGCCCAGAGTGGAAATTCGCGGAAATCTGTAAAGAACGTTACGGTGTGACGAGTTTGGAAGAATCCGCCGATCGCATCTTCAAAGCAGTTAAAAGCGCCGCTTACGAGACAATTATATTTTTGGGTCACAATGGGCCTAGTGGGTTAGGCGATCGCCCCGAAGACCCCTGCGGCAAAGACTGGCACCCAATTGGCGGCGATTTTGGCGATCCAGATTTGGGCGAGGCGATTT
Organism: Nostoc sp. LEGE 12454; assembly: GCF_056620565.1. NCBI lineage: Bacteria > Bacillati > Cyanobacteriota > Cyanophyceae > Nostocales > Nostocaceae > Nostoc > Nostoc sp. LEGE 12454. Next base: position 472,111 of record NZ_JBWQXL010000001.1, read on the forward strand.
CTCAAGCCTTGACTGCTGGTAAAACCATTCCTCTGGTGGCATTTGGTCACATGCACCGAGATTTACGCCATACCAAGAAGGTGCAGCGCAAGCCCATCTTTAGAAGTCCAGAGGGGACAATTTACTTAAATGCGGCTAGTGTCCCCAGGATTGTGGAAAATGACGGCGAGAAGTTGCGTAATTTTTCCATTGTCACCCTAGAGGCAGGTGTGGTTTCGCAAGTTTCCCTAGTTTGGGTGGGGAATGACTTTCAGGTGGCTAAGGGGGAAATTTTGTACGAGCGATCGCGTATTGTGTCGTAGATATTCGCATCCAGTAGTGCAATCTGCGTAGATGATACGATATAGTATTATCTGTCAGCTTTAGTGCTAACCAACAAAAGCGCCTGAATAGCGTCTGAAACTAGGATAAGCACAAGTTTGACAGATTTACTGGAGAGGTGGCAGAGTGGTCGATTGCGTCCGACTTGAAATCGGATGAGGCTAAAACCTCCGGGAGTTCGAATCTCCCCCTCTCCGTTGAACAGTTTTCAAAGTAAATGAAGATTAAAAGCAGACGACAACTATCTTTTGGATGAGCGGCTGAGAAAGTAATGTCGCTAAGAGGATGTTTTAAAAGCTTATTTTTATGTATTCTGGCTATTGCTATAAATCGCGGCTATACAGACAAAATCGGCCTCCGCAGGTTCTGAAATTATTGATTTTTAATTTATTCCACGTAAGTGGACTTTGCTTGTGTAGTAGCGAATTATATTTGCCCAAGAATTTTAAAATATCCTCTAATATCACTTCATTTTTATAGTGCAAAAAAGCTAAAGTATTCTTGTAAATCAGTAAAAATTTGATTTTTAAAAGCGTTTGCTAGAAGTGGTGGTACTGCATTACCTACTTGAGATGCTTGTGCTGCGAGCGAACCTAAAACAGTGAAGTGATCATCAAATGATTGTAGGCGTAACGCTTCACGTATAGTAATCACCCGATGTTGTTCATAATGTGAAAAACGACCAGATCCAGGATAGGACAAAGATGCTGTTAATGTTGGTGCTGGTTTGTTCCGCCATAACCTCCCATAAGATGCATCATAACCGCTCTTAGGTTTAAGATGGGCAGGCAAATGTCTATAAGCTTGCCCTTCCTGTAATGAATAAAGACGTTCCAACTGAATATTATTTAGGTTTCGAGCAGAATGATTAAAGACTTTAGAAGAACCTACTGATTGACGTGCTTGTGCATAAGGTGAGCGCTGTAATATTTGGGAGGAATCAACTAAAAACCAATCTTGCTCATCTCCAGTTTCTCTAGGTGGCAGATCGCCAATAGCTTCTTCAACAGTTACCCACTGATGCAGTCCTAACTGATCTCCATAAGTCACTTGAGGACATTTTGGAGTTATTTGCATTTTTTGATGGTAGGCAAGATAAATAAGCCTGAAGCGATTTTGGGGTACGCCATAATTAGCTGCATTAACTGTCCAGTATTGAGGGACATAACCTAATTTTTTAAGGCGCTTTAAAAAATCTTGATGGTATTTACCATCAAAATATGTTTCCATTTCTGGTACATTTTCCATAAAAACAATCAAAGGCTGAATAATTTCAATCAGCTTGAGAGTGTGTTCATAAAGTGTGTTGCGATGGTCATTCTTGTCTTTAAATTTGCGATTATTGCGTGAATAAGTCTGACATGGCGGAGATGCAACAATACATCCTAGTTCGCCAGGTAATAAATTAATACTCTCGAGAATTGTATTAGGCTCCACATTACGAATATCATCCTGAAGAATATCCACATGAGGCATATTCCAGCGATACGTCTGTAGGGCTTGTGCATCAATATCCAAAGCTAGCAAGGGTATCAGAGGTTTTTGTCCATTTTCTTGCAACATTCCCCAACTGTTACCACCACATCCACAAAAAAGATCAATAAACGAAAACTGAGGATACTTAGGACGTATCACGATATAAATATACACTCCCTATTAGATACGGACTATAATAATATGCCTTAAAAAGGAGTATTATTTTGCGGAGGTGCAGGAGGTAGAAGCTGTTTTTTAGAAGCTGGTAATTGCTTTTTACCTGGAGGTAAAGCTTTTTTTGAATTTCCTGAAACAGGATCGCCATCAGGATATCTGAAGTGATTAGGATTAAGTTCAAACAACTCTTTTTGAGTCTTTGGTGCAGATATAAATAAAGCTCGACTTCCGTTTCCTAAAGCTACTAACTCACCAATAATTGCATAGGGAAAATCACCAGTTGTAAGAGGTCTAGGTAATCCTCTATAGCGTTCGATTAAATCTTTATCATAGTTAAGCGCTGTTTCAAGATGCTCATTATCTGCTCCAGTGCCAATACCAAAACCAAGCACTTTCGTTTGTATTTGCCGAAATACATCTTTGTTAAAGTTGGCAATAGATTGTGTTATATAAAACCAACCAACGCCTAATTTTCTTGTAGTTGCAATAGCATCTTTAAGTGTAGCTAATAATTTTTCTGACTCTTGGCTTGCTCTGCTCGTTTGGGGCGCAAATCTATGTGCTTCATCAATAACAATTAAAGCATTAGTTTGAACATCTTTGTACTTCTTAGCTGAAACACCTCGACGAAATCTTCCCTGCTTAATGTCATAAATAGTTTCAGCCTTTTTCTTAATACCATCAAGAATTTCACTGCAATATAAATCCTTTACTTCTTGGCTTGTATTAACATTTAGTATAATTATTTTTCGGTTAATTAAAACATCATCTAGTAAATCTTCAAGACTATAATCACGAGCAAACATTTCACGTACTTCTTCCCATATTCTTGCAACCCTTTGTTGGTTAACAGGATTATCATCATAACGTTCCATGAACTTTTCTAATTGTTCCGCTGGTTTAGCATATGTACTTGCTCCAATCCTGCAAATCGTTTCAGCCATTGCACGTCCATTCCATTCCAGTTGACCTAGATTAAATTCAGGATCTTTCTGTTTTGCGGCTCTTAACAATTCAACTAAAAGTCTTGTTGTTTCTAAAACAGTTTGTTCTTTTTTGTCAGAACCCAATATTCCTAAAGAATCAAAAAAGTCAAACTTATTTAGTAAATTTGCAAAAAGATGCGGGCTTTCAAGAGAAATATTTTCTATTTCTACTAGCCTTACATCAGAACCTCTACCTACCTGACGAAAAGCTTCACTCAACTTCCATGACCACTTATCAGGGTCTTTACCTAACTCACCGCTATAGTTACCTGATGAATCAATAGCGCTAAATTGTCCTTGTGGATCAATAATCAGCATTCCCATCTCATACCGCGCTGCAAATCCAGCAATAATGGATGCCGCCATAACAGTTTTTCCACTGCCAGTTGCACCAAAAACACCTAGCATATGAGCATCACCCCAGCCATCATCGCCTGTGCCAAAGTGCTTTAGCATTAATCCCACAGGAACTTTTGTTTCATACAAATATCCAATGTTAAATAATGCTTGATGTTTTCCTGAAAATAGTTTTACATCCTCTCCAGATGCAAAACGAACATCTGTACCTGTAGGAGGTATATTTCTTGGTAGTTGATGTGTTTCACTTCCTGATAAGATGCTGTCCATTGGAAGTAAGGTAACTTCCTTGTGGTCTGCAAAACCACTAAGACCTGGTATTCGTCCTTTTTCTCGCAGTAATGCACGAAGTACAGCTTTCTCGTGATGTGCATTTTGCAGTGTTGTTCGAGATACTTGGCAAAGCACTGTTTTTTTAACTGGTGCACCTGAACTGTCAAGTTCTTCGTAGTCTAAAGAAACTAAACTACCCTCTATTTGCACTGTAGCTGCATAGTCACGCAGTACCATTCGATATCTACCAGTTTCACTTGGCGAAGTTATTGAACCAACTGGAGCCTGACCATACCATAGACTAGCAGGGGGAGTTACTGGTGTTGGGTTCTCTGGCAATGAGCTATTAGATTGACCTTCTGGTTTTGATTTTTCGTTGACATTGTTCTGGTCGTGACCGTTATTGTTCATGTTCTCTCTTGGGCTATGAGGGTATCTATGATTTCTAAGATACCAGGGGTATTACGGTACTGATCTCGCAGTTGATAAAAAGTGCGTTCGGGTAGAGCAGAAATTGCAACTGAAACTGCGGCTTTGGCTCGCATATCAGCAAGTAGTTGACAAACAGGTTCCATCGCTTCAGGATTGATGGATTGTCGAACAGAAGAAAGGACACGCTGAAATCTTTCTCCTTTTCCTGAAAAGTCTTTAGAATTATTACGGTTATAAAGCATAAGCTCGTGGAATTCTATTCTGTAAACCCGTGACCATTTATAGGGACGATAATAAGTTACAAAAAGTCTTAATTCCTCAATTTCTTCTGTTTTGCTTTGTTCATCTGAATCCCTAGGAACACCATATTGATCTAACACACTTTCTCTGGCCTCAAATGGATCAAAACCTTCATCAGGTTCAAAATTTGTTACAAAACGGCTACGTTTTCTTCCTTCCTTTGTGTCTTGTTCTGTGCGATATATTGATTGAGGCGTAGTGAATTCACCTGGTTCGAGAATATGGCGCATAAGCGCACGGTCATTTAAATTACTAGCCAGAATAAATGCTTGTGGATTGTTAGGTAATTGTGTACCAACTATAAGGTTAACAAAAAATTGACTTATTCCTGTTTTCGATAAAGAAATTACTTGTTTATTCTGCATCATTCTTAAAAATGAGCCGTCTATGCCAAGACAGTCTTTAAAAAGCTTTTTCCAAGCAAGTTGCATGGCATGGTTATCGGGATTTTGTTGACTATTAGTAAGGCGCTTACGCTGGGATTTATAGGCAGCCAAACCACGACTAACTCCTTGCATTATTCCCCAGAAAGAGTGATCAAGAACTACTAGATTATCAGCATCTAGTTTATCCCGTGTTAATAATAAAAGTTCTAAATGTATTCTCAGGAGTGTTGCGAAAGCATCAAGCTCTGTACTATTTGGAATAATAACTTTCTCAAAAGTTCCTCTCTGCCTGTCATCATTCAAGCTTGACTTGTAGGCAACTGCTGCAATTAATGCTCCTCCGCCATGTGGACTAATAGCACTTGCCCCATCCACAACAGCTAAGTCAAACCCGTCTAAATTTGAATTCGTAAATTGGATAAGATTGTTTTTTATAAGCTGTTTACGAAATGCTTTTTTGTTATCGTAGATAAAATGTGCGAGTTCAGCAGTTTGCTGACTGTATTCATCGCCACTATCAAGAATACGTTGAGCTACTTCTGCATCAAGTTCGATTCCATCTATATCGGATAGTGTTTTGTCATTCATAAATATTAATTTTTAGATGTAGATTTATATTAAATATCATTAAACAAGCTTCTGAGGAATAACTACAATCTGCCATACTGAAATACTTAACTTTACTTTACAAATTAGAAATTTCTAAGAAAGAGCCATCGCTCCCTAACCTCTCCCTCAAACTCCCATCGTGCTACCATTACCAATAAATTCTTTTGGGAGGTCAATCAATGACTACCCTTCATGGGCTAAACATACCTGATGAGTTATACGAACAACTGCAAGAGTTAGCTAAAGCTGAAAATAGCTCAGTTGACGCTCAAGTTATTACAATATTGCAGAATGCCTTGCAGAAGGCAAAAGCACAGTTAACTGAGGACGAAAGACGAAAAAATGTCCCAAAACTGCTAGAGGAAATTCGCCTTCGTCGTGAGAGTCGCCAGACTGATGTGGAATGGCCTGATAGTACTGCGTTAATCCGAGAAGACCGAGACAGATGACTATCCCTCTCAGGTGTGTTGTAGACGCAAGTGTAGCTATTAAGCAATTTATACCAGACGATCCACTAACTCCGAAAGTTAATCAACTGTTTGCTCATCTTGCCAATCCTCAAACTGCGATCTTTGTCCCAGACCTGTTTTACATTGAGTGTGGCAACATCATTTGGAAGTATGTCCGCGCCAGACTTTATGCTGTTGCTGATGTGCCAGCAGATTTAGCAACTCTCAAAAACTTCCCTTTGCGTGTTGTCTCCACGGCTGATTTGATGGCAGATGCAGTTGCGATCGCATTAAATTATGGAATCTCCGCCTACGATGGCTCTTATGTCGCGCTATCACAGCAGGTAGGTGCTACTTTGCTAACTCTCGACGGTAAACTGGTAAAGGCAATAGCCGCTTCGTCTTACAATGTTTGCTCGTTTAATGACTTCGAGGTTCCGCCGTTGGAGTCAATGTAGAAGCGATCGCCTTTCCTCACCATATATTCAACCCCAAAGCATTGAATGACGCTAAACAAATCGATACAAACTCAGAATTAGGGAAATTAAATTTTTATCACCGACTTACTTAGTTGCAATAAAATTATTTTGTAAAGCAGGGTGTAAACCTGCTGTTTTTTAATATTGAATTGTCAAAAATGCCTTTTACTTATAACCGCACGGTTCGCTTTCAAGATACTGATGCTGCTGGAGTAGTTTATTTTGCTAATGTTTTAGGTATTTGCCATGAAGCTTATGAAGAATCTTTAGAAGCATCAAGTATTAATCTCAAAGATTTTTTTACTAATCCATCTGTAGCTTTTCCCATAGTTCATGCTAGTGTCGATTTTTTGCGCCCTATGTTTGGTGGGGACAAGTTACTGATTAGCTTAATTCCCCAAAAAATAGGTGCTGATAAGTTTGAAATTACTTACGAAATTGCAGTGGCTGAGGTGATAGTTGCTAAGGCTATTACTCGTCATGTTTGTATTGATGCAAGTAGTAGAAGTAAGCAGGAATTACCTGATGAGATAGTTCAGTGGTTGGAGACGAAGCGCAGAGACGCAGAGGACGCAGAGAGAATAAGGTCGAGAGAGATTATGTGATGGGATTTTGGAGGAATTCTGTGGCTATTTGCTGTAACTGTTGGCGGTTAATTTTACCTTGGGAATTGCGGGGTAAGTTTTGCTGGGGAATCCAATATTTAGGGATTTTAAATTTGCTGAGTTTGTCTTTGAGTAGGGTTTGGATTTTTAAGGCAGAGATATCTGATTTTTTGGGGATGTAAATCGCTGTTAAAGCTTGTCCCCAGTGTTTATCTGGAATACCAATGACACAAATATCGGCAACCATTTGAGTGGCTTGTATAGCTGATTCAATCTCTGCTGGGTAAATATTTTCGCCACCTGTAATAATTTTGTCGCTGTTACGTCCGACTATATTTAAATGCCCTTGTTCGTCTAAAAAACCTAAATCATCTACTTGGAAATCAGTTTGATTTTCTCTAGTTTTAGGATAGTAAGCAAGGGCTAAAGATTGAGCATGAATGGTGATATTTCCGATTTGATTGGAATTTAAAATTTCGCCTTGCTGATTGCGAATAGTTACTTTGGCATGGGGAAGAATTTGACCACTGCTAATTTTACCTCTCAGAAAATCATCTGGTTTGAGGGTAGCAATTTGAGAGGCGGTTTCTGTCATGCCATAGGTAGGTGCTAACCGGATGCGGTGAAATCTGGCTTTTTCTAGTAGTTCGTTCCATGCTGGCGCACCTCCCAAAAGTACAGTATTAAATTGAGATAGCCATTCAGTTAATTCTGGATTTTGCAGGAGGCGTTGTAACTGTGTTGGTACTAAAGATATGAAAAATTCTGATTCTTTAATATTTAATATTTGACTGGACTCTACGGCTTTAAATGGTTGAATAGCTACTTTACCTTTGGTGGTGAAAGAGCGCATAAATTGCATTAAACCGCTAACGTGATATAGCGGCAATACACAAAACGAATTGACTTGGATTAGTTGAAAGTATTCTGTAAATCCTTGTACCGATGAAATGAGAGTTTCCCAGGTGTGGATGGCAAATTTAATTTGTCCTGATGAACCACCTGTGGGAATCATAATGCTATTGGGAATTGGGCATTGGATATTATTATTCCCATGCCCCATGCCCCATGCCCCATGCCCCATTCCCAAAATAATATCTGGCTGTACTAAATCAAAGACTTGTTGCCATTCTTGTGTTCCCCAGTCTGGGTTACAAAGAAAAACTGGATAATTAGCTGCACAAGCAGCAATAAAACTTGCTAAAAATCGTACTGGTTCGCGTTCAGCTAAGATGATTTTTGGTGGTGTTCCACAGGCTGATAATTGTGTTAGTTCTAAATATAATTCTTGAGCTATTTGATTGAATTGATGGCTGTTGTAACCAATAAGCCAATCATCCTGAGTTAGGTTATTAAGACAGTCTAAAGGCTGTTGCATAAACTTTGAAGCCAGGTTTCTTCTTGTTCAAAAAAATGGTCGATGCCAAAACCAATTGCTCTATTGCTTTGAGATAATTCGGCTGCTAGCTTGAGTGCTGCAAGTCTAGCGATCGCAGTTTCAAATACTGATGAAAATACAGTATCAATTTGATGCTGTTGACAAAACTTTCTCAGGCGAGATGGCGATCCAACTATCCCAGGCTTGATGACGAAAATCCCTCGCCAACCTTGTTGATGACAGGCAGCAAGTTGCCCAAGTGTGGCGACAGATTCATCTAAAGCGATCGCAGTTTCATAACTCGTACTCAATTCCAACATTCCCTGAAATTGCTCAACGGGTAGTGGTTGTTCGATAAATTCGATTTCTAGGGGTAGTTCTCCATTTGCCTTGAGATTATCGCAAGTCCGCAGCCATAAGTTAGCTTCCTCATAGCTGAGTCCACCGTTGGCATCTAATCGCAGTTTGGTAAAAGCTGGTAAGGTGTGTATCAATGACTCAAAAATTTCTAGTTCATCAGCGATCGCATTCACACCAATTTTCCACTTAAACGTGCGATATCCCTTTTGCCATAAAGTTTCCCATTGATTTAAAGCCGCTTCACCAGCTGGTAATAAGGCACTGTAGAAGAGTGAGGAGTTAGGAGTTATAAAATTATCTCCCCCACTTCCCATCTCCCACGCTGACTCAAAGCCAAATTGACAAGCAGGTAACTCATCTGGGATCGAGAAAATTATCTCGTCTGTGATTTCTCCTGGGAGTTGGCGACAAAAATCTAAAGCTTGTTCTAGCGTTTCGGAACCGAACCAGCTAATGGGGGCAATTTCTCCCCAGCCAACTTTGAGAGTTTCATCGGTAAGCCGGAGGATAATACCTTCACGAATATCCCACTTACCGTGATTGGTGGTAAGCGATCGCAAAAATCTTCGCTGATATGGACGAAATTTAAATTGATAACGCATCAATTAGTAATTGCTAAAGCATAAATCCCAGTCCGAACAACAAGCAAGCCCAGAAATGCACAGCTACAGCGATGAATTTACAGTTACTAACTTTATCCGGCTGGTTGTGATTTTCTTGGACGTGGCGACATAATTTAACGGCAAAGGGTAAACTTACCCAACTTAGCAATGTCCACGGTGGAGAAATTTGCAATAGTACAAACATCAAGGTAAGAGGATAAATGCTACTAGTGAACCAAACTAGAAGTTGGGCCCCTTTTTGGGTTCCAAGACGGACGATAGGCGATCGCTTGCCTGCGGCTATGTCATCCTTAACTTGGTGAAAGTGCGAGCAAAACAAAATTAAGGTTGTGGCAATGCCTACAATCACTGAGGCTGCTAAACTTGTCATTGACCAAGTTTGCGTTTGGCTATAATATGCTGCCTCCACTGCTAAGGGGCCAAAGGCAAAAAAGCAAATAATCTCGCCTAAACCCTGATATCCTAAGCGAAAGGGAGGCCCTTGGTACGTGTAGCCTAAACCGCAGCACAGCAAAATTATCCCGATAACAGTTAGGTCATGTTGCCAAAAGGCGATCGCTAGTATGCCCAGCAACCCCAAGCCTAAACACAAATTTCCTATCCAAAATATCAATGGCTTATTGCCTGTTAAGTTCACCAGAGAATGGTGCTTATTTTGATCGATACCTGTTTCAGAATCAAACACATCATTACTGATATTTTCCCAGGCAAGAATTAAGATTGCCGCAGCTACAAAAGTAGAAAATACTACAGCATTGAAAATTTTAGTTTCGGCAAATGCTACTGCTGTTCCCACCCAAATGGGCATAATGGCAACGCTATACATTGGCGGTTTAATAGCTGCCATCCATAACTTAGTGTTGGGATATAAAATTTGCTTGGTAGTCATCAGTTGTGATTAATTAAATTACCGGAATATTACTCACACTTGAGATTTTATGATTTCAAGAGACGTTAGATATGGGTGATATATAAACAACTGTCACTTTTACTATGGCTTCTTAACCTTGTGTTGTTAACACTCACCTTCACGTTGCAGTCTCAGGCTGAAACTGTCTTATCATAGTCTGAGAACACCACAAATAAGGTAAACCCTACGCTGGTGAAATAGCAACTTAATATGTTACCTGTAAAAATACGACCACGATTAATTACACTTTAGGAAGTTAACTTAAAAAAAATTTACTATCGTTAAATCCATGACAGTTTCACCATGTCGTAGCAACTTCTTTGTAGAGCACAAAGATTTATATCAATTTCTGGTAGCAGTGCAAGAAAAGTGCGTCAAAAATAATTGCAGACAAATTGTCAGTATCTCCCAAGAAATTGATTTAGTTGACCCTTTACTTGTATTAGATAAACTTACACAAGCAAATGAAATAAATTTTTACTTTGAAGACAGAGGTAAAGGAGAAGCGATCGCGGCAATTGATGCTGTAGCAAAATTACAGATTGATGGCTCAGACCGTTTTAATCAAGCAGAATATTTTATCAAATCTTGTCTAAAAAATATAATTAATTTTGGTAACGCAAACCAACCTTTTTCTGGGCCTCACTTTTTTTGTTATTTCAGCTTTTTTGATAAAAACGCCCAAGTAGATTATCCATTTCCATCTGCTACCATTTTTCTTCCACGTTGGCAAGTAGCTGTAAAAAATCAGCGTTGCATATTAGTAACAAATATAATTATCAATGCAAATGTAAATATTGAAAGATTGTTGGAGAATGTGCAAAATAAAATTGAATTTATCCAATCTTTAGAAAATTACTCTGCTAATATTGATTATTTTCCTACAAACTTATATAAAAAATCTGTCACAAACTCTGCCCAATTTAAACGCTCAGTAGTATCTGTTTTGGAAAAAATTCGGTCTACCCATTTAAGTAAGATTGTTCTAGCAGATATATTAGATGTAAAATCAAGCAGCCACTTTAGCTTAGTTAAATCATTAAATAATCTTAGACAAAACCATCCTAATTGTTATATTTTTTCTACAAGTAATGGCAAAGGACAAAATTTTATTGGTGCAAGTCCAGAAAGATTAATTAGTATTAATAATCAACAGCTAATCACTGATGCTTTAGCTGGTTCTGCACCACGAGGTAAAACCCCTGCTGAAGATGCAGCTAATGCCAATCGCTTACTGAATAGTGAAAAAGAAAAGCACGAACATTCGCTGGTACTTAATTTTATAACTCAACGTCTATCTCAGCTAGGTTTATCACCTCAAATATTAGCACCCCGCCTGCGACAATTATCTAACATCCAGCATTTATGGACACCTATAAGTGCTACAGTTCCTACTAACATTCATCCATTGAAGATTGTTGGACAATTGCATCCTACACCAGCCGTAGCCGGCGCAGCGCGAGATGTTGCTTGTGCCGAAATTCGTCGTTATGAAAGTTTTGAAAGAGGTTTGTATGCTGCGCCTCTAGGTTGGATAGATTCTCAGGGAAACTGCGAGTTTATTGTCGGAATTCGTTCAGCATTAATTGATGGCGATCGCGCGAGATTATATGCTGGTGCTGGGATCGTGGCTGGCTCCGATCCTCACAAAGAGTTTGCAGAGGTGCAGCTTAAACTTCAGGCATTATTGAAAGCCTTAGTTTAAAGTTAATTACTAATCTTGTATGCCAGCTAAAGTCGATAAACCCTTAAATTCCGACATCAAAGAGCGATCGCACTAATTTTTAATTTATTGTTTTGTTATTGCTGCTCATTTTAAGATGTAGTTTAACTATGAAGAATATGATTTCAGAAAACCAAACCATTGAAGAACGTTATGGATTAGAAGATATAGATACAATTGCTGTGGGATTATTGGTAAATGCGCCTTTAGACCAAATAGCTGAAATTGTGGCACAGTTTGGGGCGGAGTGGGAGCAGGACATTTACGAGCAAAATATTCAAAATCCTGGGCTGCTTGTATTTCAATTTCGCGGACATTCGTGGACAGGAATCTTAGATGTATCTATGACCGATAAGTATACGTATGTTACTACTGATACATTTGATGATTCTCATAACTTTGTAACCTGTTCGTGGGATTGGGAGCTACAGGCTCAATCTATTTCTCAACAGCTACATACCCGTACAATTTACTACTGGGTTGATGATTCTGGTTTGACCATTGGTTACGTTTATTGGGAGAACGGTGAACTGATGGAGCGTTTGGAGTTTGATGAGGCGATCTGGCAAGATAATCATGATGAAGCTTTATTGGACGAGCCGAAACGCCAAGTTGAGCCACACTTGTTTGAGTCAAAGTTTCGGCGACTGACAGCAGGAGAAATAGAAAACGCATATAGCTTTGTAGAAGACTTCCTGCATGAACAGCAGGCTTATGCAGCTACCAGATTGAGTCGCTTCAAGTGCCAACGCGATGATTTTATACGGATTGATTATATTGCTTTTGTTTAATACTTTTGCGATCGCGCGAGATTGTATGCTTGTGCTGGTATCGTGGCTGGCTCCGATCCTCACAAAGAGTTTGCAGAGGTGCAACTTAAACTTCAAGCGTTACTCAAGGCATTAGTTTAAAGAGATTTCCAAATTAAAAAACATCCAAATATTTCTCTGTATGAAAGTATATCTTGTAGTGCCAGTATCGTAGATGCTTTATGAAAATTGAAGTGGTTAAAGCTACTCAACAACAGAAGTCAGTACTGTGTAATTTAATGGAACTATACCAGCATGACTTAAGTGAGATAGAAGCTAAAGATGTAGATGACTGTGGCTTGTTTGGCTATCGATATCTTAATTACTATTGGACAGAACCTGAGCGACACCCATTTCTAGTTAAAGTTGATCGGAAACTGGCAGGGTTTGTACTTATTAATCAGCATACCTGCCTTCATCAAGATAACAATGCTATGTCTATTGCCGAGTTCTTTATCCTCAAGAAATATCGAAATCAGGGTATTGGAGAACAGGTAGCTACTCACATTTTCAACCAGTTTCCCGGCTGTTGGGAAGTACGGCAGACTGCTTTGAACTTAGGCGCACAAGCTTTTTGGGGTAAAGTAATTAGTCAATACACTAACGGAGCTTTTAAAGAGGTTTTCTTAAATGATGATCGATGGCATGGCCCAATTAAAACTTTTGACAACTCAGATAAAGTATTAACAGAAAAAATACACCGGATAAATCGGTGTATTGATAGCCTTACTAAAGCATATACTTTTGATGATATTTTACACTAAATCCTGATGGGTAAAAGCTTTAGCATTCGCCCCGGTGTAAGTAGCTACAATATGGCCATCGCCAGTCATTTGATATTTGTATGTCACCAATCCTTCTAAACCAACGGGGCCGCGGGGAGGCATTTGTTGCGTACTAATCCCTACTTCTGCGCCGAAACCATAGCGGAAACCATCAGCAAAGCGGGTAGAACAATTGTGGAATATATTGGCTGAATTTACTAGTCCAAAGAAAGTTTCCACAGATGCTGAATCTTCAGAGATAATCGCGTCGGTATGACGAGAACCATATTCGTTAATATGTGCGATCGCATCTTCTATAGAGTCTACAATCTTTATCGACAAAATAAAATCGCTGTATTCTGTTTCCCAGTCTATCTCTGTTGCAGCTTCGATGTTAGGTAAAATTTTCAAGGTGCGTTTATCGCCTCTTAATTCCACATGGCGTTCTTGCAAAGCCTCAGCAACTTTTGGTAAAAATTCTGTAGCAAGAGAAGAGTGAACTAACAAAGTTTCAATTGCATTACAAACAGCAGGATATTGCGCTTTCGCATCGACAGTAATCGAAACTGCTTTAGAAATATTGGCGGCTTTATCTATATAAAGATGACAAATTCCGTCAGCGTGACCTAGTACCGGAATACGAGTATTTTCCTGCACAAATCTGACAAAGGAATTAGAACCTCTAGGAATAATTAAATCTACATATTTATCTAATTTCAAAAGTTCTAGAGTTTCTTCTCTTGTTGTGAGCAACTGCACTGCATCTGGATTAACAGCAGTTTGAGATAATCCTTGTTTAATAGCCTTAACTATCGCTTCGCAAGAACGTACCGCTTCCTTTCCACATTTGAGGATTACACCATTTCCCGATTTGATTGCTAAAGAAACAATTTGAATCGCCGCTTCTGGACGGGCTTCAAAAATAATCCCCAAAACGCCTAAAGGACAAGTAATTCGCTTCAGAACTAAACCAGTGTCAAGTTCGCGGTGAATTTGGACTTTACCAATTGGATCGGCTAGCTTACCAACATCTCGTACCCCAACGATCGCATCTCTTAATTTATGTTCATCCAACTGCAAGCGTTTATAAAGCGGTTGGGGAATCCCTTCAGCAGTTGCAGCTTTACAATCAGCAACATTTGCTTGTAAAATTTCATCTCTAGCTGATTCTAAAGCTTGAGCGATCGCTTCAATCGCTTGATTTTTTGCCTCAGTGGAGAGAATCGCTAGCTTACTTGCAGCTTGGCGAGTTTGTCCAGCGATCGCAATTAGGGGAGAAGCAATATCAAAAATAGTCATAGTACAAATCTTTACTTTTTCCTCATCTTATCAATCTCAGGTTATGTTCATCATTCGTCTTCCTCCAATCGGGTGAACCATTTGGGTAATCAATAATTACTCTGATTGGGTGAAGCAAGACTGGGTTGAAAACATTTATTCTCTAAATATCAAAATACGGAGAAAAAGGTAGTAAGTTTACAACGAAAAAAATATTGTAAGTATTATCACAGGTTTTATTTGAAAATCTTAAAAATGATTTATGCGTTCCCCAGGCTAGAAAGACATAGTAATATATGTTTTTCTAGTCTTTTACTTAAGTAAATATTTTATACTGTCATTAATTAAATTTTTACGAAATTGCAGTGACGATCGCTGGATCTATTGAGTATTGATAGATCAAATACCACTCCTTCAGTAGGGAGATCCTATGTCATTGCAATCTGCATTAAATGCCTTAAACCAAAAACGTTATCAAGAAGCGGTCGAATTACTCGAACAATTCTGCCGCGATTCTGTTGAACACAATTCCTCAGATTATCTTTCAGCACAGATGTGGCTGATGAAAGCTTATCAAGCCACAGGCGAAACCGAAAAAGCCAAAGCCCTGTGTCAAAAGTTAATCATGAGTGAAAATCCCCAGGCTCGCAGTTGGGCAGAACAAGCCAGTCAATCCTTCCGCCAAACGCCACCTAAAGCTAGCCAAAAAGCTGGTCGTGCCGTTACCACTGGGATGAAATTAGCAATGGGGGGAGTGGGTGGTAGTTTGGCGTTAGCTTCTGGTGTCACCATGACCTTGCTGTTTGGCATGGTATTGGCTTTAGGTTTGAGCTTAGTATTTATTTTGGGTAACGATAATCCACTCCAAGGATTAGCGATCGCTATTGGTATTACCCTAGTTTTTAATATCGCCGCCTTTTTCATATCTCCATTCATCATGGACTTAACTCAAAGCTGGCTTTACCAAACTCGCTGGGTAGAGTTAGCAGAAGTTGAAACCCTCAATCCAGAGACAGCTAAAGTTATTCGCCAAGTCTGCGAACAGAAAAAGCTGAAAACGCCGCGTTTGGGAATCATTAACGACCAAAACCCCACGGCTTTTACTTATGGATCATTGCCAAACAGCGCCCGTTTAGTCGTCAGTCAGGGACTTTTCACATACCTCGATGATGATGAAATTGCTACCGTCTACGCTCACGAACTGGGGCACATCGTCCACTGGGACTTTGCAGTGATGACAGTAGCTTCTACCTTAGTGCAAATTTGTTACTTGATTTACAGCACAGCTAGAAGATTTGGGCGTGGCGGTGGCGATAGCAAAATTAAAGATGCGATGCAAACTGCTGCCCTAGTTGCTTACGTGTTTTATGTCATCGGTACTTATCTAGTGCTGTACCTTTCTCGCACACGAGAATATTTTGCCGACCACTTTGCAGCCGAAAGTACGGGTAATCCCAATGGACTGTCCCGCGCTTTAGTGAAGATTGCTTATGGGATATTAGAAGAAGGTTCGCGGACACAAGAACCCAGCCGTTTAATTGAAGGAACTCGCGCCTTGGGTATATATGACCATAAAGCCGCCGCTTCCACAGGAACTGCCTACCGCATTGCATCCGATACTCAAAAAATTGGTCGCGTCTTTCTGTGGGATATGTTTAACCCTTGGGGCTGGTGGATGGAATTAAATTCAACTCATCCATTGACAGGTAAACGAGTTCGTGCGTTGAGTACATACGCGGAACAATTGGGTTTACCGACTGAGTTTGATATGGGGCGAGTTATTGGAGAAGGTAAAACTCTTAATAAAAGTAGACTTTACGGCAACTTCTTTTTAGATGTTGTATTGTACGGTGCTGAAACAATTGGTTTCTTGGTTGGCTTGGTAACAGGTGTGATTTTGTTGTCAAGTTCGCCAAACACAGGTTTAGTATTGGGTGCGCCACTAATTGGCTTAGGAATCGGAATTCTTATCAAAGCTTTGGTGATGTTCCCCGACTATAAGCAAGCACCGGAAACCGATATTCTCACCCTAATGTCAGACCCTTATGCCAGTCCGTTACGCGGACAACCGGCAAAACTTGAAGGTCAACTCATTGGTCGTGGCGACGCTGGTTATAAATTTGGTTCCGATTTAAAAATTCAGGATCGTAGCGGAATGCTTTATCTGCATTACGCCTCACGCTTTGGCCCTATCGGCAATTTCCTGTTTGGGATGAAGCGAGTCCAAAGCTTGATTGGCGAACAAGTGGGGGCTGTGGGTTGGTTCCGTCGAGGTGTTGCGCCTTGGATGGATTTAATTCAACTCCAGAGCGAAAATGGCACTATCGTCAACAGTTACCATCGCTTCTGGTCATTCATCCTTGGCGGTGGATTGATTATCCTGGGAGTGGTCTTGACTATGTTTTTGAGTCGCAGCTAGCTGAGTTTCTAGTCTGCTGTCGAAGCATTTCTCAGTCCATCCAAGCTTTAATTTGTCAGGAGGTGGTTAGTAACTGCCTCCTTTTTTTAATGCAACTTATAAATTCAATTCACGAAAACCCTGATATCTATAGATTTACCGTAGGGGCATGGGCATTGCCCATACGTGTCAACTTATTGGCGTTTAGACTATGCATTAGACCTCTTGCAAAAGTCCCAAATACGTGGGACAAGTAGGTTAGAGTTGGGTAGCATTGATGACATACGAACAAGTAAAAATCTTAAAGCCAGAAGACTTTAAACGCTTGTGTGGTGTACGACCGGA